>CAYLPS010000113.1:0-9487 GCA_964385625.1 uncultured Anaerolineaceae bacterium | reverse complement strand
GGAGGTTCGAGCCCTCTCGCGCCCGCCAAAAAACCCGCACCGGGGCGGGTTTTTTGGCAATCAGGGCCTGTTGGTTATCAGGCAATCAATGATTGGGGTCACAGGTTCCGTTATAGTAATCCCAGGCATCGCAGGTTTGTCCATCATCGAATGTGCAGGTGCCCTGCTGCTGGGTGGGATCTTCATTATTGGCAGTAATGGCATACTCGCCGCCGGTGATGGCACAATAGCGGGCTGCATCGGAGAGGTAGCCGGTCACTTTGAGGCCTCCCACCGGGCAATCACCGCGCAGCAGTGCCCATTCTTCGCATTGGCGGTTATCAAGGAAATAGCACACTCCCATCTGGCCCAATCCGGCGCGATCTTCCATCTCGAGGAAGCCACCCTGCTGGATGCAGTAGGCAGAAGCCGGGTTGGCAAGCTGGGCCTGGGTGGTGGCGGGCTTCCAGTAGGGCATCTGGTCGTCGGCGTTGTCCTGGCTGATATTTTGCGGGTTGCTGCCATCGGCGTTCATCACAAAAATCTCCCAGTTGCCCTCGCGGTTGGTCTGGAAGGCAATCAGGCTGCCATCCGGAGACCAGGCCGGCGACCAGTCGCTGGCTGGGTCATTGGTCAGGTTCACCTTGCTGCTGCCATCGGTGTCGATCACGTAAATTTCGCTGTTACCCTCCACGTCAGCCCGGAAGGTAATCTGCGTGCCATCCGGCGACCAGGCGGGTCCATAATCGTTCTCATCGCCACTGGTCAGGCGGATCACTTTGGAGCCATCGGCGGTCATCACGTACAGGTTATTCACACCGGTGAGGTTGTCGCGGTCGGAAACGAAGGCGATCTGGCTGCCATCGGGTGACCAGGCCGGGGCGAAGTCGTCGGTGGGGTTGGTGGTTATCTGGTGAATGTTACCTCCGTTTGCGTCCATGATGTAAATGTCGTTGTTGCCATTCATGCGAGATGTGAAGGCGATCTGCGTGCCATCGGGTGACCAGGCCGGGAAGCCCTCATCCACATCCGGGCGGTTCGAGAGGTCCAATGGGTTGGTGCCATCAGCGTTCATCAGGCCGATATAGCTATGGGTGAGGCCAAACCCGGTGAAGAGCAGCTGCGAGCCATCGGGCGAGAATGGCCCCGCGAAGGTGTTGCTGTCGCCGCTGGTGAGGCGGGTGACCTGCTGGGTGGTGAAGTCTAGCACGTAAAGGTCATCATAATACCCGCCCCGGTTGGAGCTGAATAGCATCCCGCTGCTGCCACCTATAAGGGTGGGGGTGGGTGGGGTGGTGACGAGCGAACCCGGTGAAATGGCATACCAGATCTGCGTCAGATAGCCGGCGGCATCCACGTTATCGATTTGGTCGAGCGGCTCGGCGGTATCTGCCACGCAATGCCAGCTGTAAATGGTGGAATGGCCGGTGACGCTCATGGGAATGACATCAGCATCCAGGTTAGCCTGGCAAAAGTCATTCATCGCCTGGGTAGGTGTTTTATCGGTATTGGCCTTGGAGTTGCAGGGCAGGTTGGCGCCAAAATTGCAGGCGTAAACCTGGCCATCCATGCAGCGCCAGATGGTGGTTTTTTCGAACATGTCTTGCGGCATGCTGCTTTCCTGCAAGCCTGCAGCCGCTTTGAAGCCGTTGATAATCTCCAGGCTGATTTTTGGCCCCGTGTAGCGTGCGTCGGGCGAGTCGACCGTCCCCACCGCGGCACAGTAGGCAAATGGATCGCTGTAGGTTTCCTGGTTGGCGGTGGGCCGCACCTCGGTTATCGAGGTTTGCGTGGGCTGCTGCACCACCGGTTGGGTGGTAGCCGTGGGATTGGGGGTGCTGGATTCTATGTTCTGGGCATTGGCATCCGTGCTGGCTGAGCAGGCTGAAAGGGCCATGCTAAGCATGAGCAGCATCATTCCAATGATGAGCACTGCATTCTTTTTCATATCCACTCTCCATAAGGATTCATTTTACGGATAGTTCTTGATCGTGCAGCCAGTATACCTGTAACTTTCTATGGGGTCGAGACGCTTAAGTCTGCATTTACCTGGGTCTTAAGTCTTAAGCGATGGGTGGAAATTCCAGGTGATATAATCACGCGTGCGGGTGTTGTGATGACCATACATATATTGATTGCCGATGATCATGGCATCGTACGTCAGGGGTTGAGGATGTACCTGCAGCTCGACCCCCAGCTACAGGTGGTGGGCGAAGCCTCCAATGGCAAAGAAGCTCTCGACCTGGCGGGCAAGCTGCATCCCGACGTAGTGCTGATGGATATCCTGATGCCGGTGATGGATGGCCTTGAAGCCACCACCGCCATCCGCAAGCAATACCCCGACACCGAAGTCATCGCCCTAACCAGTGTGTTGGATGATGCCACCATCCAGCAGGTGATCAGGGCGGGGGCGATTGGCTATCTGCTGAAGGATACCAGCTCCGATGAGCTGTGCAGTGCCATCCATGCTGCCATGGCAGGCCAGGTACAGCTCTCAAGACAGGTGGCATTGCGGATGGTCACCCGGCAGAGTGAAGCTGGTTTACTTAAGACTCTCACCGAGCGTGAGATGGAAGTGCTGCGCCAAATGGCGTTGGGGTGTTCCAACAAGGAAATTGCCCTCAATTTGTACATCACCGAAAAGACCGTTAAAGCCCATGTTAGCAGTATTTTAAGCAAGCTTGGAGCAGTGAGCCGCACCCAGGCAGTACTGATTGCCATGCGCCTGAGACTGGCCAAATTGGAAGATGAATGAGCCGGTTGATGGTTGCCAGGAACACGCTGCGTACCCCGCACCTGGGAGCAATCTTGGCTGGATTGGCCTGCCTGGCGCTGCTGCTTCCGGCAAGTTATTTCCTGGGGAACTGGTACCAGGCTGACCTGGTCAGGCAGGAACGCGCCAAGGCTGCCGAGGAGCTTTCCGCGCACGCCAACGCCCTGGCTTCGGCAGTTGACCAGCGGCTTGCCCTGCTCCAGGGGCTGTATGCCTTCACCCGCACCGAATGGCCCGATACTGCTTTCGACCGCCCGTTCCAGGTATATGCATCGGGGGTGTATTTCAATACCACGGGCATAAAGACATTGATGATCGCACCTGAAGGCATCGCCCGCTACATTTTCCCTGCCTACGATGCCGTGGTATTGAGCGGCTATGACGTCCTGAATGACCCCGACCCGGGTACGCGCAATGACGTGCAGCGCGCCATCCATACGGGAGGCATCACCATCAGCCAGCCCGGCGAGCTGCGCCAGGGTGGGTTCGGGCTCACTGCCTGGCAGGCAGTTTTCAGGGGTAGCAACCTGTGGGGATTGGTCTCGGTGTCGATAGATATGAATACCGTGCTGCAGGATGCAGGGTTAACCGGCCAGGGCACCAGCCTGGAGATGGCCTTGCGTGATCGCCTGGGGTTTACCTTTTATGGCTCCAGCCAGGTGTGGCAGCAGGAGCCGATGATCCAGTCCATCAGCCTGCCCGAAGGCAGCTGGGACCTGGGCGGCGCACCCGCCCAGGGTTGGGTGGCAGCCGTGCAAACAGCTGTGCAGTTGTTCAGGATCGGCAGCTTGCTGATTGCTTTCCTGATTGCCAGCCTTGTATACCTGTCGGTGAACCGCCAGGGCAGGCTTGCCCGGGCGGTAGCCCAGCGCACGCGTGAGATCGACTCAGCGCACCAGCTGTTAGAGCAGCGTGTTCAAGAACGCACCCACCAGCTTTCGGCTTTACTGGATGTTTCACGGCGCCTGGGCTCGACACTAGCCCTTGAGCCTCTGCTTACACAGATCCTGAGCGAGATCAAGCCGGTATTGGATTTTTCGGCAGCTTGTATCTTGCAGCTGTATGAAGACGGCAGGCTGGTGCAGATGAGCACCACACAGGAAGAGCTGCTGCCCACCAGCCTGGCAGGCATTTGCTGGCAGGATGAGCGCTTGCAGGGGCAGGTAATCAGCACGCTGCAGCCGGTAATCGAGTGCGAATGGACGATGGACGGTGCTAGCCCGCTGAAATTTTGCTGGATGGGTATTCCATTGGTGATCAAGGAGCATGCCAGCGGAATGCTGGTTTTTATTCACCAGGACCCGCATTATTATGCGCAGGAACATGCCCGCCTGGCGATGGCTTTTGCCCAGCAGGTGGCGGTAGCCATCGAGAATGCTCGCTTGTATGAGCAGGCACGCCAACTGGCTGTGTTGGAAGAGCGGCAGCGATTGGCGCGCGAGCTGCACGATTCTGTTTCCCAGGTGCTGTACAGCATCGGGCTGGGTGCCAGGACTGCCCGCGCCTCGCTGGCCCAAGACCCGGCCCAGGCTACCGAGGCGCTGGATTACGTAAACCGCCTGGCAGAAGCTGGGCAGGTGGAGATGCGTACTTTGATCTTCGAGTTGCGCCCCGAATCGCTTCAGACGGAGGGACTTGTGGCAGCACTGGAAAAGCTGGCACAGGTTTTGGAGGCAAGGCACCAGCTGGCAGTGCAGGCTGACCTTTGCACCGAGCCGGAAATCTCATTGGATTTGAAGGAAACCTTGTACCGCATTGCCCAGGAGGCCACGCATAACATCGTTAAGCACGCCCGCGCCAGCCAGGTGACCCTTTCACTGGCATGTGCAGGCGGGCAGGCGCACCTTGTGATCGCTGACGACGGCCTGGGCTTCGACACCGATAAGCCACATCCGGGCCACCTGGGTATCAGCTCGATGCACGAGCGTGTCTCACGCTACCATGGTGAGGTTCATATCGTTAGCACACCCGGACATGGCACGAGGATCGAGGTCATTATTCCTCTGGCGGCGTGAATACCTGCCGGGAGCGGTGCGAGACAGGCTTATTCCCTGCTAGAAAAGAAGATTGTCCTCATGGATAGCAGCCTGGTTCTTATGGGTTTTCAGATACTCAAGGGCGTTCTTAGCCACCCAGGGAACAATCACAGTCGGCTCGATGTTGTCTAGTGCGTTGTAAACCTTGAGCTCAGCTTCGTTCAGAAGCCCCCGGTCTTTAAATACGTGGAAGACATGGTGAATGCTCTGCCGCAGTGGTAGTGAGGCATAGTCATGGGTAAGCGTTTCTAATAATGCCGGGATCGCCTCGCGGCGCATTCCGATCAGCGCGTTAGCTGCTGCCCAGCGCACGTCAGCATTTTCGATTTTCAGCTGGCCCACCAGGGCTGGGACTGCCGAAGGATCGCGAATGGTTTCCAGGATTTTGATGATATTCCAGCGCAGCAGTGGCTCGGCATTCTCCAGGGCATTAACCAGCTCGGGGATGGCCGGCCTGCCGATGCAGGATAAAATGGCTCGCACCTGGATACGCACATTGTTATTGGCATACTTAATCTGATGGATCAGCTCTTGAATATTGTTGTATGGAAAATCGTCGATACAATCGTTGATGTTGTTCGATTGTGAAATGATCTGTTCTTTTATCATACTTCAACTCCCCACTCTATTTTTAATGCAAAAATGATATCTCAAACCTGATATCATTCCAAAGATTTGCATCAATATGGAGTGAATCTATCCAAATATGATACCTCCAAAAGCTTAAAATGTCAAATTATGGAAACATTAAGCGCTGATAATGAAGAATCTAGGTTTTAGAAATAGAAGCGTAGATGATATAATTTCGCGTAGGAGGGCTTACAAATGGGTTATTCCAACGAGTTCAGGATAAAACCAGGTAGCAAGGTGAACTTAGATAAGATGGATGCGGGTTACCACGGCGGGTATGACGACGAAGATAAAGCCGCACAGGAGCTTCAAAAGAATGCCAGGCGCTTGAGTGAGCTTCAGGCGCTGATGTACGCCGAGAACAAGCACGCCTTATTGATCGTGCTGCAGGCCATGGACGCGGGTGGAAAGGACGGCACGATCCACCACGTGATGGAAGCGATGAATCCGCAGGGCTGCAGCGTGGTAGGCTTCAAGGTGCCTACCCCTGAAGAGCTGGCGCACGATTACCTGTGGCGCATACACCAGCACACCCCCAGAAAGGGGCAAATCACGGTATTCAACCGCTCGCATTACGAGGACGTGCTGGTGGTGCGGGTGCACAACCTGGTGCCTGAAGAGGTGTGGTCGAAACGCTACAACGATATCAATAATTTCGAGCGCCTGCTGGCCAATAACGGCACGACCATCGTGAAGTTCTTCCTGCACATCGACAAAGATGAGCAGCTGCAGCGCTTTAGAGACCGCCTGGATGAGAAAGATAAGCAGTGGAAAATCAGTGATGCGGATTATAAGGAACGCGATTATTGGGATGATTACCAGCAGGCGTACACGGACGTGCTCAGCAAGTGCAGCTTTAACTATGCGCCCTGGTACGTCATCCCCGCCAACCGCAAGTGGTTCCGCAACCTGGCCGTGTCAGAGATCCTGGTGGAAACCATGGAAAACATGGACATGAAGTATCCCCAGCCCACGGTTGACCTGGCAGAGATCAAGCGCCTGTACCACGCCGAGGTGGCGGAGGAAGCGGGTTTCCCGGTGTCGTCCGTGCACGACAAGCCGGAGGATAAAGAGAAAAAGGGCAAGAAAAAGGGCAAGAAGAAGAAAAAGAATAAGTAAGGGGCACGAATTTGCATCATATCGTGCCCCGCGTTACCTTTTTTATGTGATTAATCAGCGCAGCACCCAGAATGCCGGCAGCAGCAGGCGCAGCAAGGTATCAACGATCAAGGCCAGGATAAAAAGCCCCCCGAACAAGCGATTGTGGTTGAAGTTGAAGGCGGAAAAGTAGGTGGGCCAGATGGGATAGCCTGGTGGGGCAGCCTCAGGGCGTGGCCTGGAGAGGATTTTAACCGCGGTCACCAGGCGAGGTACATCGAAGAAGATGATCAGCATCACCGGTGTGAAGTAGCGTGGCACGAACACCAGGTAAACCACCACCAGGTACATCAGTCCCAAAACGGCGATATTCAGGTAGCGGGCTGCGGTCTGCCCGATGCGCACCGGCAGCGTCCCCACGCCTTTTTTGGCATCCTCCTTCATCTTGTCGATGTGCTTGCCGATGTTAATGCTCACCACACTCAACCCATACGGCACGCCGGCCAGCACCACGTTCCAGATGTTGTTCAGGTTGCCATTGGTGTGCCCGAGGGCCAGGACGATGTAGACCCCGGCGATCATGATGGGCCCCCAGATCAGGAAGATGAACAGCTCTCCCAGGCCCAAATACTTGAGCGGGAAAGTGTACAGCAGCAAGACCAGCGCCCCGAAGGCAAAGAAGCCGATCACGGCTGGAGCGAAGTGGGTGAAAAACAGGGCATATAACCCTGCCAGGAAGGCGATAGTCCCGCTCACCATGAACCAGCGTAATTGTTGCGGCCTGGTCCAGAAGCGCTGTACCAGGGGGTGCACCCCATACTGCGTGCGGAAGTAGTTGTCGTTGTCTACCCCGCGGCTGAAATCGGTGTAATCGTTGAGCAGGTTGTTGGCGCCGTGGGCGATGAATAAACCCAGGGTGAGGATCAGCCACGGTCCAAGCGCAAAATAGTGGTCGCGAAGCGCCAGTAAACCCGAAATGACACAGGTGTACACCGTCACCAGGGTGACACCCGAGCGGGTGGCAATCAACCACTTGGAGACCACATCGAGCTTATCCCATTCTTCCTTTTTATCCATCTTGACCAGCGTCCAGATGGCTGTTTTCCACATTGAAAAATTGATATTCACAGAATTACCCTCCTGTTGAAGTCCATGTTGATTTTTCCCCAAAACCTGCCATGCCAGACACCGACAGGTTAACGAAAATCCTCAAAACCCATATATACCACTTAAATGATGAAATAAGTCACAATTATATATTAATTAATGGTGAATTTTAACAATCTGAGGGTCATCAGGTTCATGCTCGCATAATTTTCTGCCCATTTTTGTGGCACAAGGTACGAGAATTGCAACAGATTCAAGGTAATCCGCACAAGCAAAGGTTTGGAGGCATACACGACATGGAAGACACCATCCAGAAGGGTGAATTGGAACCCGATGAGGAAGCCCAATCTGAAAATGAGCGCATCGTGGAGGAATTTTTACGCCAGAACCAGGAAACGGTTGAGCCTGAGCTGCCGGAAGATTATGATAGCGGTTCTGACAAGGTGATCCAGTGGGTGGAGCAATCTGGTGCCGCCCCTGCCTACGGCGACGATGAAGTTCCCGAACGCTATGATGAAATTATGTCTGATGAAGAAGCATCATTCGTTCCAGAAGCTCATTTTAATGAGACTGCTGAGCCGGTTCTTGATGGTACTGATCGTGGGCAGGCTGAACCCGGCGACGCGGCACAATTAAGTGAAGAGGACCCTTCCTATGCAGCAAGTCCGGCGGCTGACCGGCCGGTGGGCCTGGGTAGCCTGGTAAATGATGATGCGCCGGATATCGAATCCCCGGCCGTTGTTGAGGCTTCAACCGAGGCGGAATTTCCAGCTCTCACCACCCCACCCATCGATGGCCAGGCAGCTGAAGAACCCATGTCAGGTGCACAAGCGCCCGTCGAGGAGGATGTCACGCTCACGCCAGGTTATCCTGCCCGGCAAGAACCTGCATTTACCTCGATTATTCCCGAAGATGAAGAGCCTGAGGTCAGCCCCTCTCCCTTGGAAGATGAAGAACCTGCCTTACCGGCAATTTTTCCAGATAATGGGGAAGCCGAGGTAAATGGTGAACTTCAGGTTGATGAACCGGGCACGCCCGGCATCCAAACGCCCCTCCCAGGGTCGGTTGCCTCCGTCCAGGTGATGGAAGAAAATGAGCCTGAGCCACCCGCCAGGAAAATCGCCCTCGTGCTATCGGGTGGCGGAGCGAGGGGCGCCTTCCAGGTGGGAGCTGAGAAATACGCCCGCGAAGTGAAGGGCTATCATTGGGATATCATCGCTGGTGTTTCGGTGGGTGCGATGAATGGCGCTATGCTGTCGATGCACCGCTATGCGCGCCTGATGCAAATTTGGGATCACCTCTCCGACGACCAGGTGTACACCGGCGGCTTTAATCTTCTCTCGCTGCTGAAGCTGGCATTTGGCTCTAAGTCATTCTACGGCAATGGACCCCTGCAAAAGTTGATGCAGCATGAGTTCGAGGCCGGGCGGATCATCGATGACCTGCACGTGGGGGCGGTGTCACTGCACACCGGCGAATACATGCAGTTCACCCGCCAGTCGCTCGAGCTGGCCAAAGCCATCCTGGCGTCTGCCTCCATCCCGGTGGTATGGCCACCGGTGAATGTTTCGGCAGAGTGT
This sequence comes from uncultured Anaerolineaceae bacterium, assembly GCA_964385625.1. Classification (GTDB taxonomy): domain Bacteria; phylum Chloroflexota; class Anaerolineae; order Anaerolineales; family UBA4823; genus FEB-25. Next base: position 284 of record CAYLPS010000113.1, on the reverse strand, counting down.
GCTGCCATGGTGGATGGGGGAGTTCGCAACATCACGCCAGTGGGAGATGTGCTTGCTCTTGAGCCAGATGAGATCGTGATCATCAATTGCGGGTGCCAGCACCCCGCGCTGGCCCCCGAGGCAGACTCCAACGTGGTCTCGATTGGCTTGCGAGCCCTCGACATTATGCAGAATGAGATCTTCAACAACGACATGAAAACTTTCCTGCGTACCAACGCCCTGGTGCAAGAAGCCGAGAAGCAAGGCTGCTTCCTCCACCATCCCAAAAGCGGTAAGTTACTTAA
>CAYLPS010000112.1:0-11325 GCA_964385625.1 uncultured Anaerolineaceae bacterium | reverse complement strand
CCTTTCAAAATTATATGGTGTTCCTATCGATGAACAGAAACTGTCAGGTAGCTAGGCATTAATCAAGGTAAAATATATTACCTGAGTGATATGAATAGCAATAGACTAAATCTCTATTGAGAGGAGCGGCTTGTGGATATTTTAATCTGTATAGATGGATCGAACTCTTCTGTCATGGCAGCGACACTGGTGTCTAAACTTGGGTTTTCCCCACAAACCAGGATCGTCATATTAGGCGTTAGCGAGAGTGATGGAGATCGCGATAAAATAACAACTTCAATAAGCCAGGTTGAGATTGAATTAGGTCAAAAATATTCATTAACCAGCAAACTCAGGCATGGATTCGCAATAGAAGAAATTCTTGAAGAAGCCATCGAAGGAAAATATGATTTGGTTACAGTTGGTGGAGGCGGAAACCAATTGGAATTACTCCATCCATTCATTGGCGCAACAGCGAGAAAGCTCACGCGCAAGCTGAGCACCCATTTTCTGGTAGGCCGCAATATTCCCCAGCAGATCCGAAAAATATTATTTTGTATTGGAAGCATCACGCCAAACAATGATACTCTAACGGTAGGTGGTGAATGGGTAGCAAACCTGAACGCTCAAATTGGTTTATTGCACGTCATTGCAAAAAGCAGGGATAATAAAAAACCTAACGGTGAAGTCAATCGCTTCGCGAACCAGATTGTCGAGCGTTCTATTCAACAGTTAATCTCTACGGGAATTAAGAGTGAAATCACTTCACGAATCAGAGAAGGATTGGTTGTAGAAGAAGTGATAAACGAGCTGGCAGATGGTGGATATGATTTACTGGTAGTGGGTTCTCACTATAAATCAGGGCAAGACCGTTGGCAGGGTACTTTACTGGATGATATTACCGAGCAATTACTCAATAAAACAAGCTGTTCAATGCTGATCATATAGGGGCGATTTACAATGCTGAGGGCGCGCTACCGAAGGATCATTTTCTTTTTTGCCCGTATCCTCGTTAGCGAAATATTCTGGGACGTGGTTTTTCCAAGAATAGGTTTAGCTAAATGGTCGCAACGGACCAGAAGTAAGCGCATGCAAAAAATAGCTGCCAACTTTCGTTACCTGGCAATTCAAATGGGTGGTGTTTTAATAAAAGTTGGCCAATTTCTATCTGCGCGAGTAGATATATTACCAAGTGTCGTGACCGATGAATTAGCGGGGTTGCAGGATGAGGTGCCATCTGAAGCTTTCGAGGCCATGAGAAAAGTTGCTGAAGCTGAGTTAGGGTTTCCCCTCTTAGATAAATATGCAGAATTTGACCCCGAACCATTAGCAGCAGCTTCGTTGGGGCAGGCTCATTTAGCAAAATTGCGTATATCTCAAGAGCAAGCGCAACAGCTCGGTTACCTGATACCTCAAAGTGTAGAGAATGACGAAATCTTCTATCCGGTTGTGGTGAAAATACAACGGCCAAATATCGAGCAGATTATTGCCACTGATTTAGCGGCCATACAAACAGCTGGTGGGTGGATAAAAAGATACCGGCCAATTCGCAAGCGGGCCAATGTCACCGGGTTGATTGCCGAATTCACCCGTGTATTGTATGAAGAGATTGACTACCTGAACGAAGGGAAAAATGCAGAGACCTTCGCTGCGAATTTTATCAATGATCCAGAGGTTCGAGTCCCGAAGGTAATCTGGACACATACTACCAGACGAGTTTTAACTTTAGAAGATGTCCGTGGGATTAAAATTAATGATTATGAAGGGATTACTGCTGCAGGCATAAGCAAGTCGGATGTAGCCGGAAGACTTGTAAACACATACCTGAAGCAGATATTCGAGGACGGATTCTTTCACGCAGATCCACATCCGGGTAATTTATTCGTTAAACCCATTGAATCAACTGAGGATGATACAAATGGGCAGAAAAAATGGCTTTTGACTTTCATTGATTTTGGAATGGTTGGAAGGATGCGACCCGAAATTCGGAGTGGCCTGAGGGAACTGCTTATTGGAGTGGGTTTACAAGATGCTACACGTGTAGTAAAAGCATATCAAATATTAGGGATACTGCTACCCGGGGCAGACATATCGCTCTTAGAAAGAGCCGAAGGTGAGATGTTCAAACGATTCTGGGGAAAAGGAATGGACGAACTATCCCAGATAAATGTGGAGGAAATCCACGATTTTGCATATGAATTTCGAGATATTTTATATGATATGCCTTTCCAGCTGCCTCAGGATTTGATTTTCCTGGGAAGAGCCATCGGCATTTTATCAGGGATGTGTACAGGATTGGATCCGCAGATCAACATATTCCACCATCTTGGGCCCTTCTCGCAAAAAATAATCAGGGAGGAAGCACAACACGATTGGAGATATTGGGTGAATGAGGCTGGCGATATAGCACGGAAGCTGATTATCTTGCCATCTCGCGCAGATGCATTAATCACCAAGCTTGAAAGGGGTGAATTGAATGTAAAAGATCCACAATTAACCGATAATATAAAAAAATTGGAAAAAACCGTATCAAAAGCAGTCGCAGGGATAATTTTCGCGACATTTTTGGTAACATCAATTCAATTATCGATTACCGGGCAAGAAGTTTATAGCTGGATTCTCAGGGTAGCTGCATTACTGACATTTTTATGGATTATTTTCAAGTAATATTAGCTAGTGCAACTTTTATTACGGAATTGCATCATACATTATGCGGAAGAAAGTCATTAGATAGGCAAGAATAATAGTTGATTTTTAATCAGAAAGGGTCAGTAAATGGATTTCAATCTGAATAACGTCTCCCCGGATCACGCAATTCATGAAAAGAACGTCAAGGTGTTAGTGTTGGGCTCCGGGCCAGCTGGATTATCAGCTGCCTTGTATGCAGCACGTGCCAACCTTGAACCGATCTTATTAACAGGCATGGAATTGGGCGGGCAGGTTTCATTAACAAACACCATTGAAAATTTTCCTGGCTTTCCAGATGGTGTAGGAGGTCAGGAACTTTCGGATTTAATCCAAAAACAAGCTGAAAAATTTGGCGCAAGTGTGGAATATGATACCGCCACTGAGGTAGATCTCAGTGAGCGGCCATTTAAAGTCAAAACTTATAATGGTGAATATCTGGCGGAGACATTGATCATTGCCACCGGGGCGCAAGCAAAGCATTTAGATGTTCCTGGTGAAAGAGAGTTAACTGGAAGAGGGGTTTCATATTGCGCAACTTGTGATGGTTGGTTTTTCAAGGATAAAGATGTGGTGGTAGTCGGCGGTGGTGATAGCGCCTTAGAAGAGAGCTTGTTCCTCACTCGTTACGCCAAATCCATAACCATCATTCATCGCAGAGATAGCCTGCGAGCTGGCAAGATTTTACAGGAGCGCGCGTTTAATCATCCAAAGATAAAATTTGTCTGGGATAGTGGGGTTACAGAAATCGTTGGAGATGAAAAGGTCAATAAGGTGAAGTTACTAAATCTAAGGGCAAATGAACAAAGTGAGCTTGAGACCGATGGTGTGTTTATTTTTATTGGGCACATACCAAACACACAGATATTTGCGAAGTATATCGACTTAGATGACCACGGTTATATCAAAACTGACAACCGTCTATCAACCAACATCCCTGGGGTTTATGTCGCAGGTGAAGCAGGCGATCCCTATTTTAGGCAGGTAGTCACTTCAGCCGGGATGGGCGCCGCGGCAGCCATGCAGGCAGTTAAATTCTTGGAGCAACATGAGCAAACTCAGCCTGAACCTACGTAACTAAATATAACAAAAATGGAGGGAAATATGAAGAACAAGGTTTCAATCATCGGAGCGGGGATGACGGGTTCGACAACTGCGCATTGGTTAGCAGAACGAGAGATTGCAGATATTGTGCTGGTTGATATCGTCGAGGGCATGCCACAAGGTAAGGCGCTCGATTTGCAACAAGCCATGCCAGTGGTTGGAATAGATGTCAGCATTACGGGAACCAACAGTTATGAGGCAACTGAAGATTCGGATATCATCGTAATTACCGCTGGTCTTCCCCGCAAACCAGGGATGAGCCGGGATGATTTGCTCACTGCGAATGCAGATATTGTTACGAAAGCAGCCTTGGAGACGATTAAGCGCTCTCCGAACGCAATTTATATAATTTTGACCAATCCATTGGATGCGATGGCGTACCTGACCATGAAGCTTACAAATCTTCCACCCGAACGGGTGATTGGACAGGCGGGCATACTGGATTCAGCCAGAATGCGGGCTTTTGTCGCAGCTGAATTAAACGTCTCGGTCGAAAATGTACACTGTTATGTGCTCGGTGGGCATGGTGATGAAATGGTCCCATTAACTCGCCATTCGAATGTAGCAGGCACTCCTTTGAGAGATTTAATCGCCTCAGGACGATTGGAAGAAATTGTCAATCGCACACGAAAGGGAGGTGGGGAGATTGTAAGCTTATTGAAGACGGGTAGTGCCTATTATGCTCCTGCAGCTGCGGTTACACAGATGGTGGAAGCGGTATTGAATGATAAGCATTTGATTGTGCCAGCTTCCGCTTATATGAAAGGTGAATATGGCCTGAGCGATATATTTTTCGGTGTACCGGTCCAATTGGGACGGCAGGGGGTCGAAAAGATCGTGGTTTATGATTTGGATGATGAAGAACAGCAAGCATTGATACGCTCAGCAGAGGCGGTGAAACAGACAACCAATGCCCTGCACAGCCTGGTTAAAATATAACAAGGGAGAAATTAAGATGTTGATTAAGGATAAAATTGCCGCACAATTACCAGCATGGCGAGATAGGGTAAGAAAATTAGTTAAGGAAAGTGGCGATGTAAAGGTCGGTGATGTAACCATCTCTCAGGTGTATGGGGGAATGCGTGATGTGAAATCACTGGTTACTGATATCTCTTATGTTGATCCTGCTGAAGGGATCCGGTTCAGGGGTTACACGATCGCAGAAGTATTGAGTAAACTCCCCAAACCACAAGGGGCGGATATGCCCTACATCGGTGGGCTGTATTACCTGTTCCTTGTCGGTGAGGTACCAACAATCGAACAGGCAAAGGAGGTGGAGGCGGAGTTTAAGAAACGTAGTAACGTGCCTCATTATGTATTCGATATGATTAGAGCGTTACACGTAGATGCGCATCCGATGACTTTATTCACCCTGGCAGTGCTAACCTTACAACGCGAGTCGTTATTTGCGAAAGAATATCACCAAGGGATAAAGAGGGATGCGTATTGGGAGCCAATGCTTGAAGATAGCATGAACCTGATTGCGAAACTTCCTGAGATCGCGGCATTTATTTATCGAACGAAATATAAGAATGGTGAAATCATTTCACCTGATCCTGATTTGGATTGGGCTGCTAATTTTGCGCACATGATGGGGATTACTGATCCGCTTTACAAGGATTTATCGCGGCTTTATTTTCTGTTACATTCGGATCACGAAAGTGGCAATGTGAGTGCACATACAGCTCACCTGGTGGCCTCATCGCTTTCTGATATTTATTACGCAGCATCTGCGGGGCTAAGCGGATTGGCTGGACCGCTGCATGGTCTGGCAAACCAGGAATGCCTGCGATGGTTGCTGGACGTAAAAGAAAAATGCGGGGAATGCTCTTATGATAAAGAATCTTTACGGCAGTTCGCCTGGGATACCTTGAATAACGGTCAGGTTATCCCTGGATACGGGCACGCGGTTTTACGGAAGACAGATCCGCGATATACCGCACAATTGGAATTCGGAAAGAAGTATTTTCCGGATGATGAGGTATTCAGATTGGCTTCCCTGGTGTATGACGTGGTGCCAGATGTTTTAAGAGAGCAGGGCAAGGCCAAGGATCCATGGCCAAACGTGGACGCCATCAGCGGCTCATTGCAATACCACTTCGGGGTAAGGGAATTCGATTTTTACACCGTAATTTTCGGGGTTGGCCGGCTTTTAGGAATTTCAGCGAATGCAGTGTGGGCAAGGGCCCTGGGCCAGCCAATTGAACGGCCGAAATCATTAACCACAGCAATGCTGGAAGAAATTGCCAATAAAGCCAGATAGCTTTCATTAACAAGTTTAGGTACTATGAAAAGCAACAGCAGTGAATTTTCTACTGCTGTTGCTTGCGTCTTTATGGTGAAGGCGTCGTTATGATCGGGGCACCTATCCAGCTAAAATAACGAGGTGAGCTGGCAGTTCCAGCAGAAGTCCAGATGGGATTGCCATTTTCATCGGAGCCACTTATCCTCACCGGTTCCACGATCCAGCTGAATATATGTGCTATGCCATCTGTCGGGCGAAGAGCAGATGGAATGATGTACTTTGTATCGGTGACTTGATCGATGAGAGATGGCCCTGCAGCCGCAGTAATATCTTCGATCGTGACCTGATATGCTTCATTATCTTGTAATGATCCAACCGATGCCCATTGAAGGGTAATTGAATCTTCGGCGATGGTGAATGGCGCGCCGTTCGCTGGGAGGAGTAGATTGGGAGCGGCGTAGGGAGGCGGTAGTGTGGCGGTGGGTGTCGGGCCAGGTGTGGCATATTTTCGGCATAGGGGGATGACCAGTGGTTGACCCAAATAAACGACGTCACTGGGGAGGCCATTTTCTTCTTTGATGGCATCCATCGGTACCCCATAATTTGCTGCGATACTCATCAGAGTATCATCGGTCTGGACAATGATCTCGACCTTTTCGCAGGCGGCTTCCGTTTGTTCGGCCGCACTATAGGTAGCTGAAGGTAAAGCAGTGGCTGTTGGTGTGGGTTGAGGGATGACCAGGGTCTGACCGATGGACAGGAGACACGAAGAATTAAGATTATTGAGCGTGACAATACTCTGCACAGAAACCTGGAAGAAAGCGGCCAGGTCCAAGCAGTTATCATTTTCTTTAACTATATATGTGATCGGGGTCGGGCTAGGCTCGGGTGTACCAGTGGAGGTGGGAAGAGGTGTGATGGTGGCGGTCGGCGAGGCTGTGACAGTTACGGTTGCAGTGGCAGTAGCGGTGGGAGGGACAATGGCATCGGGTTTCTGCCTAAGAGCAAAAAAGACGATCACAGCACCTATCACCAGGAATAAGGCTAACAGGCCAATGGCTGCCGGGAGACTTAAGGCGATGACAGGCATCTTGCTGCCTTGAAGTACCTTGGAGGATTGTGCCGCCTGATCGGTAACTGTTAAATCTGCCCCGCAGACCAGACAACGGGTGGCATCTTCTTTTACCCGCGTACCACACGTAGGACATACTTTCATGGGAGTTGTATTTATTTCAGGAGTCATAATTTTTATATATCCAGGTTTCTGGATGGGCTTGGCGGATTATACCAGTTTTTATCCTCTAAGAGTGAACTGTGCAATTATAACAGCCCCGGATTAAAGCACCGGGCAGTAGTGATATACTCAGCCAATGGTTCTCACCAGTCTCTATATTCACATTCCGTTCTGCACGCATCGCTGCGGATATTGCGATTTTAACAGTTATGCCGGGCTCGAACCATTAATCCCGGCTTACACACAGGCTGTATGCAAGGAATTGCACGTTTTATCACGCAAAGCCGGAGAGAAAATTAGCATCCACACGGTATATTTCGGCGGAGGGACACCCTCGCTGATGCCCGCAGAAGATTTCGGTAGAATCATCACTTTGATAAGGGAAAACTTTGATATTAATCACCTGACAGAGATTAGCATCGAGGCCAACCCGGGTACGCTTTCAGAGAGATTTTTGCAGGAAGTTCGCCGGTGGGGCGCAAATCGGATCAGCCTTGGTATGCAATCGGCTAACAAAGACGAGCTAAGCTTATTGGAAAGACAGCATTCGTTCGAGGATGTAACCCAGGCTGTAGAATGGTGTCGAAGGGTTGGATTTGATAACCTGAACCTGGATTTAATCTTTGGCTTGCCCCGACAGATTATGCCATCCTGGTTGAAATCATTGGAAGCGGCGATTGCGATAAAACCCAGGCATCTATCACTGTACGCGCTAACCATTGAGCATGGCACTCCTTTATACAACAAGGTGAAAATGGACCTGTACCCTGAACCCGACCCGGATGTAGCAGCAGATATGTATGAAGCAGCCCGGAGCAGGCTAGCCGAGGTTGGATATGCTCATTATGAAATATCGAACTGGGCAGAAAAGGATGTGACTGGAACTGTTCATGCCTGTGAGCATAATTTACAATACTGGCGAAACCGGCCTTACCTGGGTGTGGGAGCCGGCGCCCACGGATTTGTCAATCATCAAAGGACAGTAAATATATTAACGCCGAATGGTTATATCCAAAGGATGATGGATAAGAATCGCCTTGCCGTATCCACATCTTTATTTCCCCGCACACCTGCCACAATAGAGCTCAATTCGCTCAGCACGGAGACTGAAATCGGTGAAACAATGATGATGGGCTTACGGCTGGTGGAAGAAGGGGTAGCAAGCATCGAATTTCAGCGACGCTTTGATATCAGCTTACAAGAAAAGTTCGGGGTACAAATCGAGCGGCTCATTTCTTATGGTTTGCTGGAGTGGGCGGGCGGTGAAGAGCAAAAGTTACGGCTGACTCAAAGGGGACAACTACTGGGCAACCAAGTATTCCAAGAATTTATATAAAAAGCGGATCAATATTGTCGGTTCACAAGGCTAGAAGCCAAGTTGACCAGGGCATCAGCGGCGTTTCCCACAGGCTTGGCCTGGTTAAGGGTAGCGAGGGCCTCGTCCAACAGGCGAGTCACCTGCATAGCGGCAAACTCCCTGGCTCCTGAGAGCTCTAATAACCGTGTCAACTCGGGAACATCGTCTAAATGAATTTGATTTCGTTTCCAGCGGTCAGCAAATTCGTCTGACCGTGAAAGCCCGTACAACACGGGCAAGGTAATTTTACCGGTGACAAGATCACTGTGGATGGATTTTCCGGTGAGAGCAATGTTTCCCCATATACCCAGCAAATCATCCTGAATCTGGAAAGCCAAACCGATCAGACGGCCAAACTGGCGGTAGATCTCACTCAGCTGGTCATCGCAGAATGCCGCCAGGGCACCCAGCTGGGTGCTTGCAGAAATGAGGGCAGCAGTTTTCCCTTCAACCATGGGCCAATAATCATCTACGGTGACGTCATGGCGGGATTCATAAGAAAGATCGAGATATTGGCCCTGGGTGAGATGGAAGCATGTGTTTTGCATGATCTCAACAGCTTTTAGTCCAATCGTTACCTCCACGGTTTGCGCCAAACGAATCGCTTCAAGATGGGCCAGGGAAAACATTGCATCACCGGCATTGATTGCCTGAGGGATGCCCCATTTTTTCCAAACCGTCTTGCGACCGTGCCGAAGCGGGCTGTGATCTTCAATGTCATCATGGATCAATGAGAAATTATGCACCAACTCGACGGCGGTGGCACCGGGCAGGGCACGCGACCACTCTCCACCGGCAGCGGAGCAAGATAGAAGAAGTAGCAATGGGCGAATACGTTTTCCGCGGCTCTCCGAACCTTTCCCACGGACTTTCCATCCCATGTGGTAGGCGAGTATGTCGTATAACCTGGTACTACCAAAGGCATTCGCCCGATTAACCACCTGTTTTAAGCCGACTTCGATTGCATCAAGATAAGTTTGGTAGAGACCATTAAAGCGACTTGGGATCATGGGCTTATACTTTTAGCAATTTATCCTCGCGAAGCTGGTCGAGCGCCTTGGAGGCGGTGGAAAACATGCAGATAACGAACTCATCCTTAACCAGGTTAATTAGCCTGACTGTTGCTTCCAGGGATAGAGCAGCGGTTTTCAAGAATGGGCCAGCCATCCCCGCCAAATGGGCACCCAGGGCGATACATTTGGCAATGTCCACTCCATTACGCAAACCGCCCGAGGCCAGCAGCGGAAAGCCAGGCGCAATTTCGATAGCGTTCAGGATGGCTTCGGCGGTGGGTATGCCCCAATCTGAAAATGATGCCGCAAGGTCGCGAAGAGTATCATCCTTTGCACGGTACATTTCCACCTGAGACCAGGACGTGCCACCCGCCCCGGCAACATCAATAGCTGAAATGCCGGCGTTAACCAGCAGTGAAACATCAGTCTTGCAAAACCCCCAACCGATCTCCTTGGCAATTACAGGGATAGGTAATACGTTGCAGAGGTTTTCTAGCTTATTGATTAAACCCTCGAACCGTGTTTGACCTTCTTTTTGCAGGGCTTCTTGCAGGGCGTTGAAATGAAGGATCAGGGCGTCAGCACCGAGCATGTCGACAGCGCGCTGGCATTCATCGATACCATAGCCATAATTTAGCTGAATTGCACCGAGATTGGCAAACAGCAGGATATCGGGGGCAAAACGCCGGACCTGGAAAGTGCTAGCTAATTCTGGATTTTCAAGGGCAATCCGCTGTGAGCCAACACCCATGGCAATTTTGGTCGCCTGTGCAGCTTCAGCAAGCACCTGGTTGATTTTTGCTGCCTGGCTGGTACCACCAGTCATTGAGGAAATGAACAAAGGAAAGCTTACTTCTTTTCCAAATAGCGATGCGTGCGGGTCTACATCCTGGAGGTTAATTTCCGGGAGGGCGTGATGGATGAAACGGTAATGCTCCAAGCCGGTCGTCAGGCGTGAATGTACATCCTGCTCGAGATTAATGCGGATGTGGTCGGATTTCCGTGAACCGATGGGCGTAACTTCTTCCATGTCAGAGTGTTCCAGATATGTGAATAATCTTACCAGCCTGAACTATAGGTGTCAACGGGTGTGTATAGGCTTGACATATAGACACCAAAGGATACAATTGCGCGATATCAGGTGAACATTCCAATAGGAGGAGCAAGCATGACGGATAGAGATGAAGTTTACAATAAGGTAAAAGGCATCATTGTAGACTTACTAGGTGTTGATGAATCCAAGGTTACCATGGAAGCGCGTTTTCGCGAAGACCTGGAAGCTGATTCTCTGGACCTGGTGGAATTGATCATGAAATTTGAGGATGAATTCGGCGGTGAAATCTCCGATAAAGAGGCAAAGGAAATCAAGACCGTCGGCCAGGCGGTTGATTATCTACAGGCGCATGCAAAATAACATTTGCTTTATAATAAAAGGGATTGCCCTTATAGAATGGACAATCCCTTTTATTAATTGTTCCGCGTAATAAAAATCGAAACAATTCAACATTTTCATAATAATTACCGGTATGCTACCAGTGATCAAGCATCTCTGGTGATCTGTGATAATATCTAATTTTATGGGATTTAGACGAGGAATTATCGTGGGTGGTAATATTCTAAGGGATGCGCAGGTTTGAAGTAATGGCGACAATAAAAAAGAGGCCGACCCAAAAGGTTGGCCTCTTGTCACTTTAAAATAGGTGTGATT
>CAYLPS010000111.1:0-11389 GCA_964385625.1 uncultured Anaerolineaceae bacterium | reverse complement strand
CTATGCCATCTATTTGATTTATAAAAGAAATATATATCCATAACAAGGAGTATTGAATGCAACCCCGTAAAAATTACCTACCATTGATCCTGATTGCTCTGGGTGTAGTCATCGTGATTGCCATCGGCAGCGCAATCATGTTCGGCGCAGGCTTGATCGCCTTCCTGGTTCCAGCTCAAGCTGTCTCTTCTCCCATTAGCACTGTTGAAGTACCAGGACCGGTGATAGTGTCTACCATCCCAGTACCTGATCCTCCAAAAATTCCGGTTAAAAGCGTTCAGGTTGAGATAGGTGTGGGATCCCCCATCCCCGTGGAAGTGGTCGCCAGCGGTGAATGGTCATCCACATGTGACCAGCTGGTGCAGACCAGTATAAGCTACCTGAATACCCGCCAGATCGATATCCAGCTGTTCAGTGCTCCCGAAGCCACCAGCTGCACAGCTGGTGCTGAAGGTTTGCCCTTCAGTTTTCGCCTCCCCTTGAATATGGTGGAGATGCCCTCGGGGAATTACACTGTTAGCGTCAATGGCACCCAAGCCCAATTCGACTGGAAGGGAGCTCCTTCCAACCCTGATGGTTACTTTCCTGAATTCATCCATGATGTGGATAGCGGAATGCTGCCCACCTCACTGTTGGATGCCCACGTGGAAGTGGGCGTTGGCTCACCCACCCCGCTTGATGTGATGGTGGCGGGTGAGTGGCCTACCTTGTGCTCCCAGCTTGCTGAGGTGAGAACCAGTGTGGAAGGTCAGCAAATTGGTATTGAAATCCTGGCTACCCCCTCCAACAGCTCTTGCCCACCCGACTATGTTGGCCTGACCTTTGGTTTGCGCATCCCCCTGAATACCTCCGGCCTGCAGCCGGGCAATTACAATCTGATGGTCAACGGATTACAAACCAGCTTCACCTGGCCTGCCCCTGCCGGTCAACCTGAGAGCATTCTCGCACCATATCGCATGGCTTATTTAAGCTCGGATGGCAATGTTTGGATGCAGGACCTACCTGATGGGCAGCCACGCCAGGTCACTAATGATGGCAGTGACCCAAGGACATTCGACCTGCCGAATGTTTCATACGACCAGCCGCTTATATCATCTGATGGCACTTTGCTTGCTTACCGGCGCGGCGCCAGCGAGCTATATGGCAGCGGCATCATAACAGACTATGGCTTGTGGGTCACCAACCTCGCCACTGGAGAAAACATAGAAGTCTACGACCAGAGCCCCGTTGGTTACAGCTGGAAACCCAACAGCCACCTGCTGGCATATGCCTCCGAGTTGGATGAAGCATATTTCCCCATGCGTGGCACCCAGCCTGATGCAGCTTATGCCACCAGCATCATGGGTTATGACGCAGATACGGGCATAACCACCGAGCTTGTGAAGCCTGAGCGAGGGTTTGCCATTGTTCGCCCAGCCTGGTCTCCGGATGGTCGTTTCATTAGCTTTGATGAAGTAGTCTATTATGAGGGACGTGGCCCCTTCGCTTACTACGACTTCAACACGAATAACTATATCCACTGGAATGAGGCGCTTGGTATCTACTCCTGGTCATTGGATGGCGAATCACTGGCTTACGATAATATGACCTATACAGCTACGGGGGACGAGTCCATTTTTATTCGTTCACGCCAAACCGGTGAGATCAGTGAGTTTTCGATGAATTACAATCCCGGATATGCAATGATGCCCGTATTCTCACCCCAAGGAGATCGGATTGCCTATCTGGTGAGCTTTAATGATCCGGATGCACAGCAATTCAGCCTCTATACTCAACCTTATCCGCAAGGTGAGGCTGTTGCCCTGGGAGAGTTCGATAATGTATACCTGCTCAATTGGTCTCCCGATGGAACCCGGCTGATCTTGAGCTCCGGCCCATATCCCGAGCAATCGATCACCGAAGTCAACCTGCTCACTGGAGAAAGCTCTGTGAAGGCAAAGGGCATGCAGCCCAGTATCTCATTAATCCCATAAAAAAGAATCCGTGGTGAGACCAAAACAGCCCTAACCTGGGGCTGTTTATTTTTTAGGGGCGACTGCAGCCCACTTCGGCTAATCAGCCGAGAGGCCCGGTGAACTGATTGGCACTCCGCCTCACCACCAGCAGGGTGATATCATCCACCTGGGTGGTGCCCATCGAAAACTCTTCAATCTGCGCCTTGATCTGGTCAAGCAGGATAGCCAGGGGTTGGTGATCGGCGAATAAGGGAACGATCATCGCGCTATTAAAATATTCATCCTTCGTATTCACAGTATCCGTCACTCCGTCGGTATAGGCGAAAAGGCTGTCACCTGGATCCAAAGCGGTCTCACTGATGGTGTAATTTGCCTCCAGGTCGAGCCCAATCGCCGGCCCGGTGACCCGCAATGTTTCCTTGATCCCAGTGTGGTCGATAACCACAGGTGGCAGGTGACCGCCGTTCACGTATGTCAAAATCCCTGAGTGTGTATCCAAAATTCCGAAGAAAATGGTGCAGAACGTGCTCGTGTGGCTGTGGGTCTCGGCAATGTATTTGTTGGTAAGTGAAATGGCGTTTTTTATACGCCTGCCGGGAGTGATCGTACCGAAATACTCAGTATTGGTGAAGAAATCGATATTCGACACTGCTCGGATCAGGCTGCGGAACAGGGTCATGAACAAGGCTGCACCCAGGCCCTTATCGCATACATCGGCAATCACGATCCCAATTTTCCCCTCAGCCAGCTCGAAGGCATCGTAAAAATCGCCACTAACTTCCCGGGCCGACTTGAGCGCGGCGGCTATCTCCCAGCCCTGCGGCTGAGGTAGTGTCTGCGGCAGGAAGCTGGATTGGATTTCTCTGCCAATCTCAAACTCGCGTTCCAATGCCTTGCGGTATAGATGCTCCTGCTCCCACAGGTATGCGTTCTCGAGCGCAATACTCATGGCGTTCGAGACTGTTTTCACCAAGCGGATGTCCGATTCACCGAAAGCTCTCTCGTGCTCTGCGTCTTTCAAAACGATTGCCCCTTGAAGTTGGTCCCCCACCATAATCGGTATATACAGCGCCGATTTAGGCAATCCTTTGCCCGAGGAATAAACATGCTGATATTTAACCACTGCATCTTCCATGTGTTCATTGATCAGCAATTCATAGGGGTCTTTTAACAAGGCGGCAAAAAAGCCCTTTCCGCTCACAGCGTAGGGCGGCGCTGCATTGTGCTTGCCATTTTCCACCTGGAAAAGGGTGGATAGTAGGTCAGTTTCGGGGTCATAGATCACTACAGAAAGGTCAGCATGCTTGAAGAAGGTGGCAAGCTTCTCTCCCACCAGCTTGTATATGGCTGCCTGGTCCTGTTTACGAGCCAGGCCTTCCTGGACTTGATTGAGGATATGCAGATGGTTTGCCCTGTGCTTGGTTTCATCCAAAAGGCGCTGAGTCTCGCCAAACAGCCGGGCGTTTTCTAAGGCCACGCTCATCGAGGCTGCCAGCGTTTGCAGCAAGCGTACGTCCGTTTCATCGAAAGCATTCTCACGGTCCACGTCTTGCAAGCTGAGGATGCCTGTCACCTGGTCTCCCACCATCATGGGCACACCAAGCCACGATTTGGGCGTGATAGTGCCGGGAATGGTGTGCTGCCCCAGGCTGGCTGCCAGTTCAGCTACATTGGTGTTCACTAAAACAGGTTGGCGTGTTTCAACAATCTGGGTGCGAAAGCCGCGTATTGGATAGCGGCCAGGGGCATAGATGTGCTCACCGCGCTCTATGGCGTAAACATGCTCGATCGTTTGTGTCTCCGGGTCGTAAGTGGAGATCATCACCACTTGAGAATCGAAGATATCGCGGATTTTATCTCCTACCAGGGTATAGATTGCCTGCACATCCAACCGTGATGCCAGGGCTTGCTGAACGCTGTTGATTATGGCCAGCTCTACCTCGCGCTCTTCCAGTTCCTGGTCGATCAGGTTGGTTTGTCTGGACCATTCAGCCTCGTCAGTCATCTCCATAATTCCTCTTATCCACCAGGTATCTGGCAGCAGAAACTGCTTGTGGTTCAGAATGCTTGTATGATCTTAAATTGCTGCTTAATTCATTGCCTATATACAGCCAGCCGCTTCACTCGTTCTGATGCCTTATTATCGCATAGTTCGCTGTAAATAGGGTATTGGTCTTCATTTCCAGCGTAAAGGATAATCCTTAATATGATTACGCCAAGCTACAACGGGAGGGTTTCTCCTCCCTCTGCTGGATGGCAAGCAGACCAACGAATGCAACCCTGGAGTAGTGTCAGGCAATTGCGTGGTCGGTATCAATGTGAAATTCACATCTGGATATAAAGGTCCCCAGGTGTCATGGAACCATCTACTTAATATAATTTAAGTGAAATTTTACTTCACGATCCCTCAGTAGCATCTTTCTGCCGTGTATTATCCTCGATATCCATGAGGATGTACACACCTTCAGAGATCAGGCGCAGCAGAATCCAGAAAAAACCGCCCAGGAATAATGGCACCAGGTAGCTGGGAATGTTCAGCATCAATTGCTCGGTTCCAATCTGGCCTGTGGCTGTCAGGTAGATTAGATAAAAGATCACGCCTGCCACAATCAGGGTTAATACGAGAAACAGCCACGAGATGCGCTCGGCATACACTGCGATTCGCATCATGGAATCCTGGTTGTGATACGTATCGGACTTTCCCTCAAGCTGGTTGTTCGCTGCAAGGATTTGGTTCGTCATTTCTTTTCTCCTAAATTAATTTTCCAGTTTTATCATGTAACCGGTGAACCACATCCCGGCACGACGACCAGCCCTTTCATTGTCTGCGTGCGTGAACGAAATTCCCTGACTACACAGGCAAATTATAGCTGCTTTCTGGTTCCATAATCTTATACCAGAATAAGTAATACCTGAATTGCTTTTTCCCCTAATCATTGACATAGACATAATCAATGCTCCAGGTGCAACCGGTGAACTATGGGGGCGGGTGGAATGTGCTGTGGCCCAACCACCTGCCTGAGCACATACTGCATATCTGGCACAATGATGACGATAATAAAGGGTATGTCCAGATGTACCACTGGAATGGCTCGAGCTGGATTTTCGACAGCCTGGTGTCACAGGCAGGTGAGCAAGCGGATGGCGTGGAGAGCGATTATATCGAATTCCGCGTGTCCAAATCTGCCCAGACATCCATGCGGGGTAGCTCTTTTTATTAATTTTTATTGATTAAAAGGGGATAGAATCTATACCATCATGATCTGATCATGGAAGGAAAGGATGTCCATGGCAAGTGTTCAGAGTCACATCCTGGCATACTGGCTGCGGCGGCAAAAAATGTTCCAGCTTGGAGAAGCCGGCCCCCTTGAGCTGCGTGAGCGCATCGAGCGAGCTAGTAAAATTGGAATCCCCCACCCTAATGTAAAAATCATCCCGGTCAATGCCGCTTCAGTATCTTCTGAGTGGCTGGTTCCCCCGGGTGCGCCTCCCGGCCGGGCTCTATTGTACGTCCATGGGGGTGCATGGTTCATGGGCTCCACTGCCACCCACCGTGGCTTGGTGTCGCGCATCGCCTACCAGAGCAAAGTCCGGGTGTTGTCGGTTAACTACCGCCTGGCGCCCGAGCATCCCTTTCCTGCAGGGCTGGAAGATTGTGAGACTGCCTACGATTGGCTACAGCAAATCGGCATCCCCGCTGGTAAAATAATTCTCGCCGGTGATTCGGCGGGGGGTAACCTGATCCTGGCGCTCCTTGTGAAGCTTAGCATTGCCGGTAAACCCCTGCCGGCAGGTGCCGTAGCCCTATCACCCGCCACCGACCTGACTTTCAGCGCTGATTCTGTCGCCTCTCGGATCAAGATCGATCCGATTTTCGCCAATATGAAACCCAATACCACCATCCAAGATTACATCACCAATCATGACCCGCACGAGCCCTTGATCTCGCCTTTATACGCCGACCTGCACGACCTTCCGCCCATCTTGATCCACGTTGGCGAGAATGAAATCCTGCTGGATGACGCTGTGCGTTTTGGTCAGAAGGCGCGGGCTGCCGGGGTACAAGCGCAGGTTGTCATCTGGCCTGGGATGTTTCACGTATTCCAGGTTTATGCCCCCATCCTCCCGGAGGCGCGCCGGGCGGTTCTCCAGATCGCAGAATTCATCTCATCCTGCCTGAAATAACCATGAGCCCATTTCGCATGGAACGCCTCGAATCAGCCACCCGGGTGGTATTAGCCTTCATCGAAGCATATAATCGTCAAGATGTTACCGGCATGATGCGCCTGGTGAGTGAGGACAGCGCCCTCGAATCCCCTTCCCCGCCTCCCGACGGCACATTGGTGAGCGGGAAAGCCTCTCTAACCCACTATTGGAGCGAATTTTTCAGGCAATACCCCCAGGCACATCTGAAAGTGGATGAATCGATCGGTTATGGCATGCGCTGCATCGTGCGCTGGCGGCGTGAGTGGTTGGACGATGCCGGCGATAGGCAGCACCTGCGCGGCACGGACCTTTTCCGCGTTCAGGATGGGTTGATCAGCGAACAATTGACTTATATAAAAGGGTAACCTTAAGTATATTGTGCCTCATGCGATTGGCTCGGGGATAAAATGGTGCTGCCGGTTGTATGGTAATGAGTAATTCCCTTGCAGGCAGAATCTTCAGCTGTAATCACTTCACTAGGCTGATCTTCCCGAAGGTACGAGGATCGGCATAGGTGCGGATTTTGGAGGTGGAAAGCATCACCTTTTGCCCCTGTCCGGTGTCATCCGCATCGCTCGGGCTGATATTCATCCCCATTACAGAGCCCTCGCTAAGCACGATCCCGGGCAGCGCTGCTGCCGGAATGAAAGCTTCGAGGATAGTTCCACCATCGAATAGGCTGTAAGCCATCTGAATTCCCTCCACGGGTCCAGGGCTATTGGTACCATTGAACCAGGCGTATGAAGTCATGGGCACCTCCTTGAAATCGCCCAGAGATAGCCCAATTTGAAAATCATCGTAATTCATGCCTGGATTGTCGTAATCTTTCTCCAATTCAGTATCCAGCTGGATTTCCATGTGATCTCCGTGCCAAAGCGTTTCGTCCACAGATTTCTGCAGGTGAATGTCATCTATGATCTCAAAAGCGAAAAACAAACCCTCCTCAGTCCATCCCACCCAAGCTTTAGCTGATAAATCCTGCGGACCACCCCAACTTTTTGGCGTTGCCGAGTAAACGACCTGCTCCTGCTTATCCAGCACAAAATCAGGTGGAGCTGGCCAATCCTGAAGATTACCATCGATGGCAACCTCGCCGACATGGTGAATCGATGCCTCAAACGGCCTGGGTGTAAACTCCGTTGGCATGGGGGTGGGTTTCTGCGGCCCGCTTTCTTCGAAGCCCTGATAGATCCCGTCAATCAATGTCGCATCTCCCTGGCTGATCTCCCAGATCATCACACCGGCCAGACCCTGGTCACGCGCATATCCGGCCTTGGCCTCCAGCGAACGCGCATCATCATAACTGATGAAAACCTGGCTGGCCGGGTTGTAGAGCCAGGGTACCTGGGCACCTTCGCTCCAATATGCTTGCCAGGTGGGCAAATAATTTTTTTGAAGATCCTTGAATTCATAAGCGCCCGCTTCGTAGGTGCCCGGGGCTGCACCTTGTGCTGATTGGTAAAGCCCATGCTCGATATCAGCAACGCCTGCCCACCCTCTGCCATAAAAAGGCACCCCCAACACCAGTTTTTCAGACGGCACACCTGACGATAGGTAGGTTTGCACCGCACCATCCACGTTCAAGGAAGCACCCGCTGGATCCTTGGTGGGTGCGAATAGGGGCGCATTGAAGTTCGTTGCAGTTTCCCAGGTGCCGTGGAAGTCATAAGTCATCAGGTTGATCCAATCCACGCTGGCGATGATCCCCTGCAGCTCGAAGTTGTGGATGATTCCTGCGCTGGGTGGAGCAGCTATGGTCAGCAGGTAATGCCGGTTATCTTTTTGTCCAAGCTCATCCAGCTGCCGGCGGATTTCTTTCAGCAGCAAGGTGTAATTAGCCTTGTCTGCTGCCTTTCCCATCGTCAATCCACCGCTCACCGGAAATTCCCAATCGATATCCAATCCATCAAAGACTTCCGGGTATTGTTTCAGGTATAAACCCACGCACGAGCTGGCAAAGCGCTTTCTCAAGGTGTCATCCTTGGCGGCGTTCGAAAAATTGCCCGACCAGGTCCAACCTCCGATGGAGATCAGTACTTTCAGGTCCGCATATTGTTTTTTCAGCTCCAACAATTGGTTAAAGTTACCGTGGAATGCGGCATTGCTCTCGTCATCCTTCCCGGTAATGCTTTCTTCAGCCGTATAGACCCTGCCCACATCGGCGGCAGCATCCCCAAGGGTGCACTCCCCGGCCTCTGACACATTTGAAAAAGCATAGTTGATATGGGTCAGTTTAGCATAAGGGGTATCTTTTAATAAGACCCCGCGCCCCGCCGCCCAGGAAGGATAATACCCTATGACCATTTTTTCTCCCGTTACCGTCGCGGATGGTGATTTCGTGGGGGCGCAACCAGCTAAATAAAATATCAGCACCATAGCGATGACCAGAATTTTGGTTTTATGCATAGTTTTGCTCTCTGAAAGTAATGAATGTTCAAGATGAGGAGCTTTTATAATTGTATACCCATTATTTTAATATGGGCAGCCATAAAACTACTCTAAATGGTAATGCCAGCCTCACCCTGTCTATCCCGGCCTTCCCAGAAGTGATAGACAACACCAGGATTACCACCATCGATGATATTGAATTCTCGGCAGCCTCCAGACTACGGGAAGCATATTCGCTGTTGAAAACGAGATGCGTACACATAGTTTCGCCGAGTGAATACGCTCAGGGATCACTGAGCTGGTCGGTGGTGAAAGCTTTTACGACACGCTCAACGATGTGCAAGTGGCCCACCACGACGAGGTGCTGTACTGATCACCTGTGAGCACGCGGTGGATTGCTGCTTGATAAATTGCAGATCAATTAGCCAACCAGCAAACCACTCAACGGCTGACTAAGATAGGCAGAAACTAATAAATCGACCAGTTAAAATTAGTATGGGCAGGCGTAAACTCAGGAAATTAAAGTGTTCTTCTTAGTCGTTAATGTTTAAATGTTAAAAATTAGCATATAATCATTGTATAGCCACGTGAAATATAACAATTGAGGAGAACCTGGCAGCCGTATTAACGGCGTATAAATCTTTAATCATATTTATTGTTATTTGGAGACATGCGATGACAGACTATTCAAATTTAGAATGTCCAACTTGTGGTTCGGCTTTGCGCGTAACCGCCAATCTCGAAAGCATCGTTTGCCAGGCGTGTAAAAGCGAGTTCACCATCAACCATTCTGGAGGCTCAATAGCCATCCATCCGGTGAAAATAAACGCCGGAACGGTTGATGCAGGCACTGAAAGGCTACCGTCGGAAACCGCTATCCAGCACTTAAAGGATGATATCGCCCTGCTCGAAAAAGACCTCAGCAGTCTTAAAGTGCGTAAAGAACGCTCGCTGAGAAGCCTGCTGTGGCTGGTTCCGATTGTCTTGATCATGATTGGCATTTTCGTCCTGGTAGCTTTCAGCTCCGTGGATGCTGCGGTGTGGTTAATCGCCATCGGGTTGGCGGCGGCTTTGCTCATCTCGCTGAGCAATATCGAAAGAGCCAGGCAGGGAACATTGAAATTAGAACGCCTGGAGCAAGATCTGGATCAAAAAAAGAAAGAGCTGACCAGTCACCTGGGTATGGCATCCAATGGCAAATAGCCCTTCGTCCCCTCCTGTCCCGCTGAATCGATAGAAGCACTAAAGGTATAAGCGATCTCATATCTACAAACAACCCGATAAAAGGCGTTTTTATCCATATACGGGCGCGTCATTGCGGGCTAGTCTGGTATTACCAGTCTTGATCATTATCTCCAGGATAAATCATCGATCACGAAATTTTCTGCTGTACAATCGATGACCACATATTGGATCCCTGTAGCGTTGACGGCTACTGTCTGTAACGTGGGGGTGAGTGAAATTGAGCTTTCGGCAAGCTTATGATCATCTGCATCGTATGCAATCAGGGTCAGCGAAGAGCCAACGAATTTTGATCCTGCATCGAAACGAATCGAAGAAGCCAGATTGATAAACATTATGATTTGCGGAGGGGTTGGAATTCCACCATCGGAATACTGAGCCGTTCTGTTAAAAGCCAAGAAATTAGGTGGGCTATATCCAAATACTTCAAAATACCCGCATTGATTCAAGATTCCGCCTCCATCCAGTGGTTGTGGCGCTGAAAACCGCACTCCCATGAACATATATTCATCCCGAAGGGCGGTCGTATCCGCGAAAATACAAGGTGCGCTGTGCTCATCAAAATCTATTACTCTGGCTTTTTGAACCAGAGGGAGATAGGTATTGGGGTCGGATTGCTCAGCTTTCATTGTGCCAAACCGACTTGTCGAGAAGGCAAAAATCACCATGATTAACCATAAAATCATCCTGAAGAACTTGCGGTTTTTCCTCATATCGTCCCTCCTGAATGGATTGATAAGATTATAGTGTGATCCTTCGCCGGCGAATAGATGATTTCGCACCAATTGATCGATATCATTCATATCCCTGTATCGGAGGTTGACTTTTCTCTCGTTCGGTTCTAAACTTACCCCATGCTGGCGCGTGTCTTTTCCTGTGCGGTGATCGGTTTGGATGGCGTGGTGGTGGAAGTGGAGGTGGACACCGGCTTAGGCTTGCCAGGCATGACCATCGTGGGACTGCCCGATGCAGCTGTGCAGGAAAGCCGTGAGCGCGTGCAGGCCGCGGTGAAGAACGCCGGCATCGAGTTCCCCCGCAAGCGCATCATCGTCAATCTAGCCCCTGCCTCCGTGCGCAAGGAAGGCCCGGCCTACGACCTGCCCATTGCCCTGGGTGTGCTGTTGATGATGGGCCGTCTGCCGCAATTCGCCTGCGAGGATGCCATGGTGGTGGGAGAGCTATCTCTGGATGGCAGCGTGCGCCACTCCCGCGGCGTGCTGCCCATGACCGTGGTAGCCCGGCAGCAGGGCTTCAAGCGAATTTTCGTGCCCCAGTGTGATGCCGCCGAAGCCGCCCTGATCCCCAACCTGGAAGTGATCCCGGTGGGCAGCCTGTCGGAGCTGTACGGGCACCTGTCGGGCAGGCATCCCATCCCGCCTCAGCAGCCCATCAAGCCCGAAGATCTGCCCGTCATCACCCAGACCGATTTCCAGGAGATCAAGGGCCAGGAGCATGTCAAGCGTGCCCTTGAAGTGGCTGCCGCCGGCGGGCATAATATCCTCATGGTATGAACATAAAACATGGTGCTTCATTTTGGAATTATGAAAATAAAAATAAAATATCCCGCGATGTGTGACCATCCGGGATAAGACCAAAGC
>CAYLPS010000110.1:0-11416 GCA_964385625.1 uncultured Anaerolineaceae bacterium | reverse complement strand
TCAACAGGAAAAAGAAAAAGCACCGTACATTACGGTGCCTATTCGTTGCCCCCACGGGGGTACCGTACGTTAATTGGTCTTATCTATAAACGCTGGCGCTGCACTAAGAGCATGATTTGCATTCAAGTGCGCTGGCAGCGTAGCAAAGAAAAAACACTGGCCAGCCGTCCAGGCTGAACTACGTTGCAATACGTCCTATCAGCAATAAATTAATGCGCTGGTGCTTTTTCTGATAGCTTTTGCCCAGGCTGAACAACCTGGCATAGCCTGGGGAAAATATCAAGCAAATTAGGACCAGCACATCCGCACAGTAAGGGGAGAAATTCGAGTATTAGGTAAACCTTAGTCGGATGAACTAGCTGTTCAGGACAGGGCAGGATTTGAGCATGCTTAGTGTAAAATCCCCTTGATCAGCCATACCTCAAACTTGCCATTTTCTGAAAAACCATTCGTGCTGGTCAGTGCAACAACTTCTCCATTATCCAGTCCGGTAACACTATT
Source organism: uncultured Anaerolineaceae bacterium (assembly GCA_964385625.1). GTDB lineage: Bacteria > Chloroflexota > Anaerolineae > Anaerolineales > UBA4823 > FEB-25. The sequence continues at coordinate 10,915 of CAYLPS010000110.1, read as the reverse complement.
CCATAAACCTTCTTTTCCTTCTGGAATATCGAAGGGTTTACTGGCATTTTGAAAATTCCCGGCATGAGCATCGCCAACCGCAACATACGGGATTGTGTAGCTAAGTTCCCGATCCCCAATGGCTTTCCGTCCAAAAGAGCTTTGGTAGGATAAGATGGTTTCTCCACTTGGCAGCTGAGTGATATACGGAGCACCTGCGTAGGGATCAGCTTTCGTGAGGATATCCCTGAGTGCATATTCTCTTTGAGGGCTGTCACCACCAATGGTTTCTTTCCAACCATCCGAAACAGCAATCCGGATAATGGAAATTTTAAAGGGTGAAGGAAAAGGGGCCTGATATCCATTATCTTCAATGGGCATGATTAGTTCCGTGGCATCTTTCAGGATAATGGGTGTAGGCATACCGTCTCTAAAGTCTTTCCTGAACGATACGATGGTAGGGTCTGTCGTCCACGTCAAGCCCCCATCCACAGACGACAACATGGAAATATTCTGTTCATCGCTGTTCGTGTATGGTGCTTCATTGGCGAAATATATCTGGATCTCCCCAGATGGCAGTTGGATGGCTTTGGGCTCCCAGCAGCCATCAGAGAATTTCCAAGAAGCAGTATAAATAATCTGCAAATCCGACCAATGATCTCCTCCATCTGTGCTCTTGATCACCCCAATTTGAAATTTCTTAGAGGAATCCGTACTGTTCGTATAAGATTTTGGACGAAGATTTGTACTGACCAGTAAAGAGCCATCCTGCAGTTCAAGTATTTCGGGATTATTCATTTCATGGGTATAGGAATTAGCCAGGACAACAAAGGCATCTCCCCAGGTATCCCCGTAATCAAAACTCCTTCTCGCTATGATCCCTTTTACACTGTTAAAGTAAACAACAAAAAGGGAATGATCTTCTAGTTGGATCATTCGTGGGTATCCATTGTATGCTGGATCACCCTGTCTTGATAGCAACCGAAGACTACTTGGATCCCATTCAATCTCCGGTAGTTCTAAAATTCCCGTGGAATTTTTCTTATTGCACGATGCGCAAGCCAGGATCATCAGAACACCTATAACAAAAAGCAGCCTTTTATACATAGTCTGCTATCCGTTTACCTGGGTACCCTATCAACATGGATTGGTCGATCGAGGGTTGCCTGAAGCACAACTCTTTTTCCTCCGGTTATTTCCATAATCCGATCAATACCCACCCTTGCGCTTGGGCAGAGGTAGAAGATCGTCTCTGGATGAAGCCGTTTGTAATAATCCTCCAGGTCATCCATGGCGCGGTCATTCAGTTGCACAGCACGTAGTCCAGGCAATTCAGCCCATGTAGGCAAGTGATGGGTATGTGCCCCACAGAGGTGAATCAATGCCCCGCCCGGGGTCAGTTGCATCAACTCGACATCCAACGGAGCAAAGAAATGAGCATAATCGCGCCTTGAAACCAGCTGCGTGGAGCAGCCGTCAAATTGGCTCACGCCAGCAGGCGCTAGCCTGTTCTCAGCTACCGAATTCCGGCGGATATCATCGGGGATCACAGCATTGACCAACCGTGCGGTTTGAATTATCGTCTGGTTAATGATGGCCAGCACGCGCTCAACGGTTTGAGGTCGCTTGCGTAAAGCTTCCAGCAATCTCTCACCAAACAGGTTGATAGCAATATTGATCGCACAGGCGTAGACCGGGGTAGCCACGAATATCTGCCCCTCACCTGCACCTTCCCTGGCGGCCTGCACAGCCAGTGCTGCGAGACGGACAACCTTCTGTAGGAGGGCAGAATTCCCAAGATCAGGGTATTCGAGATCTTCCAGATCAATCTTCAATTCCTCAGACCAGACCTGTCCACCATGAAAGCGAACACGTGCGCCAAACAACGCATCAATAATATGAACCCCATATGGATCCAGTTCAATGATGGGCGGGCGGAAAGTGACCTCATCAGCCAAATGATCCGCTTTTGCCGCCATGTCCTGCATTACATCCACCAGCCACGCGCGGGGATCTTCCAGCATATCAATCTGATTGACACCTGAAAGCCCATGCGAGCTCCCATAAGAAATTCCATCCAGGGCAATCACCATTTCAGGCTGGATACCCTGGTAAAGGTGGTTCAATCGCTCAAGATGGCGCCGCTGGACAGCCTGGATTGTAGGAGTAAGGATTGGTCCAGTAATCATCTCCACGGGTTCCAATGGATCGTTCAACTTGTTGGTCAATTTTCACGGGTAATTGACCGGATGAATTCTACTTCCACATCCAGATATGGATGTCCATCTGAATAGAAAATATCGTGGAACCAGGTGTCTGAAGGTTTCTCCGCTGCCCAGGCGAAGTTCGTTTGTGTTTTTCCATTGACCAGGCCCCAGTTCAAACAGCCTACACGCTCCTGTTTAAAGATAGGGAGGTGAGTCTCAAACCGGCTGTTTCGTCCACGAGCCATATATTCTGTACAAATCATTGGTCGTCCATAAGCCCTGAGCGTCGCGATCTGCGCGCTGAGATGCTCTGCGGGACAATAGTCATGGAAAGTAATTACGTCGGAATTCGCGAGTTGGAACTGGTTCAATGGGGTATTCTCAAACCAAACACCCACACTCAGTGGTTGACAAAGGTTGACCTCTCGCGCCCACTCAAATACGGATCTCAACAAACCCAGCGATTTGTCCCCCAGCAGGTTATTGCCGGGTTCGTTATACAGGTCCCAAAAACGTATCCGCTCATCATTACTAAAGCTTGAAAGGATATCCTGAACGTAAAGTTTCAGGTTCCCCCAACAAGATGGATCCAGCACGATGCGAGTACCAGGACTCTGCACCCAGCCCGAGTTGTGCACACCTGGCCTTGGTTCTGGCTGTTTACCCAGGGCGAAATCCTGGCTCCAGCAATCGTCAAAAAAAACAAAGACTGGTTTGATCTGGCTGGCAGCGGCGATTTTCAGGAAAGTATCGATGCGATTCTTGAATCCAGCCGCATCCTCGGACCATAAAAGATCGTGCAGGTAAACTCTCACGGTATTGAAGCCGATCGACTCTGCCAGCCTCAGTTCCCGCTCGATCACCTGCTGATTAAAGGTATCAACCTGCCACATTTCCAATTGGTTGATAGCTGTGCTCGGAATGAAATTACATCCCACCATCCATGGCTGCTGCAGGTACCAATCCCACACCCGTTGTTCTGTCCATCGTTCACTCATATCATGCCTCGTCAATTTAGCTTCCTATTTGGCCAGTCAGTTCCGCAAACAAGTCACGATCCAAATCTTTCAGACCATAAATACCTGCCAGATGGCTGGTAGTGACCCAGGGCAGCCAGCCGCGGTGCAACCCGTAGCCCCGTCGTGGAGCCAGGCTCCAGTGTTCCTGCTGCCATCCCGGCTCGCCCAGGTCATACAGCCGCCCAGGCAGCGATATCATAGATTTGGTGCCGTGAAGTAAGAGCCTCGCAACATCCAGGTAATGGCGGTTGCCAGTAAGTTTATACAGTCCGGCAAACTCATCCACGTCAAACGCCATATATTCATCGCATAGCGAATGCCCGGTGGCTATGATGGAAAGGCCCATCGTGGGAACGCCTTTTTTCCATTGTAAGTTGGCATCCTCTTCTTCGCCAGGCATGGGGATGTCCCAAATATAAATAAACGTCTCGGCGAAGCGAGCCGCCATCTCTGCCCGCTCAATCCATTTCGGATCCCCCGAGGCCTGATGCAGGGACAGGTAGGCTTCCAATGAGAGCGTAGCAGCTTCCTTGTCGATAATATCCGGGTTATCAATCGTCCCACCAATAAAAACGAAATCTTTGTGTCCCGAGGCCCAGCAGAATTCGCCGGCTCGCAGGGCCGCTTCAAGGTAGCGCGAGTCACCAGTGATCTCGCATAGGTGAGTCAAGAAGGGGATCGGATTGTACGTCGTCCAGGACGAGTCTTCCACAACCTCCCCCGTGATCGGCTTCCAGGCGCGCGGGAATGATCCATCGGCACGCTGCTGGCCCAAGAGCCAGTTCGCGAATGCTTCCATCCAGGTTCGCCAACCTTCATGCAGTCGCCCAGCAGTTTTCTCGCGCAGATAAGCCCGAGCCAGCGACTTCATGTCGTCGCCAAACGAACGCAAGTATACGCGCTGTTGTGATTCAATTGCCAGGGCTGGCTTGCCTGTCGCGATATTATAGCCTTCCGCTTCCGGCGGATCAACTTTTAGCTGGATGAACTTATCGATAATCGCCTCTCCTTCGCGGCGGGCCCGATCGCCATCGTAGCCTTGGTGATCATCTGACCAACGCAGCATAAAATTCGCCGCTTCAATATTTTTTCCAGTAAATCCAAGGATCGCTTGATGATGTTGCGGTGGCGGCGCGGCTTTGCTGAGCGCATCCAGGAAGTTTGGCAGCCCTCGCCCCCCTCCTGCGATATCAACCACCTGGCTGACCATTGTTTTTACCAGCGAATCCGTGACTACTTCGATGTTATGGTGAGGGGGTTGGGGTGAAAGGTGATCAAATACCGCCTGGAAGGCATTGGCTGCAAAGGCAGGAAAGTTATCTTCCTTTGATAGACGTAGTCCGAGTGAGAAGTGGACCTCCGCGCCAGCATGCAAATACTGGAAGCGCCGCCGCCAGGTTTTGAGCTGCCCGCCCGGATAAGTCGTTCCCTGGTAGGTCACCTGTCCCTCATTTGCTGGGGAACAAATCTGGATTGAGAACGCCTTCTTTTGCTTCTCAAAGCCCAACGAGTTGAGCGTCATCCCTTCAACGATCATATCCTGTCCGATAATATCTTGAGTATCGGCCATTGGAGCAATTCCGGTTGGGGTTGCATCAAAGCTGGTCAGGTGCAGACCACCCGGCACGTAATAAGCGACCAGTGGAGCAGGCATGCGATCTTCACGGATCAGCACGCTGTAATCCCGCTTTGGACTCCAGGTATCTGCTCCGCCTATTGCTGAACGCGTCAGGTGGTCTGGACTGCCATAAATCAAGCCGGGGACAAAGACCCGCAACAAGTCTGTTTCAGACTGGGTAAGGTTCAGTCGGAAGCGGGTCGAAAAACCGCCCTTGCCTTCATTAATCACTTTGCATGTGCGGTTTAGTTGGAGAACAGCCCCAGATAGGCTCCAAAGATCGGTGATCTCAACATCCGTTCCGCCAATCATTACCTGGGCTTTGCCCAACACCGAATCACCGTCTTTTGCCAACTCGGAATACCCCGTATTGACCGTTTTCCGTTTTCCGCTGTAAATATACTCCAGCTCGATTGGGGTTTCGCATGACCAGACCACCTGGTCCTGGCTGCGCAGCTCTAACTGTGCTTCACCATCCTTGCCGGCACGTATTGAGAAAGAAAAAGGCAGGGCGTTGTTTTCAAACAGGAATTCGTCCACCATAGGTGTCTCCGTAATCATCGAGGGTTGTGGGTTGGGCAGAACCTGGCGGCAGGAAGTCAGCGCAATTCCTGCCGCAGTCAAACCGGCCCAGCGTAAAAAGGCACGTCGATTTATCTTCATCCGCAGCAGTCTCGGTATGCCGCGAGGATGGCACGCAGATGCCCCTCGGGGGTATTTCCAGGGATGTTATGCACAGCAGTGAATATATACCGCCCGCGCCGGTTCAATGCAGTAATGTTGGCTTTGACCTGGCGGTAAACCTCTGCCTCAGGCGTGTTGGGTGGAGTTTGAATGGCATCATATGCCCCACCGTAGAAGATCAGCCGGTCGCCAAAGCGAGATTCTAATAAGGCCGGGTCCATCCCGCGCCCAGAGATTTGCACCGGGTTATAAATATCCACACCGCACTCTATAAGATCATCCAGGATCGCAGACACCGACCCGCAGCAGTGCAGGTTGATCTTCATATTTGTAATTTCGTGCCAGCCGGAGAACCAGCGTTGATAGTACGGTTTGTAAATTTCTCGCCACAGGTCCGGGCCGATCGTCACTCCACGCGAATCGCCGATGTCATCGGCAACCTGCATGATTTCGGTGTACGAACCAATCGCCTGTTCAAGCAGGCGCAGTTGGCTAAGGGCTGCCTCGGTGGCTTTGCCCAGGAATTCATGAACCGCGGTTGGATCGGTCACCAGGCGCATCCACCAGTTCGCTTTTCCGCCGGGGGTCAACTGTAGATCCGTGGTCATCTCTCCACAAGAAAGCGCGAACGGCGTATTTTCATACAGCCACCGAGACGATTCTTCCAACTCACGCAGGTACTCATCCGGATAGTCACAGGCTGGATGGTAGTCATCTGGGCTGGGGTTCGGATTCTCATCCACAGGGACAGCATATTCATCGAAGTAATATGCGCCAGGTGGGCATTTCCAATGGATGTCGTCCCACCAGACGGTGCCATCCGCGGTGTGCCGGAATTGCCAGGCATTGGATACCTGCATCGGCAAGCCCCACAAGGTTTCTTTTTTCCAACGGCCGCGCGCGGGCGGCCCCCAGAAAGGTGAGGGGCACAGCTCTGAAGCGGAGAGAATAAAATCTCCCCCCATCGCCAGTAGAACTTCGGGTTCCACCAGCGCATTCGACATAAATGAGCTCATCCGGTTGGTCGGGCTGGTAACACCCAGCAGGCGCTTGAACCGGTCATATGCCAGTACATGCATCCCAGTGGTTGGAGAACCGCCTAAGCCATTCGGTATGCGGTCTACCGGTTCTCCAGCCAGGAAGCGCTTTACCCGCTCTCGCGAATTCATAATTTCGTCACTCCTCTCATTATTAGGGTCTCGGAAAAGTGGCAGGCCACCATGCGCCCGGGGAAAACTTCACGCAGCGGAGGTGCTTCAATTTTGCACTTATCTACCGCGTATTTGCAGCGTGGGTGAAAGTAACAGCCAGAGGGCGGATTGACCGGCGAAGGCGTTTCACCTAAAAGGAAAACCTCATCCGTGCGCAGGCGCGGGTCAGGCTTGGGGATCGAGAGCAAGAGCGCTTCGGTGTAAGGGTGCAATGGGCGGGCAAACAAAGTATCTGTTTCTGCGATCTCCACCACGTGACCCACATACATCACCACAACCCGATCGGAGATGTGTTGAATCACACCCAGGTCATGGGAGATGAACAGGTAAGTCAGGCCCAGGTCCTGCTGCAGATCTTGCAGCAGGTTGAGTACCTGCGCGCGGATGGACACATCCAGTGCGCTTACGGCTTCATCAGCCACAACCAGTGAGGGCCGGGAGATCAACGCTCGGGCGATGCCGATGCGCTGCCGCTGACCGCCGGAAAAAGCGTGTGGGTAGCGGTTCAGGTGTTTGATCTCCAAACCAACCTTGTTCATGATGAACTTCACCTGGTCAACCATCGCGGCGCCGTGTGCCAGGCCGTTCGCCGCCAACGGCTCGCTGACGATGTCCAGCACGGTCATGCGCGGGTTAAGTGAAGCATATGGATCCTGGAAGATCATTTGCATCTGCGGCCGGAGCATGCGCAGATCATTCCCTTGCAGTTCGGAAAGGTTTGCCACGTTGCCATCTCGGGTTGTAAAAAAGATTTCCCCGGCAGTGGGCGGCTGCGTGCGCAGTATTGTCCGGCCCAGGGTGGTTTTTCCGCAGCCCGATTCTCCCACCAATCCAACCGTTTCGCCTTTATGGATCACCAGGCTGACATCATCCACGGCTTTCAAGTAAGCCACAGTCCGGCGTAGCAAGCCTTTCTTCACAGGGAAATATTTCTTGAGGTTACGGACGTCCAGCAAGACTTCACCCGGCATGTTCAACCTCCTTATGATGCAAGAAACAGCGGACTGCATGGCCAGGTTCCACAATCATTAAGGCCGGTTCGGCATCGGAGCAGCCAGCGAAGGCCAGTGGGCAGCGATCTGCAAAACGGCAGCGCACCGGCAGGTTGATCGGCACAGGTACATTCCCAGCAATGGCATCCAGGCGGGCGCGCGAACGTGTGCCCAGGTGCGGTATGGATTTCAACAGGCTTTGTGTGTAAGGATGCAGTGGATGCTCAAAGATGGTCCGAACATCGCCTGTTTCAACAATTTTTCCCAGGTACATAACGGCTATCCAATCAGCGATTTGAGCGATGACGCCAAAATCATGCGTGATGTAAAGGTTCGTCATGCCGAACTCATCACGCAGCCCGGTCATCAGCCGCAGGATCTGCCACTGGACCGTCACGTCGAGCGCGGTGGTTGGCTCGTCAGCGATCAGCAGAGCCGGGCGGCAAGCCAGCGCCATGGCGATCATCACACGTTGGCGCAGCCCGCCCGAAAGTTCATGAGGGTAGGCATCAATCGTTCGTTCCGGGTTCGGAATACCGACACGCGCCAGAGCCTGCAAAGTGATTTCTCGGGCTTCTTTTTTATCTTTAGTGATATGCAATAGTACGCCTTCGCTAATTTGAAAACCCACTTTATGCACCGGCGAGAGGCTGGTCATCGGCTCTTGAAAAATCATCGCAATCGAGCGTCCGCGGACCTGGCGGAGTGCTTCACTGTCATAATCGAGTTTGATAATATCCACCGGCGGCTCATCTTTGCGGGTAAGGATGATTTGCGATTCGGGTTCAATTCTTCCGGGTGGAATCACCAGGCGCAGTATCGATCGGGCAGCCACACTCTTTCCACAGCCGCTCTCGCCAATAATCCCCATCGTTTGTCCTGATTCTATGTCTAGATCGATCCCATCGACTGCCTTCAAGATACCTTCGTCTAAATAGAAGTTTGTATGCAGGTTTCGTATAGAAAGTACAGGTGCTGACATAGCGGTCACCTACTGTTTGTATGGATCCGCTGAGTCGCGGAGGCCATCGCCGAAAAAGTTGAATGCCAACACGACCAAGATTAGAAAAATCGCCGGGATCATCAGCCACGGGTACAAGGCCACCACGCGAACATTCTGGGCATCTTGCAACAACGTACCCAGGCTTACTGCCGGTGCGCGAATACCCAAGCTCAGATAGCTTAGCGCAGTCTCGCCCAGGATCATCCCAGGAATGGATAATGTGATCTGTACGATCAGGTAACTGGCGAACGATGGCACCAGGTGCCGGAAAATGATCCGGGAATTGGTAGCTCCCGACACGACTGCGGCAGTGACGAAATCCTCCTCGCGCAGTTCCAGGAATTTGCCTCGCACGATACGGGCAATCCCCCCCCAGCCAATCAGTGATAGGATGACCGTAATGCCAAAAAATACGCTTGTCGAAGGCCATTCTGGCGGCAAGGATGCACTCAAGGCCATCCACAAGGGGATGGTTGGAATGGAGAGCAGAAAGTCAATAAAACGCTGGATGATGATATCCACCGTCCCCCCAAAATAGCCTGATATCCCCCCCAGCACCACCCCCATGACGAAACTAAGAATTACGCCGACCAATCCAACAAACAACGAAATGCGCAGCGCGGCAAGGACGCGCGAGAAGATATCCCGGCCTAACTCATCGGTTCCAAATAGAAAAATAGTGCCTTTTTCATATACTCCAAAGAGGTGAATGTTTGTAGGGATAAAGCCCAGCAACTCATAATCGTAGCCACGGACAAAGAATCCGAGCGGGTATTTGATATTCGGATTCTCGGTGTAAACAGTTTTCAAGGTCTTCTGGTCCTTGTACTTATCATATCCATAGACATGCAAACCGAAATAACCTGGGCTCGCCAGCCTGAGGATCTGGGGCGGTGCGTAACGATAGGATGACCGGACAGTCGTCTGATAAGGCGCGATGAAGTCGGCAATGATCGCACAGGTATAGAGCAGGACCAACAGGAAACCGCTGACAATTGCCAGCTTATGTTTCCGCAGCTTGCGCCAGATTAATTGTCCCTGTGAAGCAGCATAATATTTCTCAGCTGCTGCATCATCCATCTCTGCCGTGCGCTTGTGGGCGGTCCTGGCTGAAGGTGTTGGAAAATGTAACCACTTAGGCAGTGCCACAATTACTCCTCAATGCGAATGCGCGGGTCAACGACCGCGAGCAGGATGTCAGAGATCAGCGTCCCAATCAGGGTGAAGAACGAAAGGATCATAACGATACTGCCAGCCAGGTAAGTATCCTGGCCGCGCAATGCTTCATACAATAAGGGACCAACAGTCGGTAAATTTAATACGATGGAGATGATCGTCTGCCCAGAAAATATTCCAGGCAGCAGCCAGCCCACCGTGCTGATCAGCGGGTTAATCGCGATGCGTACTGGATAACGGTACAACAAAGTGATTTCTTTTAGACCGCGCGCCCGCGCCGTATCTACATATGGCCGGCGAATTTCGTCCAGCAGTGTGCCGCGCAGCACGCGGATCAACCCAGCCGTACCGGAAAGGCTGATGATCAATACCGGAATGGGTAAATGCCCAAGCATATCGACAAACTTATCCCAGCTCATCGATTCGCCCATGTATTGTGGGGAATACAAGCCGCCGATGCTCAGTCCAAAGTATTTGTATGCATAAAACATTAAAATCAGCGCCAGCAAAAAACCCGGTACAGAAAGGCCAATAAAGCCAAGAAATGAAAAGAAGTAATCCGGAAATGAATATTGATGGGTTGCTGAATAAATCCCCAAAGGGATTGCGATGAGGTATGTGATGATAATTGTAATGATTGAAAGCCAGATCGTTAATGGCAGCCGCTCAGCAACTACATCCCGAACCGGCCGTCCGTACGTGAAGGAAAAGCCAAAATCACCCTGCACCAGGCCGGTCACCCATTTGAAATACTGCATGATTGGAGGCACGTCCAGGCCGTATTGGCGTTTTAATCCCTCAATGATTTCAGGGTTGATTTGTGCGCCCTGAACTTTTAGAGCGGTAACATAGGCTGAAAGCCAATCGCCAGGGGGAAGCTGGATGAGGATGAATGAAACAATCGAAACGAGCACTAGCAAAATCGCAATGAAGCCAAGCCGGCGCAAGATAAATTGGATCATGCGTTACCCTCTAGCCACCATACACTTTGGTGTTTCATCTGTAAACACAAAGGTAAACCGGACA
>CAYLPS010000109.1:0-11455 GCA_964385625.1 uncultured Anaerolineaceae bacterium | reverse complement strand
GGGACTGGGGGTATTGCTACTGGGCATATTGCAGCCAGCCAGCAGGATGCCGCATAATAAGAAGAGCGATATAGCTTGTAATGACAGTTTCATTCTCTTTCCCTCACATAAGTACAATCATAAAATAATGTAAAATTAGTATTGACTGAATACAACAGTATCTATGACGCAAATTATACGCTATATGTTCCATTGAGCTTCATCAAATACTTTACCCAATCATATACAGGAGAAAGGAAAATGGCCAAACGCATCGTCATTGTCGCCGGGAACATTGGAGCAGGGAAAACGTCGCTCACGGAGAGGCTGAGTGAAAGGATGGGCTGGCGCTGTGCCTTCGAATCGGTAGCCGACAACCCATACCTGGCGGATTTTTATAAGGACATGCGCGAGTGGTCATTCCACCTGCAAATCTTCTTCCTGGGGCACCGCGCCGAACAATACCTGGAGCTGGTCAGGGACACACAATCGGTCATCTTCGACCGCACCATTTACGAGGATTTTTACATCTTTGCACGCGCCCTGCACCACATGGGCAACGTGGATGAACGTGATTATTTATCGTACCAGCGGGTATTCAACCTGGTCACTTCTCAATTACCCTCCCCTGACCTGCTGATTTACTTAAAAGCACCCGTGTCGGTGCTGATGAAGCGCATCCACAGCCGGGCGCGCAGCATCGAAAGCGGCATCACCCGCGAGTATCTATCGTTGCTGGAAACCTTTTATGACGACTGGCTGAGAATTTACGATGTCTGCCCGGTGCTGACCATCCGCTCAGATGACCTGGACTTCGTGCACAGGCCCGGGCACCTGGATATCGTGGTGCAGCGCATCCAGGACCGCCTGGCGGGCAAGGAAGAGCTAGAATTCCCGGCCGCTTGAGCAGCTAGCCAAACAGGTGTAGTCTCAATAATGTGGGGTAGTAAGCGTGAAGGGCTGAATCAACGATCAACGCCAGCATAAACCACACCCCGAAGCTGCGATTATGGACGAAGCCAGCAGCCACGAAATAGTTTGGCCACACATCGGGATAATTGGCGGGTTTCTCGTGAGGTTTGGGAGCGCTGAACATGGGCCAGATCTGGCGCAGGCTGGGGATGGCCAATACTACGGCAGCCATGATGATGCTGTAGTAACCTGCCAGGATCATGGCAAAGGTAAATATATACTGTAAAATCAGCATGGCCAGCAGGCTGTAACGGGCGGTTTTTTCGCTGATTACAACCGGTAAGGTGTGAATATTGCGCGACTTATCCATCTCATACTTGTCAACATGCTTGCCAAAGATCACCCCGGTGACGCCCAAAGCATAGGGCAGGCTGGCCAGCACCACCCACCAGCTCCAGGCGCCGGTGATGGCAAAATAGCCGCCCCCAATCATTAACGGACCCCATACCAACAGTACCGATAGCTCGCCCAGGGCGATGTACTTTAGCGGCCAGGTATAGAAGAGCACAAAGAAGACGCCCAGCATCAGGAATAACAGGGTCCACAAGTTGTGAGACAGGATGACCAGGATAATACCAAATGCCAGTGCAATGGCACCGGTGATTCCAGCATAGGTGAGGTGCTGGCGCTTGGTGAACAGACCATGGACCAAGGGCTGAGGGCCATATTGGGCGCGGTAATAATTGTCCTGGTCGACACCACGGTTGAAATCAGTGAAATCGTTCAACAGGTTGTTGGTGGCGTGTGCAAAGATCAGTCCCAAAGTCACCAGGAGCCATTTCAACAGGTCGAACCTGCCATCCCTGAAGGCGAAGATACCGGCGAAGGCCCCACTCAAGAAAGTCATGATCAACACCACAGCCCGTGTGGAGATCAGCCATTTGGAGATTACATCTAATTTTTGCCACTCTTCTTTTGAAACGTGCGGGATGACCTGCAAGGCTTTACGCCACATGGTGATGTTCATAAGATACTCCTAATCGGTAAATGACATCCAAGTATACCGCTAATATGGGTTTTTAGATGATGAAATCAAGCCATTAGATACTCTTTCTGAGAGCTTCGCAAACCTGTTCCACATGTAATTGTTCCATTAATTCACTGATCGGCAGTGCCAGACTGCGAGTGCCGAGATCTTCTGCCACGGGGAAGGTGCCTGGACGGTAGCCAAAGCGCCCGGTCATGCTGGGCTGCAGGTGAAGAGGCTGGTGGTAAGGTGTCGCGGGAATGCCCTTGGCCGCCAACTGCTGAATAACTGCCGACCGGTCACACCCCGCTTGCAGGTGAATGACGAATACAGGCCAGCCCATCTGGGAAGTGTAATTGGCAATCAGAGGTAGTTCGATGTTGGAGAGACCCGATAGGTATTGCCGGTACCAGCCGGCAACCAGCATACGCCTGGCAACACGCTCCTGCATGTGCTTCAGGTAGACCAAACCCAGTGCAGCAGCCTGCGGGTCTGGGCGGGCACTTTGGCTCATTCGGGGACCCTGGGTTGGCGCGCCGTTTATACCCTGGGCATGGTCGCGTAAGGCGATGATCTGCTCAGCTGGTTGAGGTTCATCGGTCACCAGCATGCCGGCTGTAGTGGGATGAGTTTGCTCGTTACAGTAAAAATTGTATATACCAAAATCAGCCAGAGCGCCGGCTTTGTGCTGCTTGTAGGCAGAACCCAGAGATTCACAGGCGTCTTCGATCACTTTAATCCGATACTTCCAGGCTGTGTTCATGATGAGTTCCAGGTCGGCAGTTTGACCCGAAACATCCACCGGAAGAACGGCCTTTAATGTGGCATCATTACTGGTCACGGTGGGAGGCAGCCAGGCTCGGGCATGCTTGCCTCCTTGCATGATGTCTTGCGTAGCGGCGAAAACCAGGTGCGGATCGATATTGCCGGTGCGCGGCTCAACATCCACCAGCACCGGAACGGCTCCTTGAGAGAGCAAAGCCTGGATGGCAGAAGGACCTGCAAAGGCAGTGGTAATCACCAGGTCACCAGATTGGATGCCCAAAGCCTGCAAACACAGGCGCAATCCCTGTGCGCCCGAGCTGAAGGCAATAGCGAACCGGCTGCCGGTGTACTGGCTGAACTGGTATTCCAGGGCAGTAACATAGGCATCCGCAGGTCGGTCGGACGAGGCGAGCATTTGGGCTGCTTCCAGGCGGTGCTGCTCGAGCTGAACAGTGCCGGGGTAGCAGGGCGGCGTAAAGTGTGAGAAATTGTCGGATGAGGTCATAAATATGTGATGTAAATGTGTGTGTGATGGATGATGAAGTTAATCGGGCCAGGTTGTGCCGGCATGCACGATCGAATTGGCGGGAACATCCTGCTTCACCGTGGCGCCATTGCCGATGCGCGCCCGGTCGCCGACCTTGACGCGCAGGTTGACGGTGACGCCCATGCCAACCAGGACGGCGCTTCCAATCGTGACTTCGCCGGCCAGGATGGCACCGGGAGACAGGTTGACATAATCTCCCAGGATGCAATCATGCGAAATGATGGCACCGGTGTTGATGATCACACCGAAGCCCAGGCGGACTTCGCTGCCAATGTATGCAAGAGACATCACCTGCGCGCCTTCGGCCAGCATGGCGCTGGTTTCCACATAGGCAGCCGGGTGGACCAGAGTTGGGCAGGTGAACCCGACCTGGGTAAGCCGCTCGAAGACCTTGATGCGGCTGTCGATATTTCCAATCCCGCCAACCGCATTGGCAGCGTAATGCACACCCTGCTCGAAAAGCCTGGGCAAGAGATCTGCCCCACCCAGCACCGGCACACCCATCACCAGGCTGCCAACGGCCAAGCCATCATCCACGATGCCGGCGATGGGGAACGCCTCCAGGGCGCGCAGCAGGTCGATGATGATTTTCCCGTGCCCGCCTCCCCCATAGATGATGATGGCATCCGGGTCAAATTGGCTGGTCTGCAGCTTGAAGGCTGTTTCCGGGACGGTGGATTCTATCAGCTGCTGGACCTCTTTTTCAGTGATGAAGGTTTCACCTGAGAATTGGGTAAGGACAATGTGGTGCTGTAAAGCCAGTTGGAGGGCGGGCTGGCTGATACGCAAGCCTTGTGGGGGAATAGTATGGGGCGGCATGGGTTCCTTGTATGGTTGGGGTACGGGTTGGCCGGGTGAATCTGCCAGGTAAGCCAGAGTTTCGCCGGCCTGGATGATCTGGCCGGGCTGGAAGGCCAGGCCAATCACATAGCCGGCGGCAGCAGCGGTGAGCTCGAGGGTGGCCTTGGTGGTTTCCAGGATACAGATGCGGTCTCCCTGGTGCACAAGCTGGCCTTGGGTTACAAACAGTTCCGACAGCAAACAGCCCGGCTCATTGGGATTGATCAATGGGATGGTGATGGCATTCGGTGGATTCATAGATTTATGGATAGTTTACTGCGAATTTCAATACTTTTCCACCGCTGCTGATGAAATATAGGTCTCCACTGTTATCGATGGCCATACCATGTATGGAACCACCGGCTACATCATAATCAATGGTAAAAGTCTTCCCTAGGTAGCTACCACGCGCATCGAACAGGTCTGCCCGATAGACATCCGAGATGACCAGGTAATCGTCATCGGTGATGGCGAGCATGCCGGTTGACATGTTAAACTGGCCGGGGCGTTGGCCTTGCTGGCCAAAACTGAAGCCAAAAGAACCATCGGGATTATAAACATACACCTGGTTGCCAAATGGGCTCAACAGGTATAACCTGCCGCTATGGCTGACCGCCAGTTCTAGCTGAATGGCAGGGTCATCCTGGTTTACATTTTCCACCATATCTTTCCAGTGGCTCAATAATTCACCCTGAGGGGATAGGATGATCACATCGTCGGTGCCAGCCATGCCATTGGTGGCATAAAGGTTTCCATCGGGTGCCACGGTCACAGATTCGTAATAGATTTCAGGCCACTGATCGGGTATGGTCAAGAGAAGCCGGCCATCCTGGGTGTTATATTTAATGATCTGTCCGGCACAGGTGGTATAGAGATTTCCCTGATCATCGGTAACAATCTTTCGAGTGTAGCAATTTTCCCCCTCCTGGGGTGAGAGCACTTGGATGAGCTGTAGAAAATTGCCCTGTGGATCAAATTTGTTGACCCGCCCGGTGGAGTAATCGGCTACGAAGATGTTCCCCCGGGGATCCACTGCGATTGAGCGGGCATCGTCGAGTTGGCCTGCATGGCTGCCCTGGCTGCCGAAAGCCATCTCCAACCTGGCAAACTGGACCATGGTTGGCAGAGGCGTGATGTTCAGCTCAACTCCCGAAGACTCAATCGTATCTCTTGAGCTTGATGCAGGGTTGAACAGCATGACAATCGCTAGCACCAATCCAATCAGGAATAAGGCGATCGACATGGCAACAAGTGAAATGAAGCGGGAACGCCATTGCTGCTTCTGCCGATAATCCATTTCCGCGGGTGATATTTGCCGCCATGCTTTTTTATTTACAGCATCCTGGTCTCCCTGGGAGGCTTGCTTATCGGCAGGAGCTTGAGGGGATCTGAGGGCAGGTGGTATAACAATGCGCTTACCACAATAATCACACACGAAGGTTTCGGCATCAGGAACAGCCAGTGTGGCGCCGCATGAAGGGCAATCCATTACCTGGGGTCGATAGAACTGATAGCTCATAGCGTTTACACCGCAAATTTTGGCTCAGAATTGAGCCTGAAAAGTTGGATGGCAGCCTGGACGATGCCGCCAACATCGGGCAATACCTGCGATTCGAGGGGCTGTGAAGCAGGGATGGGTACTTCACTGGCAGCCAGGCGCTTGTATCGGATGGTAGGTGTGGGCGAAGCCTCAGCAACCCGGGCGACCAGCTCGGCTCCCCAACCCAAGGTGTAAGTGCCCTCTTCGACGACCAACAGAGCCCCGGTGCCGCGGGCTGAATTGATGATAGGGTCGATTTCGCAGGGGGATAAGCAGGTGGGAACCAGCAGCTCAATGAAGATTTCGTGCTCATAAGCCAATCGGAGAGCAGCTTGTTTGGCGAGCTCAGCCATATAGCCGTAGGCAGCGATGGTGAGATTGGCGGGTGGCGCTCCACGGATCGCCAGGCTGTAGGTGGGAAAATAATGGAGCTGGCTGCTTGTATCTAGGGCAAGGGTGAAATCTCTGAGGTCTGACTGGCTTTGAACCGGTAGCAGATATTGGAGCTTGTTTTCGATGAAAAGAATAGGCCCATTGTCTTCAAGAATGGCATGAAATAATAAAGCACCGGGGTCTGCCTGGCCTTCAGCAGAGCAAAAAGCTGCGGGAGCAATCACCTTAATATGAGGCACCCCCAAGAAATGTTTTTCGAGCGTCTGGCTGTGGGTGGGACCGTAACCACGTCGGCCTCCCATGGGGGTGCGTACTACCAGGGGAAGATCGACCTGCCCGTTATACATCCAGTGAAATTTTGCCATGTGGTTGATCAGTTGGTCTGCAATGAGGCTGATAAAATCTCCGAACATGATTTCCACCACGGGGCGCAGACCCCGTAAGGCCATGCCGGTAGCTACCCCTACAAAACCGGCTTCCGATATGGGTGTGGTGATCACCCGTTGTGGATACAGTGTGGATAGGCCGCGAGTGACCTTAAAAGCTCCCCCATACGGGTCAAGCACGTCTTCACCCAATAAAAATACTCTTTCGCTCTGTGAAAATGCCCGGTGCAGAGCAGCGTTTAATGATTCCAAAACTGTCGGCATAAATCTATCCGTGGCTCATATACAGGAATACGAATTCTTCTGGATGAGAAAGACTCGTGTGATTTACGTTAAGGTCAACCAGTCAGGCGCCGGGACGTCGATAAACTGGTTTATTGATTTCAACTTTAAGTTGCTCGATATTTTCGCGTACACGTACTTTATCGGCTTCAGAGAGATGGGTTGAAGCCATCAGACTATCCAGGATTTTTAGAGCCTCACGCGGGCGATCGATTTGCTTGAGATATGTCGCCAGGTACTCCTGCGCCTCGAAACGGCAATGGGGCTTTTCGTACTGGATTGCCCTGGCATACCATTCCAGGCTCTGCTGTACGTTGCCCAGCTTGTCATATACGACAGCAATGTTCAGGCACATGGATGACTTGTCTATATCCGAGATGTCACTGTTGACCAAAGCGGTGAAAATCTCGAGAGCAGCCTGTAAATTCCCTGCATCAAACATCTGCATACCATGGTCGACACGATTTTGAAAATCTTTGTAATTCATATGGCCCTTCCTCGCGCGCTCTTGGGTAGACCAACACAAAACATTATTCTAGGCAGGGATGCAATTCTATAAATAATCACACATATTTTATCTTAACCGGTGAAAAAAAGTTGCATTTTGTGATTAATCTTCGCGTAATTGTTGCAAGACGGCCATTAATTTCTCCATCCAGCCGTTGGATTGAACAACGGGGATCCACACGGCATTTTTTCCCGTGCGAATATCGTCCCCCAGCTCAGGCAAGGCTCGCGATGTCTCACCATCTGGTAAAGGCGGGTAGCGTAGGATGATCTGCCCATTTTCTCCGCTTACTGAAGTGAGACCTGCCTTTTCGGCCAGCAGCTTGATCTTAAGCTGGAAAAACAAGTTCCTGGCTTCCTCCGGGAGAGGGCCAAAACGATCGACGAATTCATCTACCATGGCATCGATCTCGTCCTGCGTGCGCAGGTCTGCCAGGCGCCGGTATAGCCGCGTGCGGGTTTGCCTCTCGGGGATGTAGCTGGCTGGCAAGCTGATGGGGATGGGCAAATCCACCGATACGGGCATGCCGATGGGTCCGTATTCCTGCTGAAGCGCTTCAGCAGCGACGGGCACTTCCTTGCCTGTGTGCAACCTCTGCACAGAATCAGCCAGCAACTTGGTGTATAAATGGAAGCCGACTGAGGCGATATATCCATGCTGGCGCGTGCCCAGGATGTCACCGGCCCCGCGTATCTCGAGGTCACGCATGGCGACGGAATAGCCAGCACCAAGCTGGGAATTTTCGGCAATCGTCTCCAGGCGTTGCCGGCCTTCGATGGTGGGTGCCAGGTGCCTGTGGCGGAAGAAATAGGCGTAGGCGCGCTGGGCACCCCTTCCAACCCTGCCGCGCAGCTGGTACAGCTGGGCAAGGCCGAACGTATCGGCGCGGTCGACGATCAAAGTATTGGCATTGGGTATATCTAGGCCTGATTCGATGATCGAGGTGCTGAGTAAGACATCTACTTCACCAACAGTAAACTGCTCCATGCGCGTGGAAAGCTGGTCTTCGGGCATTTGCCCATGAGCCACAACGATACGCGCTTCAGGGACTAACTTAACCAGGTGAGTGCGGATGGCTCCAATCGTCTGCACCCGGTTATGAACGAAGAAGACCTGTCCGCCCCTTTCTAGCTCGCGCAGGATGGCTTGGCGCACCAGCCAGGGTGAGTATGGTCCCACATGGGTGATGATGGGCAGGCGTTCTTCAGGAGGGGTATTAATGGTTGAGATATCACGCACACCGGTGAGGGTCATGTACAGCGTGCGGGGGATGGGTGTGGCGGTGAGGGTCAGCACATCCACTTCGGTACGCATCTTTTTCAAAGTTTCCTTATGGGTTACACCGAAGCGCTGCTCCTCATCGATGACGAGCAGGCCGAGGTCTTTGAAGTGCACATCTCCCTGGAGCAAACGGTGGGTGCCGATGATGATATCTACTTTGCCTAGCTGCAATCGCTCGAGGATATCCTTTTGTTGCAGGGGCGAGCGGAACCGTGAGAGCATCTCCACTTCCACCGGGAAGGGCGACAGGCGTTGGCAAAAGGTATGATAATGCTGTTGGGCAAGCACGGTGGTGGGCACCAGGATGGCTACTTGCTTGCCATCCATCACGGCCTTAAATGCAGCCCTGAGCGCCACCTCGGTTTTACCATAACCGACATCTCCGCAGATCAGGCGGTCCATGGGTCGGGAAGATTCCATGTCAGCTTTGACTTCATTAATGACACGCAGCTGATCATCGGTTTCAATGTAAGGGAAGCTTGCTTCCAATTCCTTCTGCCAGGGAGCATCTCTGCCAAAAGCATGACCCTCCACCACGCTGCGCCGGGCGTATAAATCCAGCAGGTCTTGAGCCACCTCTTCCACGGCTTCCTTGACGTGGGATTTGGTGGTGCGCCATTCCGGGCTGCCCAGCCGGGTGAGGGAAGGTGGACGGGCATCTGCGCCCACGTAGCGTGTCAGCCGGTCTGCCTGGTATACCGGCACGAACAGCTGGTCGCCCTCGGCATACTCAACGGACAGGTATTCGCGCTCGATACCATCCACCGAGCGCTGCACCAGGCCATTGAACCGGCCGATGCCATGGTCGATATGCACCACCCAATCACCGGGCTCGAAGTCAGCATAAGCTGCTTCAGGGGCTTCGGCTGCCGGGCGAGGGCGCTGGCGGAGTTCAGGCCTGCGCCAGCCGAAGATCTCACCATCAGTGAAGAGATGGAGCGGTTTAGCCCCGGGTGGGGCAAAGGTAAATCCCTCGGAGAGGCTGGCATCATAAAATGTCAGGCAAAAATCAGCCGGGGTAAAAGGTTTATGCTCCTTCCACAGTTCTTGCAGGCGGGCCGTCTGGCGTGAAACGATGGTGACAGGCTCACTTTGCTCGCATAATTTATCCAGCTGCTCTAAAAATGGCCTGAGCTGGCCTGCAAAACGCGCACCGGGTAGAAAGTGTTCTGAGACAGCGCTGACACTGGTTGGCAGGCTTTCCATCTCGACGGGCTGGCCGAAATCGATGGTCTGTTTTCTTGCCAGTGTGTCTTCAATTTCGCTCCAGCTGAGATATGGGATGGGAAAATCATCACGCAGCTCGCCGTCCTGGATATAGTTCTTGCGCAAGCCTACAGCTTGCTCTTCAACTTCCAGGATATAGTCACGCACCGCTTGCTGGTCATCCACCAGGATCAGGCTTTGCACGGGCAGATAATCCAGCAGGCTGGCCGTAGTGGGATGCAGGAGGGGGATGTGGAATTCTGACAACTCGGCAGGATCGACGTGCAACCCCTCCAAAGCTTCAGGGGAGGGGGTCAGATATTCACGCCCGGGCGATATGTTAAGCCGCTCAATGGTGCGGATGGTGCGTTGGGAGGCGGGGTCAAATTGGCGCAGCGTATCGATCTCATCGCCGAAGAACTCAATCCTGACCGGCTGTTCTGAAGAAGGCGTCCAGATGTCAAGGATGCCGCCCCGCCGTGAGAACTGGCCGGGGCTCACCACGATATTGCTATGCTCATATCCCAGGTTCACCCAGCTGCGCAACAGCTCATCCGGTTGAATGACATCACCAACTTTTATGCTGCGCATGGCTTTGAGGAATTCGCGCCTGGGCAGGGTGCGCGCCATCACCGCCCTTGCTGGAGCGATGATGATGGGTGGGGCGGGTTTTTCAACTCCCGGGATGTGAAATGCTGCCAGGGTAGTCAGCACCGATAAGCGATCGCGGCGGGTGGTTAATCCCCAGGTGGCATTTTCGTAAAACAGTGGGGTGGGCTCGGGGAAAAACAGGCGGTTGAAGCCAGGCGCCCATAATGACAGCTCGTCAGCCAGCATCAGGGCATGGTCATTACGATCGGTAATCAACAGCAATGGGCGCTGGATAGTCAGGTGCAAGGCTGCCAGCCAGGGCAGGCGGGCGGAGCGCCGTATGCCCAATGGAGGGATGCTGAGCCTGGTCTCTATCGCTTGAAACAGCTCATTGGAAGCGGAAGAAATTGCGTTTGTGATTCCTGATATGTCCATATGATGATATCTGCTTGCCGTCTGATTTTTCTTACGGGCGGTGATGTATTAATTGTTGAATAAATTCATGGCGTGTTCCAGGCTATATTGAAGGTAGGTCAATACTGCTTCAACAGCCCGATCCAGGGTCTGGTTCACTATATCCATGGCTTCCCTGGGAAAATTCTGCAAAACATAATCAGCAGCTTCCTTCTTACCCGGAGGCCTGCCGGTGCCGATGCGTAAACGGGCAAAATCCTGCGTCCCCAGGTGGTCGATGATCGACTGCATGCCCTTGTGGCCTGCCGAGCCTCCCGAAGGGCGCAAACGCAGACTGCCCAGGGGAAGGTCCACATCATCATAAACAACCAGTAGATTCTCCAGGGGCACCTTATAATAATTAACCAATGATCTCACTGCACGGCCGGAGTCATTCATGTAGGTTTGAGGCTTGGCGAGAATGATCCTGGTCTCCAGGTATCTCGTGGTGGCCACCAAAGCCCTCGACTTAACCTGGCCAAAACTTTCACCGAATTTTACGGATAAACGATTAATCAGCATAAAACCAACGTTGTGGCGGTTATGCTCGAATTCACGTCCCGGGTTGCCCAGTCCGGTGATGAGAAATGGACCATCTCGTCTGGCATGTTGTTCTTGAATTCCTAAGTTTTGATCAGCCATCTATCTCCATCCTCACTGACCGGCAGAAAGCAGAATAACCTGAATTCCACATGGCAAACTATTACTATAACATAAAAATGAAAGAGAAGCAATTTTACCGAAC
>CAYLPS010000108.1:0-11484 GCA_964385625.1 uncultured Anaerolineaceae bacterium | reverse complement strand
CTTTGACCTGAAGATTGCAAGTTTGGTTCCATCTTATTCATTATGACTGACTACTAAGTAGGCTTCCAGATCATTCCCGGAAACTATTTAGGCAATTTTCTTACCATGGTAATTACCCTCAGTTGATGTAAGTTCCGATGCTAGTTTGAAAACAATAATAACTAAGCATATGCAGCCAAAATATTCACTTCCAGCGTGCCACCGAGCAGATTGTCGGGGATTATCGTCGACCAGGCTGCCTTATACGACCCATTGGGTAGGTCATAAATCCAATCGGGGATGCTGTTGATTGATTGTACTTCTTTTATAAAAATAACATTTTCTTAGAAGTTGGTTGGTTGAATTTTAAAAAAGGCACCTAAACGATACAGGATGGCAAGTCTATACCTGGCTGATCTATACTCGAGGCAATCTGTAGGTGAAGGATATTGATTCCCTTCAGCCAATTGATCATTTTCATGCGCATCATGCATGACAAGCCCCAGGTTGGGTCGAGCGAGATTCGGGAATACATTGGGTACTCATCGATCACACGAATGCGTGTATCCCACGTCGAAATCTCCTTAGAAGAGCGAACCGCCCAGCGCATCACCGCCTGATCACCCATGTTGCCTTTTTTCAGCACCATCCTGTTTCCCAAGTTCAAGAAAAAGGGTGCCATCGTGTCAAAGGCGATCTCACTTCCTGGAAACTGGTCCACCAGGAGGCCAAACAACCTCTTCACCTCATCTTCCTGTAAAAAGAATAACACTCCACATGCTACGAACATAATGCCCTGATCAGGATGCACAATTTCATCAATCCAAGAGTGATCCAACACGGATTTGGCGATGCATTTCCTGCGCGAATGCTCGTGAAAAAACTGTCGCCGCAGGGCAATCACTTCAGGCAGGTCCAGATCATACCAGGTCAGTGCACCATTATCGACCCGCTCAAAGGTGGTATCCAACCCCGCGCCAATGTTCACAATAGCCCCCTGCGGATGATATTGCAGGTATGCCTTGATCTCCCCATCGAGGGATTTTGCCCGGATGATTTGCGAAAGCTGGTAATAAGTATCCAGCTCTTGCTCCATTGCATTGAAACACTCTCCGAAGCCCTTCTCTTCGTTCAGATCATCCACAATCTGCCGGGCACGCTCATCCACTAACAAGGGATTAGCGCGGTGACATTCCTTGGCCCTGGCCCATAACGGTAAAAGCAGGGTCTTCATTGCCCCTTCCAATTCCTTAACCGGCTGATCTTCCAAACTGATGGTTGTCATGACTGCCTCTTATTATGCTATATGCTTCTATAAATGCAGAATGATTTTTCCTGATTTTCTAATTCTAAATCGGTTATAATAATGCGAGATGCATCTCACATTATTATATGAGATATTTCTCACATTGTCAAGGGAACAGTTGGACCATCAATTCAGACCAAGGGACCAGAAACATGTCAAGTATTAACAAGCCAGTTGAAAAAAAAATGCCTCGTACACCGGTACAGACGCGTGGAATAATGACACGTGAAAAAATCCTCAACGCCGGGGAAGAATTATTCGCCCGTGATGGATTTCATCATATCCTGGCGGACGATATCGCCTACGAAGCAGGGGTCTCGGTCGGCAGCTTTTACAGCTATTTTAAAAATAAACGCGATGTTTTCTTGGCGGTGATCGATCGTTGTTCCGCCAATATGCTGGAGAGGATCACCGAGCAGCTAGCCGTCCTCACCAGCTCTGAAGCGACAAACATGGAAGACCTGCTTCAACAGGTAATTGCCCTGTTAATCGATGCCCATCTTACCCTTTCGCCTTTATATGAACAAGCCAAGCAAATTGCCAGCTTCGATGAAGAAATTCGCACATACCTGGTTGATTCTGATCGCTCCACCCTTCAGCTATTTGAAGGACTGTTGTTGCAATTCAATCCAAAATTAGAAAAGACCAGACTCTCGTCAATCGCTTTTGTGATGTTCCACGCCGTTGAAGGGGTAGTGCACAGCATGGTTAGCTATAAAGATGATGAAATTAACATGAATAAGGTTAGAGCCGAATTAATCCGGCTGGTGACAAGCTATTTGCATGCCTTGTCATAGGCATAAATAAGAAGTGGAATATGATATCGGACAACGATTAAATCCTGGTTATTGGGGCAGGTGTTAATGGTACACTGTCATTGACCAGGTTAGACATTCCAAATATTCTCTGATCACCAAATAAAAATTCGAAACCCGGCTGTAAAAAAGGTTATCACTGCTTGCCTTTCCACAATCACTCATCCGATGAGTCGTATGTCACATCCTCTTACTGGCAGGTTCTCCTGCCGCTCGCCGGCCGGTACGAACCCGCGCCGCCATCAAAGCGATGGATAAAAATGCAGGGAAAAATGGGAAAATAGCTGTCTTTCACGTCTAAAATCGCCCAAAATCAACGTTCAACTCACTGCGCTCGTTGCAGGCTATTTCAGCGTATCAGTACCCGATTGTACCCGCGCTGTACCCGCAGCAAGACAATATGAAAGGCGATCTGCATCCCCGTCCAATGGGGGATTCGTAATAACCGGAATATAAGAGTGTTGACAAAGGCATTAATTTATGCTATGATAACGTTACCATGGTAACGTTACCATATTCATGGCAATGGCTTCTCAGAAAAACGCAATAACTCAATATCATGACGACAATAAATGATGTAGCAAAACAGGCAGGCGTTGCCCCAATCACTGTTTCTCGAGTCATCAACAACTCTGGTTATATCAGCCAGGAAACACGGGGGCGTGTAGAGCAAGCCATATCTGTATTAGGGTATGTTCCCAATGCACTCGCGCGCGGTTTACGTTCCAAGCGTACCAATACCCTAGCCTTGGTAATGACCGATATTACTAACCCGTTTTTTACCAGCATCGCCAGGGGTGTCGAAGACGTCGCCAGTGAATCTGGTTTCTCGGTCATTTATTGCAACACGGATGAATCAGAATCCGAGGAATATAAATATGCGCAAATCTTGGCTCAGAAAAAAGTTGATGGGATTATCATTGTCCCCGCCTGTAGCCAATCCAAGACGGTAGAGTTTTTTCAAGCCCTCGATATTCCTGTGGTGCTCCTTGACCGCAGAATCCCTGAGGTACAAATCGATACTGTGCGCTGCGACTCGATTGCCGGGGCTTATAAGCTGGTAAAGTTACTACTTGGATTGGGACACAAGCGGATCACGATGATCTCAGGACAGAGAGGGGTGTCCACTGCAGAAGATCGGGCAATTGGGTACCATCGGGCCATGACCGAAGCAGGGCTTGAGGAATATGAACAGGTCTATTTTGGCTCATTCACCCAGGATAGTGGTTATGAGCTTGCCCAAAAGGCATTGACTTCGCCAGACCCACCAACCGCATTTGTGGGCGCCAACAACTTCATAACGATTGGGATCATGAAAGCTTTACGGAATCAGAAGCTTCGGGTGCCGGAAGATATCACTTTGGTGGGTTTTGACGATTTGCCTTTACCGTTATTTATCGATGAACCTTTCCTGACGGTGGCTGTACAACCTGCGTATGAAATGGGCAAAAAAGTCGCTGAGCTCTTACTACACCGGCTGGTGGGTAAGGCACCTGATGAGTGTCAGGAAGTCATCTTGCCGATCGAAATCATCCAACGAAAATCAAGCGGACCTGTTAAGGTGTGAAACCAATTAATCAAGAATATACCCAATCAAACACATCTAGGAGATATGCGAGAATGAACACGAATCCAACTGCTGAAACAACCCTAAACAAAGATGACTTAATCGTGGTCGGCGGGGCAGGCGGTTTCATCGCCGGGTCGCTGGTCAAATACTTCCACAATTCAGGCTTCACTCGCATACGTGCCATAGACAAGAAACCGCTGCCTAAATGGTATCAGGTAACTCCCGGGGTTGAAAATATCTCGATGGATCTGAGTGAGCGCGAAAACTGCCGGCGTGCAGTGCTAGGTGCCAAGGAGGTCTACAACCTGGCTGCCGATATGGGCGGTATGGGTTTCATTGAGCGCTTCCGCATCGAATGCCTGCGAAGCATCCTGATCAACACCCACCTGATTGACGAATCTTATCGCGCAGGCGTGGAGCGATATTTCTTTTCATCCTCCGCCTGCGCCTACAATACAGAATTGCAGAAAGATCCAAACGCCAGGGCACTCAAAGAAGCGGATGCGTATCCAGCGATGGCTGAACGCGGCTATGGATGGGAGAAGCTGATGTCAGAGATGTTCTGCCAGGAATATTGGGCTGAACGTAATATGAAAACTTTCATCGCCCGTTTCCACAATGTATATGGACCAAACGGCACTTGGGATGGAGGCCGTGAGAAAGCCCCTGCGGCATTGTGCCGCAAAGTGATTGAATCCATGGACAAAACTGACCTCAATATCTCCATCTGGGGAGATGGCAGCCAGACTCGCAGTTTCATGTACATCGACGATTGCGTCAAGGGCATCGATATGATCATGCACTGCGACCAGTTGATTGCCACACCGATAAATCTTGGTTCGAGTGAACAGGTCTCCATCAACGAGCTGGTTAGCGAGATCGAACACATCGCCGGTATAAGGTTGGAACGCCATTACATACACGGTCCACTCGGCGTCGGTGGGCGTAACAGCGATAACACATTCATCAAACAAATCCTCGGCTGGGAGCCCAGCACCCCATTGCACGAAGGCTTATTAAAAACATATGCCTGGATCAAAGACCAATACTATGATCGAAAAAGTGGTAAGGCGACACCTGCTGGTGAGAGAGAAGATTTCTAATTTTAAAAAGTTAGCATCGAGAACCGGATGATCATTAATCAGACCATTAAGAAAGACATTACACACGTAATCGGTAATTTACCCTACCGCATGGCTTTCGCAGGTGGATGGATTGACCAGCCTCTCGTATCACGTCACAATCCAACGCCGCCTGGCTCAATGGTGGTCGTTTCGCTAAAACCCACCATGCGATTTATGGATCGCTGCGGGATGGGCACGAGCACGCGGAACGTTGCCGAGAAAATTTGGACAGGGCATTTGCCCGATCGGGATCCTGAAGAATTGGTCCGTGAATTGTATGCAGCTGAAAATGAAGGAAAGGCTGAACCTTCGGGATCTCAGGATATGGCGGGTATCGTTTATCCTGGAATCAACCGCCTCGATTATAATTTCAATTTTGAGGGTGGTTATTTTCCGATTCACGTGGAAACCAATCGCGATCCTGCTGTCGTTCAATGGTTGGAAAGCGTGGTCCATATCATTCCCGTGGCACAACGTCCGTTGGGTTATAGTCCACTGGGCGAGCAGAACCTGGATCCGCAGTGGATCAGTGAGCTGGGCCAAACGGGTAAAGATTGTTACGATGCCATTATCAACCGTGACGCACGCGCTTTAGGCGCATCGATGAACAAGTGCATGCTATGTTGGCAGGCCATCTTTCCCCATACCATCCAGCATCCGACAATCGCCATGGATCTGCTCGATCTATTAGGGCATTACCAATCTTGCCATCATGGCGCGATGTACTCCGGATGCGGTGGCGGTTACTTGTTTGTCGTAAGTGAGCAAAAAATACCTGGCGCATTCCAGGTGACCATAAATATTGCAAAATAAAGGCTCCATGAAGACCGTCTTTGTTACAGGTAGTTTTGATGACATTAGATCTTCTCACATCCGCTTTCTGGAGGAGGCCTCGAAGCGAGGCAGCGTGCATGTGCTGCTATGGTCAGATGAAACCATTTATGATGTAAGCGGAAAACCCGCAACATTCTCCCAGGGAGAACGCCTGTATATCCTCAACGCTATTCGCTATGTTCAGCAGGTACATCTGGTGGAGGGGTTGATAAGCCCGGATGATTTACCACCAGTATATGGTCTCATGCCTGATATTTGGATTGTGAATCTTGAGGATGCCACACCTGAGAAACAGCTCTTCTGTGCCTCGCAGGACATCGCCTACCAGGTGATTGAGCCTCGTGAGTTGAAAGGATTCCCTGATTTACCTGTATCCGGAGATGTTTCTGGCGAAACTACTAAGAAAATCCTGGTAACAGGAAGTTTCGATTGGCTTCACTCCGGGCACATCCGCTTCTTCGAAGAAACATCTGCCTTAGGTGATTTGTATGTCGTGGTCGGGCACGACGAAAATATCCGTTTATTAAAAGGGAATAGCCACCCCATGTATTCAGCCGAGGAGCGGCGTTACATGGTCCAATCGATACGTTATGTCAAACGGGCTCTTATTTCCACCGGGCACGGATGGATGGATGCCGAGCCAGAGATCGACCTTCTCAAGCCGGATATGTATGTTGTCAATGAAGATGGCGACGTACCTGAGAAACGAGCTTTCTGCGTGCGGCACGGCATAGAATATGTGGTTTTACAACGGATCCCCAAGGAAGGTTTGCCACAACGTGAAAGCACGCTGTTACGAGGTTTCTGATTGCATGTCTCAAGCAGATAGGTCCGGGCAGCCATAATGGAAGACCAGCTGTATCACGCAGTGATTCTGGCCGGGGGCTCAGGCACGCGGCTCTGGCCGCTCAGCCGCGACCAGCGACCCAAACAATCGCTCAAACTGCTGGGCAAGCGCACCATGTTCCAGTTAGCCTTGGACCGCATTGCCCCCCTCTTTCCCCCCGACCGTATCGCCATCCTCACCCGCGCCGAGCATATTAGCCTGTTGAGGCAGCAGGCGCCAGAGCTGCCCGAGGAGTGTTTCATCATTGAACCGCAGGGCCGTGGCACCGCCCCAGCCATTGGCCTGGCTGCCATCCACCTCAAGCGCAAGAATCCCACTGCGATCATGGCAGTCCTGACCGCCGACCACCTGATCGCCGATGCGGATGGCCTTCGCCGGGTCTTGGTCGCCGCCAGACAGCTGGCCCTCGATGACTATCTCGTCACGCTAGGGATCCAACCCACCTCGCCCTCCACAGCCTACGGATATATCCAGCATGGTTTGAGCCTGGGTCGGTTGGATGGCTTCCCCGCTTACCGGGCCACCAGTTTCATTGAAAAGCCGGATTTAGAGGCGGCAATTGCCATGTTGGATCGCGGGGGGTATTCGTGGAACAGCGGCATGTTCATCTGGCGCGTGGGGTGCATCCTGGACGAGTTCGAGCGCCAAATGCCTGAGTTCTTCAACCAGCTTTTGGATGTAAAAGCCGCTCTGGGAACTGTGCATTACCAGGAATCACTGGACCGCGTCTGGTCTCAAGTAGCGCAGCAAACCATCGACTACGGGATTTTGGAAGGCGCCCAGAAAGTTGCAGTCTTCCCGGTTGACCTTGGATGGAACGATATAGGCAGCTGGGATAGCCTGCTCTCGTTATTACCGGCGGATGCGCATGGCAACATCCTGTCAGGACCACACATTGGCCTCGATACCCGTGATACGCTGGCAATTAGTGAAAATCGGTTAATCGCGACGATTGGGGTCCATGACCTGATCATCGTGGACGCTGGAGATGCCGTCCTGGTATGCCCTCGTAGCCGTGAGCAGGATGTCCGTGAGCTTGTCATCCAGTTAAAACAAGGAGGGTACCGCCAATGGCTCTGAGCAATAATCGATTCGCTCATGGAGAAGGAGAAACACTTATGACAGAAGACCCACCCATCGTAGAAATGCGCAATATCAAGAAGAGTTTTGCAGCGGTCCGGGCATTGCGCGGGGTTGACCTGCTACTCCACCACAATGAGGTATTGGGGTTGGTGGGTGACAATGCTGCCGGCAAGTCCACACTGATGAAGGTTCTCAGTGGAGCCTATATCGCTGATGAAGGAGAGATCTTCATCGAGGGCCACAAGGCGCATTATAACGATCCAATGAGTGCGCGCAATCTGGGTATCGAGATGGTGTATCAAGATTTGTCGCTTGTCGATCATCTTGATGTTGCTGCCAACGTTTTCTTAGGGCGGGAAACGATGTCTAAGCGGATGAGCTTAATTGGTGTGATGAACCAGCGTCATATGGCAGAAGAGACGCGGCGCCTGCTGGATCGTCTCAAGATCGACATCTCTTCTGTGAACTTAAACGTGGAGCGGCTGTCAGGAGGCCAGCGCCAATCAGTGGCCATTGCCCGAGCGACAGCTTTCGACGCCAAGGTCATCATCATGGATGAGCCTACGGCTGCTCTGAGTGTGGCGGCCATTGATAAGATGCTCGATTTGGTGCGCGAACTCAAGGCACAGGGTCGATCGATCATCATTATCAGCCACCGCTTGGAGGATGTTTACCAGGTGAGCGACCGATTAGTCGTGCTACGTCATGGGCGTAAAGTGTGTGACTATACTGTCGCTGGTGATATTGACGAGTTCCGCGAGCGGGTGGTAGCTTATATCATTGGTGCCCGGAATGATTTTCCAGAAGCCAGCTGACTATAGCGCCAGAGTAAGGATATTGCCATGATCCACTGTGCGTTGCCGGATAAAGTGCTCCACCATGCTGCCAGAATCGGTATTCTGCAGAAAGAGGGCTTGGGGGTGTCTTGCCAATAACTGAACCACAGGAAAGAGCTACCATGAACAAGACGGTTACGGAAATCATGATGCAAGATGATGCAGCTGGGATCAGGGGAACAACTGAAAAACGCGGCTTGCCTGTCGATAACCTAATTCGCTACATCGCAATTGTTGTCCTGTTTGCTGTCTTCTCGATCACAGCCAATAATTTTTTCACCGTGCGCAGTGTCCTCTCCCTGGCACTACAGACCAGTGCCATCACCATCATGGGTATCGGTGAGACCTTTGCCATTATCACCGCCGGTATTGATCTCTCCATTGGCTCAGTAATCGCCCTTTCCGGTACGATCGCGGTCATGGCTGCCAATGCCGGGGTCCCCATATGGCTCAGTATGGTCATGGGATTGCTGGTGGGAGTTGTGTGTGGCTTGCTCAACGGGTTGATGATCACCAAAATAAAGCTACCCCCATTCATCGCCACCCTCGGCATGATGATGGTCGCCCGAGGAGTTGCTCTCACCATTACGAATGCCATGGCGTTTCCAGCGCCAGAAGCCTTTGGCCAGTTGGGCAATGGCACTATCTTTGGGATCGGACCGGAATTCCCCGGTATATCCTATCCGGTGCTAGTAATGATCGCCGTGGCTATCATCTTTTCCTTTTACCTCAGTAAAACACGGCTCGGCAGGCATACTTATGCCGTGGGTTCGAATGAAGAGGCCGCTAGACGGGCCGGGATCAATGTCACTCGGGTTAAAATCATCACCTACATTATTTCGGGCCTGCTTGCGGCTCTGGTGGGCATCATCCTGGCTTCACGGATGGCCACCTCCCAGCCTAACAGTGCAACTGGCTACGAGATGAACGCAATTGCTGCTGCTGTCATTGGCGGAGCCAGCTTCATGGGTGGTGTGGGTACGATCGCAGGAACAGTGATCGGATCTTTTATCATGGGCATCTTAACGGTGGGCCTAACCATGCAAGGTGCGAATTACTTCATGCAGCTGATCGTTATCGGCCTGGTGGTCATTGGCGCTGTAACGGTTGACCAGCTCAGGAATCGTCGAAAATGAGAAATGAAAGATCGATAGATTATGATCCTATCTTTATTTGTTCCAGTTCAGAAAGGAGGTACTTGTTACATACAATAAATCCATCGTCCATACTCTATGAACTGTTCAATCAACTAACCTATAAAGGAGAATGAAAAAAATGAAAATGAAGAAGAATCTATTTGTGTTGGCCAGCCTGCTTATGGTCGCTTCTCTTGTCCTCTCGGGATGCGGTACTTCGGCAAAGACGCCTGCGGCGGAAGCAGGCGGAGGCGGTGAGATCGCTGTCATTGTCAAGACTACCCAAACCAGCTTCTGGCAGAATGTGCAGAAGGGAGCTGTAGCAGCCGGCCTAGAGCTTCAGGCGCAGACTGCGGATCTCAGGGTGACCTTCCTGGGTGCTAAGTCTGAGAGTGATATCAACGAAGAAATCGACATCGTCGAGAACGCCATCAACCGGGGTGTAAAGGCCATTGTTTTGGCTCCCTCTGATACGACTGCCCTCCAGAAGCCAGTTGCAGATGCGAAGGCAGCCGGTATCCCGGTGATCATTATCGACTCCAAACTCGATGGTGACCCATCCCAATATACAGCGTTCTTTGCAACTGACAACAAGGCTGCCGGTGAAGCCTGTGCTAAGACATTGATTGATACTCTCGCAGCCAAGGGGATCACCGAAGGCAAAGTCCAGGTGATGTCTTATGTGGCGGGTGTTGGATCCGAGGTCGGGCGTGTCGGTGGCTTCAACGACTACATTAAGGCTAATTCTAATTTTACTCTCCTGGAGACTCAATATTCCAACGCTGATATGCCCACTGCACTCGACCAGACCACGAACGTGCTCCAGGCAAACCCTGACCTGGTCGGTATATTCGGAGCTAACGAGCCGACCGCCATTGGCATGGGCAAAGCCATCCAGCAGGCTGGGCTATCAGGCAAGCTGGTTGCGATTGGTTTCGATGGCAACCAGGTCTTGGCTGACATGGTTAAAGATGGCACTCTCAACGCCATTGCTGTTCAGAGCGCCTACAACATGGGCTACTTTGGGGTCAAGTCGGCCTATGAGGTTGCCTTCCAGGGGAAGACCATCGATCCTTACGTGGACACTGGCTTCCTCATTGTGAACAAGGACAACATCGATTCTCAGGATGCCAAAAACGTACTCTACTAGCATCTGGAGGCAGATATTCAAAGAGGACGGGCCTGTGCTTTCATGCCCAGGCCGTCCACACGGTATTGAAAAGCGATCAAAGATAACTGCCTTCGGTGGGTGCCAGCGGAAGCGGCTGGTTGTCAAATGGCTGCATCCGGCATATCATAAGGAAGTTCAATGCAAATACCACACTGAGGGGAACATATCCCCCTGAAAGGTCAGTTTGGTTCCTGAAAGGAGCAAGCACCGATGTTGATAGGAATATCTCCCTTGATATCCCCGGATTTACTGTCCATGCTGTATCGCATGGGGCATGGTGATGAGATCGTGCTTGCCGATGCACATTTCCCTGGTGAAACCTTTGGGCGATGTGTGTTGCGTGCGGATGGCCTGCGGATCGCTGATTTATTAGATGCCATCCTGCCCCTTTTCGCACTGGACACCTATGTCGAAAGCCCATTGGTCATGATGGCCCCGGTCCCAGGCGATCAGTTGGATCCCATGGTGGAGGCATCTTACCGCCAGGCCATCGACAAACACTGGCCAGACACCCCACCGATCCAACGCATCGATCGTTTCGATTTTTACGAAAGAACCAGGGGGGCTTTTGCGGTCCTGATGACCGGGGAAACGGCGCAGTATGGCAACATCATCCTGAAGAAGGGTGTCACGCCCCTCAGCGGCCATAAGCCTTAGTACTTTGGTCAGGATGCTTGTCCACCGCCGTAAGCGCACTTGCTTGGTCATGCCACAGCTGGCGGAATACTTATTATTCACAATTGAATAAAAACATTGGACTCTATCAGGTCTCCAAGGGGGGAA
>CAYLPS010000107.1:0-11800 GCA_964385625.1 uncultured Anaerolineaceae bacterium | reverse complement strand
TATATAGTCATATACTAAAAAGTCTAAAAAAGGAGTAGGAAAGATGAAAATCAAGCACTTCATTACTATGCTGTTTCTGGTCGCGCTAGTCCTGGCTGGCTGCGCCCCTGCTGCCACGCCGACCGCGGCTCCAACCACTGCACCAGCTACATCTGCACCCCCAGTCACTGCCCCTACCTCTGTTCCACCAACCACCGCTCCCACGGCTGTTCCCCCCACCGCCGTCCCCACAGAGACTTCAGCTCCGATTGTGCTCCATTTTATGTATTACCAGGATGCAGCCGAAGCCTCCATCATGGCTCCCTTGATCACAAAATTCGAACTGGCTAACCCTGGGATAATGGTTGAATTAGACGTGGTCCCATACGCCAACATCACCAACCAGCTGCCTGCCCAGGTTCAGGCAGGACAGGCTCCGGACATAGCCCGCATTACGAATTTTGGTGCGTTTCGAGGTTATTTGCTGGATCTAACCCCCTACCTTAGTGACCCGTCTTTCATGACAACCAACTTTGCTGCCCCCGTTCTGGCTGCAATGCGCGAGCCTGATGATACCACTGGTTTATACGGCTTCCCAGATACGCTGACTGTCACTGGTCCATACGTTAACACCACGCTCTTTGAGCAGGCTAATGTTGCCCTACCAGGTGCTGGCGCAACCTGGCAGGATTGGACGGATGCTGCCACACAAGTGCAGAAGGCTACTGGGGTGAAATATGCGATCGGTATGGATGCAACCGGGCACCGCCTGGCGAGTGTTATCATCAGCGATGGCGGAACCTTACTGACCCCGGATGGTAAATTTACCATCGACACAGCGGGATTTCGCGAAGCCGTTACAATGCTCAAGAATTGGCAGGATCAAGGCTTAACGGACAATCAAATTTGGACCAAGAGCGGCAATAGCTGTATTAACGACTTCATGAGCGCCGATATGGTCTTCTGCCTGGCCGGAAGCTGGCAGGTAGGTAATGTCGCCAAGACCGTTGGCACTAATTTCGATTGGCAGGTTGTCCCGGCTCCGTCTGGCGCTGGAGGCAGCGTGGGTATTGCCGGCGGTTCTGCCGTAGTAGCTTTCAAGAGCACAAAATATCCTGCCGAAGTCGGCAAATTTATGGATTTTTTGATGCAGCCTGAGAACTACAGCTACTTCGACGCCAATACATTGGCATTGCCTGCCGAGCTGGCGGTTGCCAATACCGGTGTTGATTACAATACCTCTGATCCGAATGTGAAGGCGGCTTTAAATGCCTTCGCTGCCGGAGTGAAAAATATCACGGATCAAGGTTGGGCGTTGAACCCCAACCCGAACGCATTCGCATATTATCAAAACTCTGTCACCAGGATTTCACAATACCTGACCGGCGAGTTAACCCTGGATGAGATGATCCAAAAACTCCAATCGGATATAGATACGGCAATTTCACAAAGTCAGAGCAACTAGGGTCCCTTATGAAAAGCTGCCCAATGCACTTTTGGGCAGCTTTTCTCTTGAAAATTAACTCGCAGCATTATGCGCATAGTTATTGTTTGAAATAATTAATGATTGAATTGGAATAATTTTGCCCGATGATTTCTGGAAAAAAAATAAAAAAAGGAGCGAGATGATCCAAAAAAAGATGAGGTACGGTGTCTTCCAGAGCATTGGGAACGAGCTGGGTTGGTTTTTTACTAGACTCTATGACTTAATTACTTTAATTGTAGACCGAGTATTTTTTAGCCCGCTGCAGAAGCTGGTTGGAATACGCCGGATGCCTTATTTCTTCATTCTGCCAAACCTGTTGGTTTTCGGCATGTTTAGCCTGCTTCCAATGCTGCTCAACTTCGGCTACGCTTTCACCCAAGATCCCAACCTTTTTCTGGACGAGCGCGCCTGGATTGGTACACAAAACTTCCAAAAGATATTTGATTGTCAAAGCATCCTGAATCCAAATACCTGCGTGGTCGATCTATTCTGGCGCTCGGTTTGGAATACAGCTCAATTTACTGTTTTTCAAGTTGCCCTTATGGTGGGTGTCTCTCTGCTTACCGCTCTGGTCCTTAATGGGAAAATCAAAGCGCGCGGGTTCTTCCGCAGTGTCTACTTTTACCCGGTTTTACTTTCTCCTATCGTGGTGGCATTGATCTGGAAATGGATATTACAGGATAGCGGCTTACTGAATGGCATTTTGGTTGCACTAGGCATTCACGCCCAACCCTTCATGACCAATCCAACCTGGGCTCGTTTCTGGATGGTGATGATCAGCACGTGGTCAAACATGGGCTTTTATACTTTAATCCTGCTAGCAGGATTGCAATCTATTCCGCTTGAGCTGTACGATGCAGCCAAGATGGATGGAGCGAATAGTATTAATTTATTCAAAGGGATAATTTTACCTTTGCTCATGCCAACGATGCTGGTTGTAACCGTCCTGTCAGTTATTCGTGCAGTGCAAGTCTTTGATATTGTCTATGCCTTCACCGGTGGAGGGCCTGGTTCGGCAACCATGTACATTGTCCAGTACATTTACATGAACGGTTTCTCCAGCCCGATTAAGCTTATGGGCCTTGCCGCAACAGCATCCATCTTAATGGCTGGCGTGCTGGTAATCATGACCATTACCCAATTGGTCCTTCGCAGGAACGAGGCGTAAATTGAGAACACTTCTTCGCTTTCTTACCCGCACACGTGGTCGGAATCGCCTTCACATTACGGATATACTGACCTACCTGTATCTCGGAATCAGCGTATTCATTATGTTCGGGCCAGTGATCTGGTTGATATTCTCATCCTTTAAATCACTGGGTGAGATCAATACATTTCCACCACAGCTCTTCCCATTTCAGCAAGAGACTGTCCAGGTGCCCGGGTACGATAAAGCTTTGCCATTATACAAAGTGAATATGAACAGTAAAACCGTTGAGTTGGCAGAGGTCATCAGGGTTGGGCTTCAATCCACCATGGTTGATCCCAAAGATCCTTCCCAAACCTACAAAATCAATATCAAGGATATGACCAAAGTCGAGCATATTGTTTTCAATTTTGACAATTATATTGAAGGAATTAACAGTTTTAATTTTGGGGTATATCTAAGGAACAGTACCATCGTTACAGTCGTGGCGACCGTTCTCACACTGATCGTGAATAGTATGGCCGCGTTTGCTTTGAGTAAGTACAAATTTAAAGGTAGCAACGCGATATTCCTCACCATGATCGCCACGTTGATGGTTCCCACCACGGTCATTCTAGTGCCGGAATTCCTGATCATCACCATGCTGCATTGGAACAATACTCTGACAGGCGTGATCATCCCTACCATTGCCACCCCTACCGGAATGTTCCTTCTTCGCCAATATATGCTCACTTTGCCAGACGAATTAATAGACGCAGCGCGTGTCGATGGCGCCAGCGAGTGGCGTGTCTTTTCTCAGATCATTATCCCGCTTTCTATGCCAGCGCTGGCAGTCCTGGCAATCTTCTCAGTCATGTGGCGCTGGAACGACTTTCTTTGGCCACTGGTTGTGCTGACCCATAACAATCTGTTCACCCTGCAGGTGGGGTTGGCATCCTTCCAGGGCGAATTGAACGTACAATGGAATCTTATCCTTGCCATGACTGTGCTTACCTTGATCCCAATATCTTTGATCTTCGCTTTCTTGCAGCGCAGTATCACCACGGGTATTGCCACGACAGGCATGAAATAAAATGAGCCTAGCTTAGGAAAGTATTTGGAACCATGTTATTCGACCAACCGATTAACAGTCTTCAAGAAGGCTTTACCAGCCTGGATTGGCTGAAATTCGCAGGGATAAAAAATGGAATTGCCAGCTTCGAGTCCAGCGTCGGCACTCTCGAAATCAGCGTTCCCGGCAAAGACCTGCTCAGGTTGCGCCTCCCGCGCGGCAAAGTGGTGGATTATGGAATCCTGGTAAATCCTCTCGAACTGGAAAAGCAAGCTGCGCTCGCAAATCTGCAAGTGCAAGTTGGAGGGACGATCCGGTTGCAGGCCGGTCTTTTGGAGCTGGTCCTTGAGCAAAATCCACTGCGACTCGCATTCTATCGAGGTGGCAGACGGATGCTCACCACTACGGATGACCGCACGATCAGCGGTGGCTTGCGGCTCTACTCCCTGGCAGCCAGCGAACAGCAATGGCTTGTTTCGCTGGCCTTGGAGAGTGGAGAAAGTATTTTCGGTCTAGGAGAAAAATTTGGGTCGTTGAATAAACGCGGCCAGCTGGTTGAAAGTTGGAACAGGGATGCCACCGGAGTTAACGCAGAGCTATCCTATAAAAATGTTCCCTTTGCCTGGAGCCCGCGTGGCTGGGGAGTGTTTATCCATACCACGGCGCGGGTCACCCACGGTGTAGGCTACTCACCCTGGTCACATCGTAGCTATGTGATTAAGTTAGATGACACGACTCTGGACTTTTTCCTGATCTTTGCTGATTCCCCAGCTGAGATGTTGGAAAAATATACTGGGTTGACCGGCCGGACGGAGTTGCCACCACGCTGGAGCTATGGAGCCTGGATGTCGCGCGCCTTTTACCAAACCGCTGACGAGATCATGGACATAGCCCAAAAATTACGTGAACACCGTATCCCATGCGATGTGCTGACCTTGGATGGACGGGCCTGGCACAAAGCTGAAACGCGCTTCGATTTCAGCTGGGATGCAGATCGCTATCCTGACCCGGCGGGATTTATCCAGGGATTGCATGCGCTTAATTTTCGGCTGTGCTTGTGGGAATATCCATACCTCTCCACATTGAATCCCCTGTTTGCTGAATTGGCAGCCAAAAAATACTTCCTGCAGACCGCAGGTGGCGAGACCTACGTACACCGCTGGCTGCCGCCACCCAATGACAGGCTCATCCCGCACCTGCAGCCTTCCGGTTTGCTGGATTTCACCAACCCAGAAGCTTTTGCTTGGTTCCGTGATATGCATCGCCATCTATTCGAAATGGGCGTTTCTGTGATGAAAACTGATTATGGTGAAGCTGTGCCTGAGGAGGTCATCGGGCATAACGGCGACACAGGAAAACGCCTTCACAATATTTATTCGCTGCTGTATAACCGCTGCGTATTCGAAGCCTCGCAGAGTTATGGCAAGCAGGAAGGTATTGTATGGGGACGATCGAGCTGGGCAGGTGGGCAGCGTTATCCGGTGCAGTGGGGAGGTGATCCCCAGGGTGATTGGGAAGGCCTGGCAGCAAGCATTCGCGGTGGTCTTTCTTGGGGAATGAGCGGCGGTGCATTCTATGCTCACGATATAGGTGGATTCTATGGCATGCAACAGGGCAACTCTTTGTTGGGAGGTGGAATGCCTGATCCTGAGTTGTACATCCGCTGGGCTCAGACCGCCATCCTGGCTTCGCACACGCGCTTCCACGGTACCAGCCCGCGTGAGCCCTGGTATCACGGTGAGCAGGCCGAAGGGATCATCCGCAACTGGTTGGGTTGGCGTTATCGCTTGATCCCCTATCTACAGGCCTGTGCTCTGGAAGCGCACGAAACCGGTCTGCCAGTGATGCGCTCGATGGCTCTGGCCTTTCCCGAGGACCGTCTTTCTTGGCCATTTGAAGAGCAGTATATGCTGGGTGATACGTTGCTGGTTGTGCCTGTGCTCTCTCCAGGGGGAAAGGTGAGCTTTTACCTGCCCTCCGGCAGGTGGTTCGATATCTGGCAGCAGGTCTGGGTGGAGGGACCGGGAATCTTCGAACAAAAGGTGCCGCTCGAGTTTATCCCGGTCTTTGGGCGAGAAGGGTATCTGTTCCCGCTGGGTCCCGCCGTCCAGCATACTGGCGAGCTCAAACCTAGCTTGCACCTCGATCAGATCTGGTCTTTTGGCATACCCAGGCAGGGTATGCGGCTTCCTGGTTTACAATTGCACATTTCACCGGGCGGCGAGGTGAGGCCTTTGCCGCAAGGTGTCGATTGTATAATCAAGTAAAGGAGTTAAACATGCAATTTTTTTTAGACAGTGCACATGTAGAGGAGATCAAATATGCCCTGGAGGCATTTCAGATTGATGGTGTGACCACCAATCCCCGCCATATCCAGGCCTCTGGCAAACCCTTCCTGACAGTGATCAGGGAGATAGCCAGGCTGGTGGAGGGTACGCAGAAGACGGTTTCTGTCGAAGTGAATCCACACTATACTAGTTATGATGAGATGTTGCCTGAAGCTGAGAAGCTGGCAGCCATTTCACCTAACTTTGTCATCAAGCTGCAATGCATCGAGCCGTCCTTTAAGACCATGGAAGCCCTGGCTCGCAAAGGCATCCGGGTTAATTGCACCCTGGTATTTTCGGCGATGCAGGCTCTCCAGGCCATGCGCTCTGGGGCGTATTACATCTCACCTTTCATCGGCTGGAAGGAATCGAATGCCGAGGATGTGAAGGGCCTTATCAGTGATATTGTCACTATCCGCGACAACTATGATTTCGACTCGCAGATCATCGTGGCGGCAGTCCGCAACGCCCGCCAGATCGTGGATGCGGCTGTGGTGGGCGCGGATATTGTGACTGCTGGGCTCTCAGTCTATCAGGAAGGCTTGCACCATCCCTATACCCAGGAAGGCATCCAGAAATTCACTCAATTCTGGGACAAGACAGCATACGAATAAATCGCTAATATTAGTAATTATCACACACCTTAGTAAAAGGAGAAATTCAGATGAAAAAAGGAATTTTATTGCATGATGCCAATGACGATGTAGGGGTTGCGGTCATGGACCTGAAAACCGGCGAAGAGATCGGCGTAGCAACCCTGGAGGGCAAGGAAGTCAGGCAGATCATGCTGGTTACTGATGTGCCGTTGGGCCACAAGGTGGCGATGACAGACATCTCCCTCAATCAGCACGTGATTGAGTATGGAAGGGAAATCGGTTATGCTTCAGCAGCGATTGCTGCGGGTGAGCATGTCCACATCCATAATATTAAAAGCTTGCGCTGGGCAGCCAGTACGTCGAAATTGTTCGAAAAATAGGAGCAATCATGGCTACATATCAAGATATTCCCCTAACCGGATACCGCCGCGAGAATGGACGGGCAGGTATTCGAAACCACGTATTGATCCTATCGGTGGACGATATTTCCAATGCTACCGTGGAAGGGGTTTCCCGCCTGGTGCGCGGGACGACTGCTCTACCACATCCCTACGGGCGCTTGCAGTTCGGCGCAGATCTCGAATTGACCTTCAATACCCTCATGGGTACAGGCCGTAATCCCAATGTGGCTGCGGTGGTGGTGATCGGCATTGAGCCAAAATGGACCGAGTACATTGTAAAAGGCATCGCTGAAACCGGGAAACCTGTGGCAGGCTTCAGTATCGAGCGCTACGGTGATCTAAAAACTATCGAAATGGCTGCTCGCAAAGCAAAAGAATTCGTCCATTATGCCAGCGAATTGCCTCGTGTGCCGGTGAAATGGAACGAAATCTGGGTCTCGACCAAGTGCGGTGAATCGGATACCACCAGTGGGTTGGCATCGAATCCTACTGTTGGACGGGTATTCGAGCGCCTGGAAAAGGGCGGTAACACGCTCATCTTTGGTGAGACCACCGAGGTGACCGGCGCCGAGGATAAGATCATGGAGAACTGCGCCACCCCTGAGATTGCTGCGCAGTTCAAGGCAGCTTTCGATGATTATCAGAAACTCGTGGAGTCGCAGGGTGTGAGCTTGCTTGGTACGCAACCGACCGAGGGCAACATCCGTGGTGGTCTTTCGACCATCGAGGAGAAGGCTCTCGGCAACGTGGAAAAGATGGGCCGCTGTACGGTTGTCTCATTCTTGCAGCCAGCTGAAGAGCCTAAAAAACCCGGCTTGCATTTCATGGATTCTTCCAGTGCTGCCGCCGAAATGGTGACTCTCTGCTGCGCAGCTGGAGCGGCGGTGCATTTATTTACCACAGGACAGGGGAACATCATTGGAAACAAGATCGAGCCAGTCATCAAGCTCTCTGCCAATCCACTGACCGTTGAAACCATGTCTGAGCATATTGATGTGGATATATCAGGCTTGTTACGGTTCGAGTACAACCTTGATGGGGCTGCTGACCGCACCATGGAAATGCTGGCTCGTACCATTAATGGACGACTGACTTCTGCAGAGATCTTGCATCACGATGAGTTCGTGATCACCAAGCTGTATCGCAGCTCATAAGCTGGTTGTTATGGAAACTCACATCCCCTATGGGCGCTCCATGCTTCCCATTCGCATCCCCGACCAGTATGGCGTCGATATCATCGAAGCGCCTTTTGTTACGCAGGCTGAAATGCCGAGCCAGGTCGTCCGAGATGCCTTGGATGCGTTGCTAGGGGATGTAAAATGGCCTGATTTCGCTGGGGCATGTTCTGTAGCAATCGCCATCAATGATAAAACACGCTTCGTTCCCTTGCACCAGCTTCTGCCACCATTATTGGAGCGCCTGGCATCCTTAGGCATTCCTGATGAGGCAATCCGCTTCTTCATTGCGGGAGGCTCACATCCCCCAATGAACCCAAACGAATATACGGAGATCCTGCCTGCTGAGTTACTAGCATGTTATCTATTGATCCCGCACGACCCGGAAGCGTATGACCGGATGACTTACCTGGGCGAAACAGAACGCGGCACGCCAATCTGGGTGAACACCGACTACTTGCAGGCTAATCTGAAGATTGTGATTGGCAATATCGAACCACACCAATTCGCAGGTTTTTCCGGTGGTGTCAAAAGCGCTGCGATTGGGCTAGCAGGCTCGAAAACCATCAACCATAACCATTCTCTGATGACACAAGCTGGCAGCCTGATTGGGGAGTACGAAACGAACCCAGTCCGGCAAGATATAGAAGAGATCGGGCGTAAGATTGGGATCCAGCTGGCGTTGAATGCTATCCTCAACCAACAGCGCCAGATTGTGTATGTTCTGGCAGGTCAGCCTGAGTCGATCATGCTTACCGGTGTGCCGCTCTCACGCCAGGTTTGCCAGGCAGATGTGAGCCAGCACTACAACCTGCTGATCACCTCGCCCGGTGGACACCCCAAGGATATTAATCTCTATCAAGCTCAGAAAGGACTGGCACATGCTGCCCTGATTGCCCGCCCGGGTGCCAGTATTATCCTAGTAGCGGCTTGCCCGGAGGGCACAGGTAGCTCTCATTACGAAGCTTGGATGAAGGATAAACATTCTTATGCTGAGGTCCTGATGCGTTTTGCCGAGGAAGGTTTCCAAATTGGGCCGCATAAAGCTTTCCAGATCGCCCGCGATGCGTCCCGAAGCCACTTGTTATTCTTTTCAGAGATGGATACAGGATTAGCCCAGGCGCTGTTGCTTAACCCGGTAGGCAACCTGCAAAATGCACTCGAGCTGGCTCTGGCAGACTTGCGACCGGGTGAGCGTATCGCTATCCTTCCCCACGCTTCTTCCACGATCCCTCATCTTGTCATACAACGGGCAAAGTCTGTGTAGCCGGGCAGCTATGTAATAGGAGAAAAACGTGTACGGAACATCTGCAAAAATCCTGCGTGTCGACCTGACTTCAAACTTCGTTGACACTGAAATTCTTGATGAAGAATTGTATCGACTTTATCCAGGCGGTAAAGCTCTGGCTGGGTACATCCTGTTGAAGGAACTCCCAGCACATACCGAACCTTTCTCACCAGATAATCTAATAGTGATTGTTAATGGTTTATTAACTGGTGCGCCAGTCTCAACAGCCACGCGTTACGTGGTATCGGCGCGTTCTCCCTTGACCAACGCTTATGGCGAATCAGAAGCAGCCGGGTTTTGGGGTCCAGAGCTGAAAATGGCTGGGTATGAAGCCATCGTGATCAAAGGACGCGCATCCCAGCCGGTCTATCTCTGGATTACTGAGGGTCATGTTGAAATCCGGTCGGCTCAACACCTCTGGGGCAGGTTAACCGCTGAGGTTCAGGAAGACATTCGCACTGAGTTGGGAGATGATAAAATCCGCATTTTGCAGATCGGAATAGCAGGTGAAAACCTGGTCCGTTTTGCAGGGCTTACCAATGACTTACGTCATTTCAACGGGCGCAATGGCTTAGGCGCAGTGATGGGATCCAAGAACCTGCGCGCCATAGCGGTGCGTGGCAATCAGCGTTACCAGACGTTTGCTTATGATCGCGACCTACTCTTGGAGTTGGGACGCACGATCGCAAAAAGAGTTCCACAAAATCCCTTGAGTTGGGATCTTCAACAGCGCGGTACGCCGGGAATCGTAGAATCTCTCAACGCCAGTGGTATTCTCCCAACACGTAACTTCCAACAAGGTGTCTTCGAGAATGTGGATGATGTCAAATGGGAAGCGTATGAAAAAAAGATCATGTCTGGCAGGCGCAGCTGTTACGCTTGTGCAATTCGCTGCAAGCGCGAAGTAACAATCGATGGCAAAGTGTCTCCTTATGGTGGGCCGGAGTACGAGACAGTCGACGCATTTGGGCCGAACTGTGGCGTTAGCGACCTGTTGCTGATTGCCCGGGCTAACGAACTATGCAACGCCTACATGCTCGACAGTATCTCCACTGGTTCAACTATTTCTTTCGCCATGGAGTGTTTTGAGCACGAGCTGATCAACCTTGAAGATACCGGCGGTCTCGACCTCAGGTTTGGAAATGGCGAAGCTATGCTCCAGATGATTGAAAATATCGCGCGGCGCAGAGGCTTGGGAGATTTGCTGGCTGAAGGCAGCTTGCGAGCTGCAGAAAAGATCGGAGGTGATGCCAAGCTGCTTGCCATGCAGGTGAAAGGACAGGAGCTGGCGATGCACGATCCACGCGGCAAGTACAACGTTGGTATGGGTTACGCCATATCCGAAATCGGCGCCGACCATCTCGTAGTTGCCCATGACCCCGCATTAGCTAACCCTGATTCAATTTCCTTTAAGAGTGCACAATCTCTTGGCATTGAAGAAGCTTTGCCTGTCCTTAGTTTAAGTGATAAAAAGATGAAATACTTTTTCATCCTCGAGCGTTGGAACAGTTTTGAAAAAGCGGTTGGTTTTTGTTTCTTCGGCCCTGCCCCGCGTTCTTTTATACTTCCCGAAGAAGTTATCGCTGCAGTGAATGCCGCCACTGGTTGGAATATTACCCTGTCTGAAGCA
Organism: uncultured Anaerolineaceae bacterium; assembly: GCA_964385625.1. Taxonomy (GTDB): domain Bacteria; phylum Chloroflexota; class Anaerolineae; order Anaerolineales; family UBA4823; genus FEB-25. Next base: position 720 of record CAYLPS010000107.1, on the reverse strand, counting down.
TTGTTAATCGGTGAACGTGCAACCAACCTGGCTCGTGTGTTCAATACCCGTGAAGGATTTTCACGAAAGGATGACCGTTTGCCCGAGCGGCTTTTCCAAGGTTTGCAGAATGGTCCTTTAGAGGGCAAGCCTATTCCACGAGATGAATTTACCCATGCCTTGACCGTATTATATGGACTGAAAGGCTGGGACCCTGAAACTGGCCAACCTACCCCTAAACGATTAAAAGAACTCTCCCTCGCTTGGACCGTTGATCTACTGGATGAAAAATGAAACTCAAGGTAGGAGGAGCGTTATCGTTTTACACACCTGCTCATGCGCGTCTGGTAGAAGTTAAACTAGATAAATCCACTCAACTCACCGACGTACTTTATAAGATAGGGATCCCTGTAGGTGAGGTATACATTGTATCGGTGAACGGAGAACTGGCTGACTTGAATGAGGCATTCATTTCACCAGACGACGAGGTTAGTGTTTATTCTGCAGTAGACGGAGGCTGATCGAGCGCAGACCGGTTTGGATTAAAGATCATTGCCTCCCTTCCGATTCAAGCACCTTGATGATCTCATCTGTGTGGAAGATACAATTGCGTTCTGATCTGGTTATTACTTGTAGACTTCCCACCCCTGATAATCGTTCCACTAATTTATTGATATAATAATTTTCTAGCCACCATACAGTTTGATGATTCATCGGTAAACACACAATTTGATCGGACAT
>CAYLPS010000106.1:7745-11912 GCA_964385625.1 uncultured Anaerolineaceae bacterium | reverse complement strand
AATCACACCTATTTTAAAGTGACAAGAGGCCAACCTTTTGGGTCGGCCTCTTTTTGTGTAATGGCAAGCATTTGATACGGTGGATATGGTTAAGCTATCATTATCAGTGGCCTGGCGATGCCATCGACGACGGTGACCGGCCAACCGGGAATTTCGGTCAGAACCACGTTGCGACTTTTACCCACCAGGATTGTGTCTTCAGATTTATAGCCTGTAATGGAGGGATTCCAGGCATATGCCTGGCCGACGGACACCTGGTCGGTTGAGCCGGGCACAGCCAGGTACTCGCGCGGCTCGTAACCCGATGCGCCACCCTGGTGGTGTTTCTGCCACTCACCAGGGAAGCCGGCCTGTGCATAAGCGGCAACGACTCTGGTGAAAATGTCTCCCAGGGTTTGGCCAGGCCTGGTTGAATTTACGAATGTAGCATCTACCTGGGCACAGGCATCCTGTTTTCGCTTTAGCTCCTCGGATAGGAGTCCAAAATGCACCAGGCGGGTGAGCGAGCACACCAGCCCAAACTTTCGACCGCATAAGATCAGCATAGCATATTTATCCAGTTTCTTAGCCGTGGGTAAGGGATGCCTGTAGGATGATATTCGCTCGTCAGTGGCGATTAGGTTGACGATGGCCTGCACGCCACGACTTTCCGCCTCAGCTGATAATAAGGAGGCCAGCTGGTATTCTGTCTGCCCGGGCCTGACGAACTGGACGGCTGACTGCATGGCTTCAGCACAAAGCTTTCCCAGCTCCTGGAAACGCTGGCCCTCTTCAGGGGTCAGATTAGCACGCAACCGTGCCAGGTCGGAGGAAAGATCTTTTGCCCCGGGGAAGGGAGCATCTGAAGCCATTTTCAGCCCATGGCTCAAATCTGCAACTTTGTTGGAAGTCTCATACCAGGGGGATAGCTGTGATTCCCAGCTCTGCTCAGACAGCTTTTCCTCTTTTTCTAACCTGGGCGCTTCGATATTGGTGGTGATCAGGTATTTATGATTCGGGGTAATTAATAACGATCCCAGCCCGTATGTCGATGCAGTGTTGATATACGAGGCTGTCCCACAGGTTGCCCAGGCAAAGCTAGCTGCGGTCTGCAGGTAGAGTCCATCGATATGCTGCCCAGCCATCCAGGTACGGATAATTTCAATCTTGCGTTCATGTTCACTCACCATAAAAACTCGCTCCTCAACATTGGAAAAGGTTATTACTCCCTATGACATCGTTATTGATGATCAGATTTGATCGATTCAAACCCTCTGCCCAATACGCTTTTATACCTGGAGTGTCTTTCCGGGATTTTCCGGCAAAGTATCTTAATACTCAATAGTCAGTCTTTAAAATGATCGTTATGGAACGACATCCACATACGCATTAATATCAGGGTTTTTCCAGGCGCTGGGATAATTTTTCATATCCTCACACCCACATGTAGCATAATGCAGCAATGGCATATCAGGATTTTGGAATTGATCGAGATTAACTGCTGTAATTTCTGGCTGAGGTAAGATCCATTGATGCTGGAACGTCTCACCTTGAAGGAACTTAACCGATGAAAGTACTGCGGTGCGCCATTGATAGGCTGGGAAAGTGGGAGCAATTGCAGTTAAGCCGTTCTGCTTCCAGTATTCCAGGAATTCTTCCTGATCCTCGCCGACCACAGCTTTAGGATATGGGATTCCAGCTTCATTGAGAGATTTCAGAATGGATACAGCAGTGCTCCCTGTGTCAGCCCAGATGGCGTCAATCGTGCCGTATTTCGTCTGATAATCATTCAACACCATATTTGCTTCGAAATTATCAAAACCGGCAAATTCCACCCCAATGATGTTGAGCTGTGGGTTCTGTTCTAAGATTTTACGCGCTGCACCCCAACGTTGTTCTAGTATGTCTGTATTGGGTTGAGTACGGAAGGCGAGTACATTGCCGCCTTCTGGCAGGTTGTTTACGATAAATAGGGCACCGGAGATACCAAAGGCATAGTTGCCAATAGATTGCACGGTGATGACTGGACAGTTACTTTGAGTTGAGCGGCCAATTTGGATCACAGGCATCACCTGGCAGGCTTTCTCGATAATTGAGGGCAATGCCTTGCTGCTGTTAGCTGCGACGATCAGGAGGTCGCATTTTTGGGGATCATCTATAATCTGTTGAATGTCAGAGATTTGTTTGGCATCATCACCTTGAGCATCGAGATGATAGAAGTTTTTGATATATCCATCAGATCGAAACTGTTCGACTTGCTCACGCATATCGATATAACCCACTACGCGCCAGGGATCTTCTACACCTGAATCAGAAAAACAGATATTATAAGGAGGCTCTTTTTGGCTTAAAGTTGCATATTGCGGATAATCGGCGAGCATGACCGGATTATCAATGAGGTATTGTAAGTAAACAGGGGCATCTGGATTAAGTGGCGGGATTGACATCAGCTCCATTTCTTGCTCGAATTCCGTTGCATCAAAGTACTGCGGTGATATTTTGGCAGCATCCATGTTAAGACCAGGATTCACCACGGGTGTAGGGGTGGCAGGTACTACCGTAGGGGTTTCAATTTCTGTACTCGTCGCGGTTATTGCAGGAGGAGCGATCATCTGGCAAGCAGTCAGGCTTATGCAGAAGAAAAACAACATCGCCGTGATTAGATAAACACTGTTTTTTAACATATTGATTTTCTCAACATTGCCCTACATCTTTTCATTAACGCTAACAATGACTACTTTCTGTCCTGTAGTCGCAGATTTTATTCTCGCTGCTAAGACCTGCATAGCTTTCATGCCATCATCATAGTTTGGCGAAATCTTGGTTCCTTTTACAAACGAAAATTCGATAAGCGAGGATGAAATTTTCTTCTCGATGCTTATGTTGAGCACATCATTCAAAAAAGAACTTGATGCGATATAAAGATTATAGCGGTATAACTAGCAAGACAAAGTTTATAATAATTATACTGCCTATCGTTATCCAGCTATTAGAATTAGTTTGGCAATCTTTATTAGAATGGATTTTCCCATCGGCCAGTGACTATATTCAATATGGTAGTAACAGTCACAAGAGACGCCAGTCTATTCTGAGTATCAATTATTATGCTAACATATATAATTAGAAGGTTTCGATTGAAAAATAAGCTCCCAATATTATGCTGAGATTTGTCAGGTAATTCATCATTTTAGTTCTTATGAAGGGAGGTGCCGAATTATTATCTGTTCAACTCTAAAAATAATTTATTAAAACCACGCATTAATCCGAACCTATATACAATGAGTAAAGGAGAAGAAATGGAAAAAAGATACCACGCATTGAGGACCATTGCTAATATTTACCGTGTCATCGGTTATATTATTCTGGCGCTGACAGTATTAGCCGTTATCGCTACTTGCGCCATATCCGTGATTGGTGGGGCGGTATTCGAATCAGCAGCCAATAACTTTGGTGTATCTCCCAGCGGATCGGGGTTGGGTGGTAGCATACTTGTTGGTTTTCTCACAGCTCTGGGCATCATTATTTATGGAGGCTTATTGGGCCTTTCGTTAGTTGCCATGGGAGAGGGCATCTATTTATTGATTTCGGTCGAAGAAAACACCCGGCGAACTGCCCAGATCGTCGAGAATCAAAACAAGCTCCCACCTGCGGCGCCCTAAGCCTGAGTGGTGTATGCACATTGGCACCGAGTGAAAAATCCCAATAATACATTATTTCAATCGATTTACCATTCATTATTTGCTCCCTGTATATAAAAGGGCTGCCTCATACACGGGCAGCCCTTTGCGGTTTCTTAAAATCTGGTATATTACGGCTTTCTCATCAGCGGCAGGTACATCCTGTATAACGCAGAGACAGCGAAGCTGGCACTTGCCTCACCGCTTAGATCACCGCTTTGATAATATGCAGTGTTTACAATGCTGATTCCACGGGTCACATCCATTGCCAGGGTCGCCGGAATGGTGATGGTGTAAGCTGTGCTGGTCTGGATGGTCACGGTGATGTTCACATCGTCTCCAAGTACAAATTCTGGCAATGTATCCCAGATATGTACGTCTACGGCGTCAGCAGTGCCATCGTTGCGCACTACCACGGTGTAAGTGATCGAGTCGCCGGGGTTCGCTGGGTCATGTGCGGTCTCGACCGTCTTCGCGATACTGAGGATGGGCTCTCCTGGCCAGACATCGA
>CAYLPS010000106.1:0-7645 GCA_964385625.1 uncultured Anaerolineaceae bacterium | reverse complement strand
GTGGTTCTCCGGGCATGGCCGGGTCGCTGGCGGTCTCGACCGTCTTCGCGATACTGAGGATGGGCTCTCCTGGCCAGACATCGAAGCTGGCAGTTGACTCTCCAGAGAGATCACCGCTCTGATAATAGGCGGTATTATCGATCGTGGAGCCGAGAGGTACCTCCGATGACAGTGTAGCGGGAACGGTGATGGTGTAAGCCGTGCCAATGCTGATGTTGGTGGTTACATTTACATCGTCACCGATGACATATGCTGGGAGGGTGTCCCAGATATGAACATCAACAGCATCGGCGGTGCCATCATTATGAACCGCGATGGTATAGGTGAGTGGTTCTCCGGGCATGGCCGGGTCGCTGGCGGTCTCGACCGTCTTCGCGATACTCAGGATGGGCACACCCACATTCAGACCGATGAGTACAGGATCGTGATCTGATGCACGGTATGCATCAGGAGCATACAATGCGTCCTGGGCATCTTTTTTATAGGTCATGTCGTAATCAATCAAATCAGGCTCATCCGCATCGATATGCCAGGCAGTCGCCCCAGTAATCTGATTTAGGATAGCAGCATTAGCCAGGCCATAATCCAAATAGCCTAACTGACCATCGAAGACATACGTATAGGCATATTCACCCAGGAAATCGTACAATAGATCGGTATAACCCGCCGCCTTGATGGCGTCAATCGGATCCTCTTTATCATAGGAGTTAAAATCGCCGATCAATAATGCATCTGGATCCCCGCTGTTGGTCGGGTCGCTGTCAATCCAATCTACCAGGGCTTCCGCGGCATGCAGACGTGTTAAATTACAGTTGCCTGCTCCATCACCCAGGTCAGGGTCACCAACATCATCGCAAGCTGAGCCTTTTGACTTAAGGTGATTAACCGCCACGGTAAAGATACCATCGGTGAGGTTATCCTGGAAGGATTGGGCCAGGACGGGGCGGTTGTAATCGTCCAAGAAACGAGGGTCTACCGTGGAATCAAGGATGGCATAGGCACCGATAGGTGTAACATTGGCTGGTTTGTAGATGAGCGCCACCCGGATTGCATCTGTGCCGATTGCGCCGGTGGCAATATACTCGTAAGTTCCTGCGCCCAGAGCATCATTAAGACCGCTCACCAGATCGGCGATAGGTACATCACCCGGGTAGTTCTCGATCTCGGTTAGGCCAACCACATCTGCATTTATGCTGACCAATGCTGAGATGATTTTGTCTCTCTGGCGAGTAAACTCTTCGGGCGTATCTGCCCCACGGCATTCTTGGTCGCCAGCTGGACCACAGATCCACTCCCCCGTATCAATCGTGGTGAAGTAATTGTAAACGTTAAAGGATGCCACCTTCAAATTTCCACCCACATCATCCGGTGCGGGGGTTCGAAAGTTCAACGGAGTATAGTCTGCGCCCTGAATAGGTTGGACACGATACAGGTCATAGCTGTAATCGATAACTCCGGTCACATTCGCCACGGTATCACCACCTCGGAAGAGGTTATCCATATTAAAAATCTCTCCGTTCGGGTGGATCGCCGGATCAGGATTTTGTTCAGTTCGCCCATCATCGAGCGTTATACGGTTAAGTAAATTCGCTTCGGCGAGGGCAGCTTGTTCTGGTGAGCCAGGGTCATAAATGCCGGTAGGGGTATACTGGCGATCTGTAGTCAGCACGGTCTCATTGTAACGATCAAAGTTGAAGTATTCCGATATATACAGTGTTTGAGGGAATGTAACTAACATGCCTTCATAGGGTTCGAAATCATCCAGGCTCGTTACGGGAAGTGAAACCTCTGTGGGCGTTATCGTATTCCCGCTGGAGCATATCCATAACTGGCTCGCGGTAACTTCAGTTTGGCTGTAATACTCAGAAACAAAGCCACGTACACGCACGGCATCTCCTGCCACCACGTCGATCGCCCCAGGTGCGTAAATGAAGACACCGTCTGATGTAGCCGGGTCTTCATCACCCATTGGATCCTGTACATGAAACCCATTCAGGTCCCCGTTATCTGGTTGCCCGTTATTTTGGAAATCACCAACCACCACACCTTCGAGGGCAATTTCAGTTCCCACCAGAGGGCTGGTAAGTCCACTTCCTTGAATGTCAAAGATGGGTGTATATGGGTCGCCGCAGTCTTCAGGTGGTGGGACATAGATCTGATTGGGCTCACCTGGCGTGTTATATGCCTCACCAGGGCCGATCGACCCTGGGTATCCGGGGATGCCAGCCAGATCAAAGTCATTTCGCACCCAGTTGTCAGGTGAACCGGTATCCCAGCCGTCAGGGAAGCGTGAAGCGCCACCTGGCGCATAAGGAAGGCCATCGTAGGATACATCCAAGGTCGGAGTTCCGTAGGTAATATCCCCGGCGCCGCCATCGTTAACGGCAATACTATCAATCAGCGCGCTCCAGGGGGTGACATCGAATATACCATCGTCATCCGTATCGAGATCATCGCCAAAACTTCCCGTAAAATCCTTTACCAATAACAGGCTAAGGGTGCCATTTTCTAATGTATTCTCCGGGTAATTATCTACCCAGAAACCAGCAGAATCGGTGGTTCCCTGTGTATTGACCTCATCGATCACACCAGGTCCGCCACTGGCATCTCCCTCTATCTCAAGCATGGTATATGCGGAGTAATCCATATCCGGCAATCCGTAGATTTCCACCCATTCAACATCAGTTCCTACTGTGCTAGCTGAAAACTCATTAATTTTAGGCTCGCATACGCTAACGAAAATGCCCAGATCATCAAATGTGTTGTTGGGATACCCTTCCCATTCGATAGCTGGGTCAAAAGCATCATCACCTAACGGATCACCGCTGCAGATGGAATTCATTCGCCGCAGGGTATTATCCTGAGTACTAACGAGATCACTCCCCCACTCAGAACCAGGATCAAAGCCAATTTGACCGATCACATCGAGAATAGCGGTTCCCTTGCGGAGGACGACAGCATCATCACCATTAAACCATCCCGATCCATTTGTTTGATCAGCTTGATTCAGGATTTCTGGATCGGCAGAGGAGTGAGCAACCACATAGACATCCCCATCGATCACGGATCCGGTAAGATTGATAGTTAATCCGGCGGAACTGCTACCATTGAAATACATTTGAATGTTATACCCCTCTGTGGCGAGGTTAATATCTCCACCTGTTCCGTTATATAGCTCAAGAGCTTTATTATTACTGCTACCTTCGATATATTCTGAGAAAAACAAGTCGACAGGAAATGCTGCTTGAACTGTATTAAGCACCGGTGATAGGAAAGTTGCCAGTAACGTGATAATTACAAAAAAAGTGGTCTGTTTTCTCATTTTCTCTCCTCAAATGATTGTGTGATTATGGTTTGAATGTGAACCCTGGGTAATAAAGTATTTTTGCTAATAATGGGGATATTACACGAAAAAGAAGCTCAATACCCGCTTGATCTCTAAGATCAAACTCCAATGGTTATGCATCATACTATGTCGAGTTGATATGTAAAATTTATATACGTCGAGGTAGCTTGTTGCACTCCTTTCGGTTTATTTTCACGAATTAGTAATTGCTTTGGCTGCTAACGTGGTTATTCATTTTATTTTAACGATTGCCGGGCAAAAATGCAAGGTCTGTCATATTATTGTTAGTTGAGCAAGCCAGTTTTGTGTATTTAATAGGAAGTGGTAATGTTAAAATGAAAATCTCTGGCCCCATACTAACCAGTTATCTGCAGCTGTTTACAATGTCAATCATTGCGTTCTTATTTTTATGTAATTATGAAAATAAAACTAATAAGCTCTGAATGACTTAAGCTGCCATGTTATACTCGCTTTGTTATGTCTCCTTTTGCCATCATCCTGGTCAGTGCTTCAGCATTCATACATGCTTCGTGGAACCTGCTAGGTAAACGGCAAAACCCCTCCCCTGCTTTCTTCTTTATGGCTTCTATTTTTGCTGCATTGTGCTTCTCACCGCTGTTAGGGGTGTATCACGCAGCCTTTTCTTCCATCCCCATTAGAGTGTGGGGATGGCTTGTCCTCACCAGCTTATTTGAGGTGATCTATTTCGTTGGGCTGGCAGGGGCATACAGGAATGGCGACATGTCGGTGGCCTATCCATTGGCAAGAGCCCTGCCGGTGATCCTGGTGGCAGGCATCACTGCGCTATTTGGGTTGGGTAAATCGCTCAGCCTGCCAGGCATGATGGGAATTCTTGCGGTTGCCTTCGGATGCCTGGTACTTCCGCAGCGCCACCTGGGTAAAATCCAGCTGAGAGATTACCTGAATAGCTGCTGCCTGCTGGCTGGCCTGGCAGCACTCGGAACGACTGGCTACACCCTGGTGGATAATCAGGCTTTGTCTGAATTGCGCGCCTCTCCTGGCATAGGCTTGTCCCCGGTCCAGATCGCCTTTTTTTACCTGGCATTGGAAAATGTGATCATCGCCATTGCCCTGGGTGTGTATGTGTTTCTATCCGGCACTGACCGGTCTGCCTTGAAGGAAACCTGGCGTTCAGCAAAAGCAGTCAGCTTTGTCACCGGGTTGTTGATTGTCAGCACTTATGGCCTGGTATTGGCATCCATGGCCTATGCCTCGAACGTCAGCTACATTGCTGCATTTCGGCAGTTGAGCATCCCATTAGGGGCTTCCATGGGGATTCTGATCCAAAAAGAACCGGCTTATCCAAATAAAGTTGCCAGTATCAGCATCATTGTTGGCGGACTGGTATTAATTGCCCTGGCGTGAATCAGGCGAATGGGGATTCATCTCACATTCAATGTCGACTGGGCACTTTGCTGGTTGTGATAAAATTGTGCCCACACCAATCACAGGAGCATTGAATGACAGACCAACCCAAAGGAGACAAGTCTGCCCTGACTGTGGTCATCCAGTCGTGGTGGACTCCTGCCATCGCAGTGGTCATGCTGGTGGTGGGTTTACTGGCAGGTTACTTTATTCACCCGTTGGTAGCCAAAGATACGCAGCCAACCCAGAATGTAGCTGCAGCCACAACGCCGGTACTTACCAGTACGGTGGCCCAACCGACCGCACCCACCGCAACTGTCGACCCGACCATGGCAGCCATCAGCAGCTCGGAAGAGCTGATGAATTACCTGATCAGCAAGACTAACCACTTCCTCGGTAGCCCCGATGCCACTGTCACACTGATCGAGTTCAGCGATTTTCAGTGACCATACTGCGGGAAATTCGCCACTGACGCGGAGCGCCAGATCAAAACAAATTATATCGATACCGGCAAAGTACGCTTTGGCTATTTCAACTTTGCCTTCCTGGGCCAGGAATCACAATGGGCCGCTGAAGCTGCCGAGTGTGCCAACGACCAGGATAAATACTGGGATTATCATGATTACCTTTTCACTCATCAAAGTGGAGAAAACAAGGGTGCCTTTTCCAAGGATAATCTCAAGTCTTTTGCAGCCGATCTGGGATTGGATACCGAGGCATTCAACAGCTGCCTGGATTCTGGAAAGTATACCCAGCTTATCAAAGACGAGGCGAATATCGCCCATCAGCTTGGTGTTTCTTCCACACCAACATTCGCCCTCAACGGCCAGGGTTTTGGTTGGTCGGGCACCTATGAAGAATTTCAGACGAAGATCGACGCGTTGCTGAATCCTTGATCGCCTGAGTTGATATTGATCGATCAGTGAGCAGATCACCCGCACCTGCTCACTGTTATTTTATTGGTATACTTTGTGGTAAGTCATTCATCCTGAGCTAATACCGCACCAAGCATGTCCTCGATCAATCAACCCACCATTAGTCCTGATGAAATTACCCGCCCCACACACGTGGAGGTGGATCTTGGCCGCCTGGCAGAGAATTTTAAGGCCATCCGGCAGCGTGTTGTCCCGTCCAAAGTGATGCCCATCCTTAAAGCGAACGCCTATGGTCACGGGTTGCTGCGTGTTGCGCAGCTGATGGAACAGGTGGGGGCCGATTACCTTGGGGTTGCTGTGCTGGAGGAGGGCATCCTGCTGCGTGAGAGCGGTATACGCATGCCCATCCTGGTGCTGGGCGGCATCCTGGGTAACCAGGTGCCGGGCTTCTTGAAGTACGACCTGACCATCACGGCTTCATCCATCGAAAAGCTGGTTCAGATCGATGAGGCTGCCAGCCGGTTGGGAGTGAAGGCCAAAGTGCATCTGAAGATCGACACCGGTATGGAGCGCATTGGGGTGCATTATTACAGCTCGCAGGGTTTCGTGGAAAGCACGCTGCGCTGCCATTCGGTGGATCTCGAAGGCATTTTCTCCCATTTTGCCAATGCCGACTTACCTGATTTGCACGATGCGCGTTTGCAGCTGGAACGCTTCGAAGAAACACTTTCCTATTTCGAGAAGCATAGCCTGCCGTTGCCTCCCCTGCGCCACATGGCCAATTCCCCCGCCATCCTGCAGCTACCCGAGGCGAATTTCGACCTGGTGCGTCCCGGATTGCTGCTGTATGGGGTATACCCAGCGACTGGTATCCCACATACGGTGGTTGTCCAGCCGGCATTGAGCTGGAAATCGCGCGTGGTGTATTTCAAGGTGATCCTGCCGGGGCACCCGGTGGGGTACGGCTCCACCTGGCGGTCTGACCACATGGTGCGGGCGGTCACCGTGCCGGTGGGCTATGGTGACGGTTACTTCCGCAGCATGTCCAATAAAGCACAGGTGCTCATACGTGGCAGAAAGTACCCGGTGGTCGGTCGCATCTCCATGGACCAGATCGTGGTCAACATCGAGTGGGACAGCGCCTACAACGATGATGAGGTGATCCTGATCGGCAGGTCAGGAGATGAGCGCATCACCTGTGAAGACCTGGCTGAATGGGCGGGAACAATTCCCTACGAGATCCTCACCAATATCAACACGCGCGTGCCGCGGGTGTATAAGGGCGAATGATCCCTCCTTCGGTGAATGAATAGCTAATTATAACCACCATGACATCGATTAAAGGGGTTATGGTAAGGATGAGATATCGAATCCATCTCCCGCCAGGCGGTCATACATCGCCTGTCTGATTTCGGCGGGAGTGAGCAAATCTTCCAGCCTGCAGGGGTCCACATACCCCTCCACATCCCCAGATGACCAATCAAATGAAACCAGGTCTAACGAATACCATTTTTGGCAGTCAATCGCATTCAAATAACTAAACTGGTAAAAGGGCGGCTTGTTTGATGCGAGATCCAGAAATTCGATATTGTACTCGTTCGGCTCCATCTCATTTGTGCTGACACTGAAAATCAGTCGTCGGCGGGGGAAATCCTGTCTAAGCAGTGATGTGCCTTGCATCCAATCGGGCTGTTGCACTCCCAGGTAACCCAGGATGGTGGGGGCAATATCCAGGTTTTCTGCGGGGTATGTAATTTCACCGGCATACTCGTCTCCTGGGCCGTGAATGACCAAGGGGATACGCTGGTTCGTCTTGAATTGCTGGTTATGGTCGGTATAGATAATCAGGATGGTGTGATCATATTCACCGGTTTTCTTTAGATGGTATATCACTTTTCCAAGATATACATCGAACGCGCGCAGTGTATCATCGTAAAAGTCAGCCATCCATTCTTGGTTCTGGCTCTTCCCAATAGAGAATAGCTGGTTGGGTGGGTTGTAATAACCCCCGTGGGTGCCCAACAAGTGGACATGGATG
>CAYLPS010000105.1:8557-11975 GCA_964385625.1 uncultured Anaerolineaceae bacterium | reverse complement strand
AGCTTCGATAGTCTGGACTGTCTCACGATCTATCCAGATTTCAGCAGGATCCTCGATCTTTACAATCCGCCAGCCAACAGGCAGGTAGTTGCAAAGAGCGGATAGTAATGTGGTCTTTCCAGTCCGTGTGCCACCCGTGATCAGGATTCTCTTACCATTCCGAATCACCATTCCAAGGTATTCCATCATTTCTGCAGGCATCAGACCGCGTTCCAGGAGCCAATCCGGATGCACCGGTTTTTGTTCGTAAAGTCGAATGTTTATCGAAGGGTAGCCGTTGCCTGGAGCAATCACCGGATGGAGTACTTTAATTCGACCTCCTCCTGGGTTATTAAGCGTTGCCGGCAACCTGGCGTTCACACTCGGTGTGGCCTCATTAAGGGCTTTGGATTGATTCCCCAAAAGCAGGGTGATAACCCGCCACACCTCACTCACATCTACTTGAAGATTTACCGTCTCCCAACGCACACTCCCTTTCAGCATTACCTGCACCAGGCCTGTGGAGTAAATGGTGATTTCAGAGAGATCTGTGCGAGCCGGGGGTAAAAACAGGTCCAGGAATCCCAACCCCAAGACCCGCCGGGCTATTTCATCCGTCAACTTTGAGTAATCCTCAATAGCAGGATAAAGACCGTATTGGCGATAGGATTTCCCAACCAAAACATGGATACGGCTTTTAACTTTTTCCTGGACTTCCAGATTTGGAGACCGTAATGTGGTGGTGTCAAATTCTCGATTGATCACTTCAATCACCCTGTCAATAATTTGGATTTCCACACCCGGTTCATCCAAATCTGCCGTATGATGAATGTTCTCTTCTAATAATCCAAGCACCATGATTCACGCTCCCATACGAATGCGGATTCCCAAAAAACTGTGTCCCTTGTTATGGTGGTTATGATTACCAGGCTCCTGATTCCCATAAAAAGTATCCACAAGACCAGCGATGTTTTTACCCAGATCTTCAGAAACATTGACAGCTGGTCGAGCTGCGTCCTGAGCTTGGGGTATGACCGGATCAAAATCAATCGTTGTGAGAACTGGAGGAAACCAGCCGTATTCATCTGACCCTTTTTTGTGAAAGCTCGAGGCGGTGAAGGTGGAATTTTTCGTGCGCTGGTTTAGGACGACGAAAATGCTTTCTTTGGGTACGCGGTGGTCACTCTGCAAATCTTCGGTCAGCAATCTTGCGAAATGCGCTGTAGCACGAATACCCTCTAAGGTAGGCCGCGAGATGATGAGCACCAGGTTGGCTACCAGGAGCGGCTGAAGCGTCCAGGCGCCCTCGCCGGCAGGCAAATCGAGCAGGATTGCACCATAATTGAATGCATAAGAGGTGACCACTAAAGATCGAATTGAACGCGGATCTTCAGGGTTTACCAAGGCTGCATTGGCAAACATATAGGATGCATTTGGTGGCACTACAACATCCAATCCATCTTTTGTCGTTTGGATCGATTCTTTGAACCCCAGTGGACCAGGTTGGCTGAAAAACTCCTGGGCACTGGGTTGAGAGCGGATATCCAGTCTTAATGTGGCCGTTGCAGGCAAGTCGAAGGAAAATAATAACGAGCGAATGTTTCGGCGAGCAGCTAACTCGAACCCAAGCCCCTCAGCGAGAGTGGATTTTCCCACACCCCCTTGAGATGAGACGAAGGCAATTACGCGGGTCCCTACGACTGAGGCTGATCTCACGCCTGCTCTAAACATTTCACCAAAGGGCGATATCGCCGAACGCTTTGCTCGCTCCGTATTTACCGCGCTAATCCCACGCTTCAGTACTTCTGCAGGAGCTACAGGAAGTATATATACGCCACGCACGGTATCCACTTTCTCGACTACTCCCTGTAAATCTGCCCATCCGGTGGGAAGCAAAACGATAGCCACCGCATTCTTCAGCTTTGAAAGCCGGTCAACCAAGGACTCAATGCCAGGGGCCACATCTGCATAGATGATCAACAAATCCGGCTCACCTTCCTCCAAGCCCTGATTGAATAACTCCCAATTACTCTGCATCATGACAATCGCCATCTGATCATCACTGGCAACCAACCCGAATTCACGCGTGAGTTGTTGGAGATCAGGACCTGCAAAACCAACGGCAATTTTCATCACCATTCCTCCTCCTACGGACTATCGATTCAACTCGAATCCTGTAATGCGCTGATATAGATTGGCCAGGTCAACAGGTGCCAGTGAAGCAACCTCGATTGTCAATCCATCGCTTGGTTCCAAAACCAGGTGAATGGTGGCAACTTGATTAAGTAGAGCCAATAATTCAGCCGGACTGACGCTATAACCCTGGGCAATCTGGACCGGAGCCAGGGGAGCTTCGAGAAGAATGACACTACCCGATTGCGCTGACTGGCTGGTACGAGCGGACGCGAATAACTCCGCCTCTCCACTGGACGACGGCAGCTCTTCATAGCGAAAAGATTGCGGCACCACCAAGACTCGCAGTCCTTTGATCGTGATACTGGCTACTGGGGACAATGGGGGTTGTGGAGTAGGTGTCGGAGTGGGAGTCGATGGAACAATATTGACTGTACTTGTTTCTGTTGATTGAGCCACTTGTGTGGGTAAATAAGCTTGAACAATGCTGGTGCTTGCTCCTAGTTGGATATTTTGTGGGTCAAGGATAGCAATCACCGAAACGCGCTGCCCGCTTCGAACGATCCCTGCCAGCCCGGTGGCCTGATCAACACTGATTGCAATAGCAACATTATCTGGAGAGAGCTGGGCAGGGATGCCGGCTGCAGTGGAGCTATCTCCGGCGACATAGGAGGTGATAACATCTCCGCTTACCCTATCCGCGGTTAGGACCAGACCAACCGCTTGTTCAACTGTAGAAAACGCACCTTTTGGAATCGCTCCCTTTGGTATTCGGCTCTCTTCCAGCAGATCAGCCGTGAGGCGTGTCCCGGCGGCTAGATCTTGTTTGGCAATTACTACTGGTTTTGGGTTGACATATAAAGTTAGTAACGAGATTGTCAGCCCGCCTGCCAGTAATGCTAGACCTACAATTATGATCAGGGATTTTTTCATATACCATCCTCCAAAAATAGAAATGCCCTCTTCATGGTTTAGCTTACAAGGCCCAATGCCTGATAATGCTCCTGGATTTCTCGATCGCTAGGCTCATTGACAGCCAGCATCAGTGAACGAATCAGGTAAGGCTCCATCTCTGCAATCTCCTGGGTATAGCCTAGCTTGGCAATAGCCATTGCCATGGGCATACGGGCAATAAAGCGGTCGTAATCAGAGTTAACGAAACCTTTGGTATTCCGCGCCAGATATGCCAGGATAGCAGCTCGATCTTTATCATCCTTGGTTTGCCCAAAGAAACCATTATTACAAGAAGACAGGATCCCTTGCGGTAACTCGCTTACCGTTTGGGCGAGCACATGCAAGAAAATTC
>CAYLPS010000105.1:7174-8457 GCA_964385625.1 uncultured Anaerolineaceae bacterium | reverse complement strand
GTGTCATGCCCAGGTCCGTACATTCTGCGCATCTCCCCCTCTGCAAGTTGTTCGACACGTAGGAGAACGCCTTGTAAGCTAGAACGGCTGTTGATATCGTTGGCATGCTTCCGCAGTAACGCTCTCAGGATGTCCACCCACTGGGCGATGCTGGCACGTTTACTGCGATGAATTAAAAGCGCCTGGCGATCGTTTGAAGCCAGCGCATCAATGCGCGCATGAAGCGCCGGTTGAGCAGGCAATCCCCTCTCCAGCCGGGCAGCGTTGATCACTCGTTCTTCCTCATCGTCCCTGACATACTTCCACTCCTCCAGGTTGCGGTAGATGCGATCTTTCCGCTCTTCCGATAATCGCTTATCCTTCCAGATATCATCGAACATGCCTGAGTCTTCCTCAGGGATGATGACCCCATTCTGTGCATAAACGCGGGTCAACGCCTCACGCATGAATCCAAGCTGGCGTGGACCCATGCGGCCGGCATTGGCGAATAATTCCACTAACAATGTCCGGTAACGTACCGGATCGATGCGCTTGGGTATCTGCAAGGGATTCCAGCGTAATGGTCGCACTGCACCGGGGTATAGCTGGCGGATATCCACTCTGCCTTCTAATTCTGGCCAGTTCAATGCTTTACGCCAGCCCTGGCCGAAATCGAGTACGATGGTGCGATATCTCCACCCGAATGTCGTTTCATAGGCAAGCCTCTCCGCGGTCACACTTTTCCCTGATCCGGTATCGCCAATCAACGCGGTGTGAAAGTGACGATCGGGTACCATCTTTAGCAATGTATTCGTAAGTTTGCCGCGTTCGGTCGAATACTGCATTCCAATGGTGATGCCTTGCCTCAGATCCGGATCGAAGGCGAATGAAGGGATTTTCTCTTGTACCGAGCGGGTAGTACCCTCTTCGAATAAGCCAGGCGAAAGGTAGGCTGAGGCTTGCAACATGGTCAACAGGGTTGAATCCGCATAAGCAGTCATGGCTTCAGGGATATGGATCTCCCTGGTCGATGGCACCATCGCCATGGCGTGTTTTCGGATGTACTGATCTTCGAGGGGCGCAAGACTGCGTGTTTGCACCCCCATAACTACATCTTCCACCCCATGGAAAGCTTCTGGGATGAGTGCCATTAAGGCTTGTTTGCCTCGTTCGGTGCTGCTCAGTGCATAAACATCGGTATAAAAACCACCTTCCTTGGTAATCACATCCAATAATTCCTGTTGTTTTCGCAGCACTAACGTCAGAAGAATGGCCGGATCGAATTGCCATTGGTTGTTGTCGCC
>CAYLPS010000105.1:3153-7074 GCA_964385625.1 uncultured Anaerolineaceae bacterium | reverse complement strand
ACACCCGCACTGACTGAACTGAAATCGTTGACTGAATCGCTTACACCATGGCTTTGCATCGTGCCATCTGTAACAGCCATGCTCTGGCTCACACCATCTGCAACACTCCGATTTCTACCTGAGCTCATTTCATGGGATTGGCTCAAACTGACGCCTTCAGTTTGGGTGATGGAAGTGCCTTGGGTATGAGCCTGCCCTTCTGTATGCGATTGGGCTTGACCCTCCGTATGAGCAGCACTCTCGGTGTGGGACACACCATCGGAGGTAGCCTGTCCAACGGAGCTGGTATGGCCCGAGCCAACGCCATGTGCCATGGCACCAGAAAGGAGTAATGGTACGGCTACGCCGAAATTGAATGATCGACTGCCTGTTTGCCAGGCTGCCCAGGTTGAGGTGTATTCCGCCAGGCCGGCCAGCATCCGGCTTGCGGATAGCATGGTCACCGGAGCAAGCAGTATTTGGAGCAGGAAGTCCTCTTCCAGCTGGCTCATGCCGCGCATCACCAGCTCATTTTGTTGCAGGGTATACTGCCCATGATCATTTTTTCCGGCTGAAAGGTAAGGAGCGATCTCCGACAATCCACCACGGGCGTTTTCTCTCGGATCGGGGTGACCAACAGCTAAAAGGCAATGTGGCATCCCCTTGAGAGCCTCATCCAGCCACCTGGCCATGTCAATATCTACATCGCTAAAACGGATTTGTGGATAAGCAGCTGACATGCTGGCTTCCAGCGCAGCTGCGCTATTGATTGCCTGCTGTTCAGCTTTTTGCAGAGTATCGCTTCGCCCTACCACACCATATAGTTGGACAATGCCTAATCGCCTGGGATGAAACATACCCGCCACCAGATAGACCAACTCCACATCGGCGCTGTAAAGTCCCCGCAAGACGGTTCGCATGCGTGCCAGCACTCCTGGATCCGCGCGAACATCCATCGGGATCAGGCTCAATTGCATTAATCGCACCACACGATATTCAGGGTAAATACAACCTCCTTCATGTTCGATAACGCGGAACCACAGGTATTTCAAACGCTCACTATCGGTACCTTCAAAGACCAGGCCATTGTCCAGGATATCCAGATCTTCAGGAGTTAGCAGTGCAGCGCCCGAAAACATCCCTTTTATGTGCGGGGTTATTCGGTCCACAATCCTGCTGACCTTTTGGGTGCTGTTATCTAGCCAATGACTGAGAAATTGTTCACTCATAACCGATTCCTGTTGTTCGCTCTCTTGAAATGCAGAATTTCATCCTTATCTCAAGAGAGAGGACAACCTGCCAGGGGGGTGGCAGGTGAGCTACCCCCCTGGCTATCTAGGGAACTGGGATGAAGTGGATGCCATCGACCGTGATCGTCTCCATTACAGCTGGCTCCTGACTTACTGGGAATCCTGCATGGTGAGATGATCTTCGATGTGAATGGCTGGATTGATCCACAACATCTGTCCCCTCTTGCGCCTGGCTTCCCTTGGTGATCTGACGGGCTCGCGTGATTGCAGCAACCATTGTTGTTAGCGCTGCAGTGCTCACGATTATTCCGGCTAGAATGATCAAACCGATGACGAGAGGCCAGGCAATGGAAAAGAAATGTGTAGGCATTGGAGATCTCCTTTCGGGTGCCTACAGTGGGCACTCGGATGGGATCTTGGAAGACCCCATCCAGTGCATCGATGAAGAGCTGCTGACGTGCAATTGGACCGAGGTCCACGTGTAAAGATCCTGCGATACATCGCAGGTGGTCACTCAACCCGTGGATTGAGTAACACATCACAAGGGTGAAGCTTTGAGAACAATAACTATCGATAGAAAATCCCTTAGTCATGTGGCTTCATCCCTGGCATGTCAGTTTGATAATTCTCAGAAAATCGTCGAGTACGAAGTCGTTGAATAACTTCGCCGGCTTCCAACCCTATGTTGTACAAAGGCTTCGGATTTCTCAAAAAACGGTTCAGCAACAATCCAGCATAGCCCAAAGGGTAGAGTACAAAGACGAATAGCATACCGATCGTGGCGATGTTGCCACGCGTGTTTGAGAGCACAACCTGGGCATCAGCACGGTTACCGACTACAGCTGCCCAATCTGCAGGGCTGATCTGATTTAATACAATCAATCCAAAGCGCAATATCAAAACCATGCCGCTATAGATCAGGATGCCGGTCTTCGCCCACCAAAGCTGGTTAAACCGCTCTTCTGAGACGGCCAGGATCCCCAATAAACCAGCCCACCATAAACATGCACCTATCAGAGGTACTGGAAACTGCGAAAATAGCGAGACTAGGATCCAAACCAGGATTGTTGCCAGGGTAAAGTACTGGGCAATGGGTGTGCTGGTCTGCACCTCGCCACGTTCATGCCGCCTGGGTCGTTCGCTGGCACGCTTCTGCACGATCGGATCTATTCCAAACAGGATCACAGCGCCGGCCAGAATGGCAATGATTTCTGCCAGGTGACCGATGGACCAATAAACCATGGAAAGTACTCCGTTAATCCACCATATCGGTAGTGCCAGGAAGGTTTGTGCGATGCTCATGGTGCCTCGATCAGTGTTACCCGCAACATATCGACAGGGAACTCACTCAATGGCAGGGTAAAGGGCCTGGGGGCTGAAACCAGCGTCCCGGTTGTGTATCCGTTAACCTGCATCTGATATGTACCAGGATCTGCAAAGGGGATATTGGGAATAAGCTGCGTCCAATAGACGATATTGCCGCCTATCAAGCTACCAGGCCCTTGGAAGGTGAATTCCCAATCTGGGTGCTTCAGTTCAGCACCCGGATATGCTTGAGCCAGGTCGGTCAGAATCCAACGGCGCGACTCATCTGAAAGGTTGAGGCTCAGCGAAGCATAGTTCAAATAATCCGGAAAGACCTGGACATGCCGGATGCAATTAGTTTCCTCGTAGGCATCCCAATTTGAGTTGTTCTCCATGGTATAGCCCCAGCTTATCTCACCACCATCAGAATCAATCACCTTATCGTAATCGTTTCCAGGACCCGGGCATCCACTACCATCCCCGTCTGATGCATAATCACAGATATTAATGGTCCTGGCTTCGTACCATGTAAAGATGACCGGCGGGATCGACACCTTTAGCTCAACATCCGCACCACGCCTTTCCGGGTCTTGCCCGACGACCACCGGTTTGGGTGGGGCGACTTTCTCACCCGAGGCATAGACATTCTCAAAGCTGATCGTGGGATCAGGACACACTACATTTGGAGGTAGTGTTGGCGTGCCACCCGGTGTGGGGGTAATACCAAACTCTGGTGGGCACCCTCCAGGGATGACATCGCAACTCACACCATTCAAATAAAGCCATAAGCCGGTCACTAAAAATCCGGCGTCAAATGACATCCGCACAATCTCGATCAGAAAACTGGGCGAGACAACCGACCAGATATTCTCGCGACCATCGATCACCGCCTGGAAGAAATCCGCTGGATCGACATAACCCAGAGCCTGCAAATCCTCAACATCTATGTAATTGGCTGCCAGAGCCGAAAGGACCTGAGCACCGGAGATAAGCATTTCGGGCGTGTTGGCGGCAAATCCAGAATCTTCCGGATGCAAAAAAGTCATGAGCATGGTGACTGGAGAAGGCAGCACTACCACATTACCGCTCGGAGTAACATAGCGGCTGTATTTGGCATCCCCAAGTGGCACCTGGATGCCTCCAGGAAGTTCGATCATCATCCAGTCTGCCGGCTCGGATGCTTCCCCCAGGTATGTCAGGTTAGCCCAATTGATCGAGCCATCCGGGTTGATGAACTCGCCCCAGGCATCTTCACCATCGTCGGCTAATGCTTTCAAAACAGGGTTGAGAAGGAAAACGAAAATGACAGTAACAGTGATAAGGACAAGGCCAATACGAGTAGTGGATTTCATTGTTTCCCTCCAATATATTTAGCAAGCTCATCTTC
>CAYLPS010000105.1:0-3053 GCA_964385625.1 uncultured Anaerolineaceae bacterium | reverse complement strand
ATACGAGTAGTGGATTTCATTGTTTCCCTCCAATATATTTAGCAAGCTCATCTTCTAGTAAAAATCGTTCAAATTTCCAACCGCTTTCCTCCCTCACTACCAAAACATAAGCTGGAAATGAAGCCTGGCTATTTCCCTGAGGCCAAGGAGCAGACAGGTTTACACCAACACGCCAGATTTGCATGGGTGCGTTTTCGCGAGTAGCAGCCACCTCGTCGGCAAGCATGAATGTTTCGCCGGCTTTAGCTTTGATAATGGATTGGGATGCCTCAAAACCAGTCCACAAGAATGGCGCTACTATGTTTTGATAGAAATCGCAGGCCGGCTCAGTGCTCAGCGCGCATAATCGAGCTGCCCATTTATCCTGGCCTTCGTGGTAGTCCACGCTATAAAAAGACTCCACACCAGCTATCGCCGCGCCTCGTCCGCTGTCGAACCCAATCGCCCGAGCCAATGATCCTTTGGAATATTTGAGAATGATCAGGGTTGCCGCGGTGATCAGCAAGATGGCCATCACGATGATCATTATTCTGCGCTTTGAAAAATAAATCTCCATTTCGATCTCCTCACCCGGAAAACAAAAAGCCCGGGAAAATCCACACATTGAGAGTTGAGCCTGGTTGAGGCTCTCTGTCTGTATGACAGGCCGGTGCTCTCGTGGGATCTTCCAGGGCCAGTAGAAGCTTGGGAACCTGGTTCTAACGTGCAAAAACCGGTGAGTCTATGTAGTTACGCTGATAATTTCATGAATCTTCAAATATGCAATTGACAGCGTAACAATGGTTTTATTTTACAAAGAATAAGATAAGGTTGAAAGAGACATAGGTACCTTGTTAAGATGGTAATAGGTCCCGTCATGAGTAAGTCATTCATCCCCCATAGTGTTATTTCTTTGCGGATTCCAGGAAAAAGTATCAGTGAATCAGGTATATACAAAAAGCTCTTGAAAATCCGCACAATTAGAATTGAGCTTGATTTAGGCTCTCTGTCTGTATTATATACCGCTGCTCTCGTGGGATTTTTCAGGGCTTGAAGAAGCTTGGTGACTGGTTCTCTCGTGTAAAAACCGAGTGTCTTTCTGGTTGTGTGAGCTTTGTAAAAAACCTCCCTGGATTAATGAGTAAGCCGGATCTAGATGCTAATTGTCACAGAAACTATATGTTGATTGTAAAGGGAAAAGGATGCATTAGGCATGGGCTTGACATCTACATAGACGTTGGTCTACATTCAATTTTTAATATGTCAAGTGACTATGAGATTATGATTTATTACCTTATCAGATGAGAAGTATATGAATAACTGACAAGAAAATACAGACGCTGCAACTCTTGCTTCTTCATTCTCAAACAAAAGGATTGGATCATTCTCATGGAGAAATAAAGGATTTATTTAGCAATATTGACGAGAAAAAAGATGTAGTAATTGAAGGAAATCAACTCAATTACGTATGTTTTTATTATAATGACCCGTATTGTTTTAAGTTATCTAAAACTTGCGGGAATTGATTCGAATGTCCATCCAACAATATCAAATTCTAGGTAATAATTTGTGCCTAGTTCATTTCCATCATCATCTACGGGGGCATCGATCCTAACAATTGCATGATGAGCTCCATTTACCGTAGTGTTTTTTAGCCCAAAATATATACAGTCTACTATAGTTACGCCTGGATTTATATCACCATTGATACCATCACCACAATTTCCATCAAGTCTATAATCATCTAAACCCACTTGCTCATTGTTGACGGATACATAGCCAGATTCTGGAAAAATTTTTACTACTCCTGATGTGTTATTAGTAACTCTAAATATTATCTCACCTATAACTGGCTTATCAAAAAAAATAGATTCGTCAATAAAATCCTGACTAATTTCCGACTTTTTTGCTATTAAAAAACGAACTATTTCAACCAGAACGCCACCACTATCTTGTGCTCCAACATAATTCTTTGCTATTTTATCCTGTTCTGGCATTTGTTGAGACGCCTGCGTTTGAAAAGATGCAGGTGTCTGTGTCAAGGTTGGCAATAATGAGTGTGTTGAATTTGATGCATAAGAACGATATATTTCGATTCGGACATTGAGTTCTCCAATATTATTACTAAATTGTCCTAAAACATCATTCATCACCAGAAATAGAGTGCCAGTACAAGTGGCAGTAACTGTCAATTGACTGCCTATCGGGAAGGGATTACAACTCCCAAATTTGCCTATTAAGGTTCCCACTTTTACTGATGGTAATATAACGTTAGAATCTATTTTATTATATCCATCCGCGTTATATAAATAACCTACTTGCTCTCCACCTTGGGGCCCGTGGTTCCATCCACCTTCTGCAAAGATCTGTATTTTATCGCCAGCTATTATATTAATATTTATATTTTGCCAATCTAAATTCGCAAACACGGTGGTAGATACAATATCATTACTCATAGCTAATGTTGGACTTGACTTTACAGCTGGCTGAGTGTCTTGGATTATTGGTCGGGACGTAGATACATTATTATTATTGGTCATGGTGGAGAATGGGCCTTCCATTATCGAACGCTGGGTGCTTTCAACTATTGTTTGAATAGTTGCTTGAGGGCTGTTGCTATCCCGGTTATTTCTCGCAAAACATCTCACAGCAATAAAGAGCAATAAAATGACAGCTATTGACATCCATAAAAGCCTAGTCTTTCTTGAGCGTGATTTCTTTTCTCTTGCATCTATATATTCTTTATACTTAGAAGTAAGGTAAATAAAAAAACCGATTCGCTTCTGCGTCTGGTTTAATGAGTATTCAAACATTTGCTTGGGCGAATGTGCTTCCTCAACAGAAGACGTGTTAGGGGTAACAACCGACCAATTAACTTCTACAGGATATAATATAATATCATTTTTACAGTGTGATACTTTTTTCCTCAGATCTTGAATTTGATTGTTTAAAGCAGTCTCTTCATTACGAGTATTATTTTCAATATTTTCTTTAGCTTTTGAGTACTCGCTTTCAGCAGCGTTGAGATTGGTATCATGAGAATTCTCAAGATTCAAGAACCCCTTAATATATTC
>CAYLPS010000104.1:0-12014 GCA_964385625.1 uncultured Anaerolineaceae bacterium | reverse complement strand
GGTGTTTCCGAGCGCCGCTGTCAGTTGTTAAAGAACTGTTGTTGCAGTGGAATCAATCAATGAGTTTTAATAATCCTTCATTAATGATAGCGGTTTGGATTGATCACTTTATTACCCCTCAGCAATGATTTTATGCTCTATCATAAGCCTGCGCTTCTCGAGCCGTTGTGTTTGTGAATTATGGTTTTAATCTTTCCTCCGGCATTAACCGGCCGGCATATATTCTCGGTTAGGCTCGTGTGTATTCAATAATGATGGTCCGTAATCCTCTGATAAAATATTTCCTCCTCGGTTAACTCGGTATGGGTCTGAGCATCCATCCTCGTAAATAAATAATCATTGTTCTTCATAGTACGATCGATAAATCCGAAAAATATCACCGGCATTCAACCATGTCTGCCAGGTATGCGAGCACCTGGCAGACATGACGGATTGAGTTCCTTATTTCGCCACCGCAGGCTTTACCTCGGCAGCCGCGGCAGCTCTAGCTTTGCGAGAGTATACAAACCAATAGACCAACCCGACCATGATCCCGCCACCGATGATGTTGCCGATCGTCACCGGGATCAGGTTTGCCACGAAGAAATTTCCCCAGGTCAGGTTGGGGAAATCGGCGGCCGTTTTTTGGATTGCCGTAAAGAAAGACGCGTCTCCCATGTACTTGATGAACAATGACGAAGGGATGAAGTACATATTGGCGATGCTGTGCTCGAACCCCGCAGCCACGAAGGTTGCGATGGGGGGAATGATCGCCAGGATCTTATCTGTCACGCTGCGCCCACTATAGCACATCCACACCGCCATGCATACCAGGGCATTGCACATGATGCCAAGTGCCACGGCTTGAATAAAGGTAAAGCCGACTTTTCCATTGCCGATATTCAAGGCAGCCAAACCTATTGAACCCCCACCAAATGCGTACTGCTTCCCCAAGAATACGATATAAGCAGTTAGTATCCCGCCGACCAGGTTACCCAGATAAACGACTACCCAATTGCGCAATAGTTGCAAGAGGGTTACCTTGCCACTAGCAAAAGCCATGGTGATCAGGGTATTCCCGGTGAACAGTTCTGCCCCACCCACCACCACCAGGATCAGGCCGACAGTAAAGGCGAGTCCCACCAGAAGCCGTGCAACACCATAGGGCAATGTGCTGCTGGCTGCTGCAACTGTCGTGGCGAATATCGCCCCGATCCCAATGAACGCGCCTGCCAGGATCCCCAACACAAACATGTTTAGGAATGGTAGTTTTGCCTTTTTAACCCCCAGGTCCTCAGCTTTTGCTGCCATGCCAGGTGGTAAAAGTGCATCAAATGAAATTGGGTCAGTCATTGATAATCTCCTTAGTTGGATAGTTTGGGTATATGATGTTGTGGGTAATCATTTTCATAACATTTCTCCGAGTCTCTTCTCCTTATTTCAGTTTGTCATGCATAAATTGCCTTTGCATTATCACCCGTTCTGGGTGTGCGTAGATAATAAATTGGTCACTGCGGGCATATCCGATCAGGGTGATGCCCCATTGTTCTGCCAGCTTGACTGAAAGGGAGCTGGCCGATGTGCGAGAAATTACCACGCTCGCCCCGATGCGGGCTGATTTCTGGATCATATCCGAGCTGATCCGACCCGTGGTGATGAGGATTTTTCGCTGGAGTTGGCGGTGATCCAGCAAACACCGGCCGGCGATCTTATCCAGCGAATTATGCCGCCCGATGTCCTCGGCGGAGGTAACGATCTTGTTGCCATCACTTAAAACCGAGGTGTGCACTCCGCCGACCTCCCGGTATAAGACCTGTGCATCCAGCAAATATTCGACCAATTTGTTGATGTCAGATGGATTGAGCAAGAACCCGTCTTTCAGCTCAGGATGAAGCTGCTCCGGGGTCACCGCGGTCTTTCCACCCGTACAACCGGTGGTCCGCCGCCAGTGTTCTGGCTGGTCCACGCTTTTTGTGAGCCAGATATCTACATTTTCACCTGTTGGGCATACTTTAATGACTTCGATATCACCGGCAGCCGCGATCACGCCCTCATTATATAGGAATCCAACCGCCAGGGCTTCGATGTCAGTCGGTGTGCACATGAAGGTCAACCACACCTTGCCATTGACGGTCAAGGTCACCGGTGTTTCAACGATGACCCCACTACCCAACGCTTCCCACGTGCCAGCGTGGTAGCGGATTGAGTCAGGTAATGGTAGACGCGGCTTCATTATCGATCCTCAGCCTCCCCAGGGCATGGCGTTATAGGCCTCATAGGCTTTATCATGCAGGCTCTTGAACAGGGCCTCGTGTTTGCGCTCCCAGGCGGATAATTTCTCCAGCAAGATCTTTGCTTCTCCATCCGTTTTCATGGCAGAGCTCTCGTAGAATTCAGCAAAATCCCGCTCGATCAGGTATGCTGTGCGCAACACGGGCAGGTCGGGCACCATGGCTTCCAACACGGTCTGGTCGAGCAACTCGCTGTGGGCGCGTGCGGTGAAGAAACCGGCCCGGTTTAGCTCATCCGCGATTCCCTGGCTGGAAAGTTGATTTTTCTCCAGAGCGGCAATTTGCCCCTGGATAAACCCAATGTGTTTTTCCTCTTCAGCAGCCAATTCGCGGAAGGCGCTGGCTGCCGCGGGATGGGCCATGCGGGTCGCATTGTCCTCAAAAAATTTCTTGCCTTCATATTCGCGCTGCAAAGCATATTCCAAGATTTTCCGAACTTCCATTCGCTTTCTCCTTTTTTTCATCAGGCCAGGCTGGCATCGTCACTCGATAATGGATCACTCAATAGCTTCGACCTTTACCGCGCAAACCTTGTATTCCGGTATCTTTGCCACCGGATCGATGGCTGCATTGGTAAGCTTGTTGGCCGCGGCTTCAGCGAAGTGGAATGGGATAAATATGACTCCTCGCTTGATATCATCGGTGACACGCACACCCAGTTCAATCTCTCCACGCCTGCTGGAAACTTTGACAGCTTTGTGCCCGTTCAAACCGATCTTGCGGGCATCATCTGCGTTGATCTCCACGTAGGCTTCTGGTACTTCGGAATGCAATTTAGACGAGCGCCGGCTCATTGTCCCGGTATGAAAATGGAACATGATTCTCCCGGTAGTCAGCACAAAGGGATATTCCTCACTCGGCATTTCGGCCGGTTCCTTGAAGGGCAGGGCAAAGAATTTGCCCTGGCCGCGCGAAAATTTGCCTTTGTGCAAAAACGACGTTCCGGCGTGGTCAACTGTTGGGCAGGGCCATTGTAATGACCCCAGTTCTTCCAGGCGTTCGTAAGTGATACCGCCATAAGAGGGTGTAAGCTTATTGATCTCGCGCATGATTTCAGCAGGATTATTAAACTCGAATCCAGGCGCACCCATCTTCTTTGCCAGCTCGCAAATGATGACCCAGTCTGGCTTCGTCCCGCTCAGAGGTTCGATTGCCTTCCGCACTCTTTGAACTCGGCGCTCGGTGTTGGTGAAAGTGCCATCTTTTTCTGCAAACGTGGTCCCGGGTAATACCACGTGGGCCAGCTCAGCCGTTTCGGTCATGAAGATATCTTGCACCACCAGGAATTCCGTTTCCTCCAGGCAGTGACGTACGTGATTAAGGTCGGGGTCCGACATCATCGGGTTTTCAGCCATCACGAACAGGGCGCGGATTTTGCCGCTGGAGGCTTCATGTACCATCTCGGTCACAGTAAGGCCCACAGTAAGTGGACCAGCTGCACCCCAGGCTTCCTGGAATTTCTTCTGCACATCCGGGATCGTCACGGCCTGGTAGCCGGAATACACATTCGGCAGGGCACCCAAATCGCAAGCGCCTTGCACGTTGTTCTGCCCGCGCAGGGGGTTGACCCCACCGCCTGGGACGCCCATATTGCCACACAGCATGGCCAGGTTAGCCGTCGACTTGACATTGTCCACCCCGGTGGTGTGCTGGGTGATTCCCATCGCATAAATGATGGCGGCAGGTTTCCCCCGGGCATAGGTCCGGGCTATTTCACGGATCCCCTCCGCCGGAATATTCGTAATTTCGGCAACCTTCTCCGGGTTATACTCCGCTACCAGCGTTTTAAGTGCTTCGTAATCTTCGGTTCGCTCAGCAATGAAGGCCTCATCTGCCAGGCCCTCACTGATAATCACGTTCATCAAGCCGTTGAACAGGGCCACATCGCTTCCCGGGCGGAAGGTGTAATAGATATCCGCCCATTTCCCGATCTGGTTCTTGCGCGGGTCCAGCACGATGATCTTGGCGCCTCGCTTTTGTCCTTTGAGGATTCGTGTCGCAATAAGCGGGTGGCCTTCTGATGTGTTCGAACCGATGATCAGGAAACAATTGGTGAACTCTTCAAACTCAGGGATCGAGTTCGTCATGGCTCCACTCCCAAATGATGCGGCCAGACCGGCCACAGTGGGAGCGTGTCAGAGTCGGGCGCAGTGGTCGATGTTATTCGTGCCGATCACCGCGCGAGCGAACTTTTGGAGCAGGTAATTTTCTTCGTTGGTGCACTTGGCCGATGACAAGAAGCCAACGCTGTCCGCACCGCTTTCGGCTTTGATTGCACCCAGCTTTTCTGCCACCAGGCCGAGGGCTTCTTCCCAGCTGGCTTCAACCAGCTTTCCATTCTTTCGGATGTATGGTGTGCGCAAGCGGTCTTTATGGTTTACGAAGGCATGGGCGTTCCAGCCCTTGATGCACAGGCTACCCTGGCTGATAGGATGCCCCTTGGCAGGCAAGGTTCCCACCAGCGCGCCGTCTAACACTTGAAGGTGCAGGGCACAGCCAGTTCCACAGTATGGACAGGTGGTTAGGACGTTTTTATATTCAATCATCTTTGCGCTCCTTAATGTGGCAGCCCAGTCCGTTCGTATTCGCCTTCTTCCAATACCAAAAGTTGAGGCGGTTTCTGATCCAGCCTGGCTCCGGTTTCATATGCGAACATTTGAATGACATCACGGGCGATCAACCGGAATTCCACACCCATGGGGATATCTGCCGGGCAGGTCTCTTCGCACTCCCGGCATCCAACACACTTAGCAGTCATGTGCATAGCCCGGATCATGTGATACATGGACGGGTTTGTCATCGGCAGGTGCCCAGTTTCTACCCATTTCTTATCTTCCAGGGTGCAGATGTTGCAGAAGCACTGCGGGCAGATGTTACGGCAGCCGTAGCATTTGATGCAGTGTTCGAATTCTTTCTTCCAAAATTCCCTTCTTTCTTCTATGGACATGGCAGCAATTTTGTCCGTCAATGGGTCCGGCACTCCCTCGATCTTGTCCCCCACAGTGGTGGTGGCATGGGACGTATAGGGCTTCCAACAACGGCAGAATTCGGCCTCTTCTTGTGTGCACTCCAGGCCAATCAGCATGATATTGTCCCATTGGACTTGGTTGTGCTTGAACATCTCCACAAGTCCTCGTTCCTCGCACCCTCTGCATACCACCGCTAGCTTGGCTTCTGCATGTGCCCTTTGAATAATCTTTAAGGTGTCCGGCACCGGTTCTTTTGGCCAGAGGGCTAAACGGTCAAGCTCTTCCGGGCGCTGCGGTGAGAATAAATACGGTGCTGCAATTCCTGCTGGACCACTTTTGAGAGCTAACACACCCTCAACCTGTGGAAAAACTTGTAGTATCGTCTCATGAAGGGTTGACAGTCGGTCGTTCATTTCATCGTCTCCACAAAGGGTGGCATGGCACGGATTTTTTCGGTGAAATTTTTGATCACATTGGTGAATTTTTCACCTTCTGCCGCAGACACCCAATTAACCATTAACCGGTCCGGATCTATGCCGGTGTACTCGAGCAGCTTCTTCACGATCGGCATGCGTTTAGCTGTCCTGTGATTGCCTGTGCTGTAATGGCAATCACCGATATGGCAACCCAACACCATCACGCCATCTGCACCCTCACGAAATGTGCGCAGCACCAGTTCTGGTGAGATGCGCCCACTGCATGGTACGCGGATAATTTTTACATTCGGCGGATACTTCATACGCGCCATACCGGCAGAATCAGCCCCACGATAGGAACACCAGTTGCATAGAAATCCAATAATGCTTGGTTCGAACATTAGGCCACCTCCATGGTTTGGAAGGATTTCATCACTTGCATGGCACCAACCATCTCAGCCACAAGCTGCTCGTCGGTAAAGTGTTTTAGCGAAATGGATTTCGATAAGCAGCTTCCCACACACGTTCCACAGCCTTTACACAACGCTTCATTCACATGCGCCTTGCCCTTATCGCTGAGGAACTCGATCGCTTGATACGGGCATGAAGAGATGCACTGTGTGCACCCCACACAAGAGGTTTCATCCACGATCGCCGTAGCTGCTTCGATCTGGATTTCACCCTGCCCGATGATGGATAAGACCCTGGCTGCTGCAGCAGCACCTTGAGCTACGCTTGCAGGGATGTCTTTGGGACCCTGGCAAACCCCCGCAATGAAAACGCCATCCGTCATGGTGGCAACCGGGTCCAGCTTTGGATGGCGTTCAATGAGCCAGCCATCCGCACTGCATGAAAGCCCAAATAAATGAGCAATCTTATGATGGTCTCGGCGAGGTTCCAAGCCACAGGATAAGATGACCATATCCACCGGAAGCCGGCGTTGCTTGCCAATCAGTGTATCTTCCACCTGAACAACGAGTTTTCCCTCTTCTTCAGGCGTTCTCGGGGTTGAGGTGACCTCAGCAACCTTCCCGCGGATGAAGTGTGTACCTTCGTCCAACAATCGTTGGTAAAACTCATCGTAACCTTTGGCCGGGGTTCGAATATCAATATAGCAGTTATAAACCTCGGCGCCGGTCTTCTCATGCACGAGATGGGCGAATTTCAGGCTTTGCATACAGCAAATCGCCGAACAATAGCTGTTGTAGTTTTTATCACGGCTGCCCACGCAATGCGCAATAGCGACACTCTTTGGCACCGTGACGCCATCCCGCAGGACGATTTTTCCACCCGTTGGTCCAGCTGCGTTGCTGAGCCGCTCGAATTCTAGGCTGGTGAATACGTTCGGCAGACGCCCATAGCCATATTGCGGGATGCGGCGCGGGTCAAATAAATCGAAACCGGTGGCAAGGATGATGTTGCCTACCTTGATCGTGATGATTTCATCCTGGTCATCGAAATTGATTGCACCCGTGGGGCAGAATTTCTGGCAGGCTTTACAGGTACCTTTCAAGAAAAAGGTGCAGTTTTCTCGATCGATCACCGGAAACTTCGGTACTGCTTGCGGGAATGGGGTATATACCGCTTTTCGTTTTCCGAGCCCTGCTTCGAAGACGTCATCAACGACTTTCTTGGGGCACTTCTCCCAACACACTCCACAGCCTGTGCAGACGCTCGTATCGATGTAGCGGGCTTTTTTGCGGATGGTTACCGTAAAATTCCCAATATACCCCTCGACCTTTTCGACTTCACTCCAGGTTAAGAGCGTGATGTTCTTATGATTGCCAACATCGAACATTTTGGGTGTCAGGATACAGGCGGAACAATCCAGGGTTGGGAAGGTTTTATCAAATTGCGCCATGTGCCCCCCGATGGACGGCTCGCGTTCCACCAGGTATACTTTTTGCCCGCTATTGGCGATTTCCAGGGCTGCTTGTATCCCGGTGATGCCTCCTCCGACCACCAGCACATTCGGATCAATGGGTACAAATAATGAATTTAGTGGCTGCTGGTAAGCGACGCGGTTGACAGCTGCAGCGATAAGAGCTTTCGCTTTTTTCGTAGCTTCTACCTTATCTGTCGTAACCCAGGAATCTTGCTCTCGTATGTTCGCCATCTCGAAAAGATATGGGTTGAGTCCTGCCCGGGCACAGGCATTACGGAAGGTTGGTTCATGCAGGTGCGGAGAGCACGAAGCTACCACCACGCGAGTTAATCCCTGCTCGTGGATATCTTTTTCGATGAGCTCTTGACCAAGGCTGGAGCACATAAACTTGTAATCACGGGCTACAACAACCCCACGCGATTTCAGCTCTTCGGCTGCCCACTTTGATACGTCTTCCACATCCACAGTGCCAGCGATATTCGTACCACAATGACAGACATATACTCCTATTTTTTCAGTCATCTTATTTACTCCTTGGAGCACCGGGCGATCACTACTTCTCGGTTGAGGTTGACAATATTTACAGATAGAATCATTGTGCTATTGCCTCCTGTTGATTATGCATATTTTTGATTTCTTCAATCGCTTTCATCG
Organism: uncultured Anaerolineaceae bacterium; assembly: GCA_964385625.1. GTDB lineage: Bacteria > Chloroflexota > Anaerolineae > Anaerolineales > UBA4823 > FEB-25. Next base: position 3,820 of record CAYLPS010000104.1, on the reverse strand, counting down.
GGCTTAGAAATTCTTTTCCAAAACCTAGTTTTTTTGCCGGAATCCCCAAAGCCAACCCGATAAGCTGGGTGAAATACACCACGGGGATGGAGAAATGCGTGCCATATTCCTGATTGATCTGCTGCTGATAACATTCGAGGTTTACCTGGCATAACGGGCAGGCCGTGGCGATAACATCTGCTTCCACTCGTTCTGCCTCGTGCAGTAAGTTGTGGATCATCCCATATGCAGCGGGCCTGCTAGATAGCAATAACGATCCGCCACAGCAAGTCATTTTTAACGGGTAATCAACTGGGCTTGCCCCTGTAGCTGCCATCAAGGCTTCAAAGAATTGTGGTTGCTCGACGTCCTCATGGTCTTTTCTTGGCCTTAAGATCTGACAACCATAATAGGCAGCAACCTTTACCCCGCTCAGCGGTGAAACCACCTTGCTTTTAATGGCGTCTGGACCAATGTCATTGGCAAATACTTCCAGGAGATGTTTTACAATCATCTTCCCCGAATAGGATAAATCATCCTCGTGCAGAGCATCGTTGATGTGATCAGCCAGGTCCGGGTCGTCCTGTAGATGCTTATTGGTAAAGTACATGTTTTTATAACATGCGCTGCAAGGAGCCACGACTTCTGGCCCGATCTTTTCTGCCATGGCAAGATTCCTGGCGGAGAGTGTATAAGCTAGCAATTCATCCACGTGAAAGTACGCGGTCGCTCCACAACAGTTCCAATCTTCCAGCTCGGTCAGCTTAACCCCAAGCTGGTTCGTGGTTTCTAGGGCAGAAAGGTGGTAACTAATGGCTATTTTCTCTAGCGAACAGCCGGGGAAATACGCATATTCTTTCATTCTATCCCTCCGAGGGGAATGATGTGTGCAATCATTCTCCTGAAATTCGCTAACCGCTTAATCCTTGGAGGTAGAATCGGTATTCTTCCTTTTAGCATCAGGTTGGTGGCATTCAAAGCCTCATTAAAAAATTCACGAACGCCATAGCTAAAAATATATGTAGGTGCCAGAAGGGGCTCATAAGAACGCCCGCTTCTAATGATTGTCTTCACAAAAGTCTCCGAGAATGTAGGCCCTATCAATCCCTCTTTATATTGATTTTTCCACATGGTATAACGCTTTAGTGCGTACATGGCTTCTGCGATATCGATTCCACTCGGGCATCTCACGGTGCATTGATAGCAGGATGCACAATACCAGAATGTATTGGTCTTGAGAACGTCATCCTTAAATCCTGCATTGATCATCGCGATGATTCGCCGAGGTGTCTGCTCCATGTACGGCGCTGCCGGGCATGAACCAGAACAGGTGCCGCATTGAATGCATGTAGAAAGTGGATTTCCTTCTGCTGCCAGCAAGAGGTTGGCAACTTCACTAGTAAAGGTGGGTTTGTCTGCCATAGATCTCCTTTCTAGGTCAGCTTGGCTTTCCTGGCTTCTGCCATATCAATGAGCGTGCTTACTTTTTCGAGGAGCAGTTTTGGTTCAACTGGCTTTTCCACCACCTCATCGACCGCCACGAAGCGGGGATGGACAGGTTCACCAGGGAACAGGAACGCCATTTGCTCTCGGATGCCCGTGATAATTAAGACAGGCATCTCTCTCAGCTTGGTGTCCTTTCTTAGCTTGCGAGCAATCATGATTCCTTCAGCACCGCGCCCCATCATAATATCGAGGAGCAACAGGTCATACACATGATTTTGCAATGCCTGAAGACCAGTCTTTGGGTTATATGCGACGTCCACGCTGTAACCCGCACCATCAAGTATTGATTTAATCGCATCTACAAAATCAGGATCGTCATCAATAATCAAAAGTTTCTTTGGTTCAGCCATCGTAATTCTCCTTTACTTCCGTATAATTATTCCGAATAGTTATGATCTTTGTATGCTATGAATTACACTTTCTTTTTCATGCTAGGCAGTCGTATTGTAAATGTCGTGCCATGTGACAGTTGGCTCTTCACGCATATAGTTCCATTGTGCGCTTCGATGATTTTTCGGCTAACGGTCAATCCAATACCATGGCTGCCCTCAACGCTCTGGGCACTACCCCCACGGTAAAAATCTGATAGAACATTTGGAAGCTCTTCTTCCGCAATTCCAACTCCGGTGTCTATGACATCTATTTCAATATTTCCATTATTCTCGACTGCATTAACAAATACTTTGCTGCTAGGGTATGAGTATTTTATTGCATTCCCGATGATATTTACCAATGCCTCTTCGAGGCTTGTTTTGTCTCCTTCAATCGGGTTCAACTTCTCACTCACATTGGTAACCAATTGGATATCTTTCCGCACCGCTTGAGGCTGAATGTCTTCTATTGCATTTGAGATCACATCATGGACTGGTATCGCGGTAAAGCTGTCCTTTATTTTCGACATATCAACAGAATACACCCTGAGCCACGAATTGATCAGTTTAATCAAGTCATCAATACGACTTTTCATGTGCTCGAACTTGACTTTTTCGCTCTCTGTTAAGCGATTCGAGAGTTCGTCAGATAAAATGAAGAGATTTTGTTGAATTGCACCGAGCGGCGACTTTAGCTCATGCGATACGATTGCGGCAAAATTCTCTCTCAGCATTTCTTTGTCTTTGCGGAGCGAGATGGTTTCGAGTATCAGCCTTCTTCTCTCAAGCCCGCGTTTAGTAATCAGGCGGAATTCATCCGGTGTAAACGGCTTGGGCAAGAAATCATACGCACCTTTTTTCATTGCCTCCACGGCTGATGTAACCGTTGCATATCCGGTAATTACTATGGCGACAATGGTTGGGTTTTTTTCGGTGATTTTTTCTAACACTTCGGTGCCAGGAATACCAGGCATCTTTAAATCGATATAAACCAGGTCTGGTTGCAATTCATCAACCAGCTTCAATCCAGTCATCCCATCCTGGGCTGTCATGACATTGTAGTTGCCCCCTACCAATATCATTGTGCAAGAATCCAAGACGACCTCCTCATCGTCGATGATCAGAATGGTCGGTTTATTATCCATTATTCACCCCTTCCACTTTGCTAATAACCGGCAGTCGAATGGTGAAAGTGGTTCCTTTGCCCACTTCACTTTCGACTGAGATTGATCCTCCATGCTCTTTGATGATTCCATAACTGATTGCTAACCCTAATCCCACACCATGCCCTGTTTCTTTCGTGGTAAAGAAAGGATCAAATATCTTTTCCAGGTTTTCCTCAGAGATACCCATCCCCGTATCAGTAAAGGTAACTTCAATGCACCCCCGGTTTGTATCCCGTCTGGTGGTCATGATTAATCGGCCATTGCCGTTCATTGCCTCCGCAGCATTGACGATCATGTTGATAAACACCCTCTGAACCTGAGAAGGGTCGATCACGATGGATGGCAGATCACTATCGAGATCCATAATGACTTCAATATTGTGCATGAGAGCCTGGTTTTCCAGGAAGGAATGAGATTCCTCCAACAGGATGTTGATGTCGCACAGTGTCTTGTCAGGTTTCCGCTGCCTGGAGAAATCCAACAGCCCCCGGATAATATCTCGGCTTCGGTTAGCCTGGACCACGATTTTATTAAGGGTTTGCTTTGTTGAATCCTCAATTGAATTTCTCTCTAAGAGTAAGTGAGAGTAGGTCACGATTCCCTGGAGCGGGTTGTTTAACTCATGGGCTACATTTGCGGCTAGCTGCCCGATGAGTGCCAGCCTTTCAGATTCCATGAATTTCTTGCGGGTAAACTCTTTGAGCCGTTCATCTCTTTCTCGGAGGGCATGTGCCATCGAGTTAAACCTGGATTCCACGTCTGATATATTTTGCCAACAAATTCACCCCAGAAGGGTGA
>CAYLPS010000103.1:0-12193 GCA_964385625.1 uncultured Anaerolineaceae bacterium | reverse complement strand
TAAGTACCCTTGACAAATAGAACATTTGTGCTATGATACAATCGATACTTTATGGTAACCCAAGCATATATTCATTACCATCACAACCCTTCAATCATATCTGTGTATCCCTATATGAATTGAATGCTTTTGTTTTTTATAATATCAATTAACCTTCGTGTCCTTATTGTTTTTCGTGCTTATTTCTCCCGAACCTTACCAACCTGATGCGTTTTCCATATAATACTTCTTTGGCTTGACGTTTCCCCAATTTACCCTTAATATTCCTGTGGTGATGTAATCGACAGCTATAGCATTATCAGATCGCCGAATTTTATCATTATCAATCTGGCTGATGGCTAAACGCTAATTTCCTTTTTGGAGCTCCTATGGAAGTCGGTCTCGTCCGTTCAATCGATATTGACCAAACCATGCAGCAGGCCTACCTCGACTACGCCATGAGTGTTATCGTGGCCCGCGCCCTGCCCGATGCCCGCGATGGTCTCAAGCCCGTTCACCGCCGCATCCTGTATGCCATGTTTGACATGGGCCTGCGTCCCGACACAGCCTATAAGAAGTCGGCCCGCATCGTCGGCGAAGTGCTGGGAAAATATCACCCGCATGGTGACTTGGCGGTCTACGAATCCATGGCCCGCATGGCCCAAGATTTCTCCATGCGCTGCCTGCTGGTGGAGGGCCAGGGTAACTTCGGCAGCATGGATGGCGACCCTCCCGCCGCCATGCGTTACACCGAGGCTCGCCTCACCGCCCCCGCCATGCAGATGCTGGCTGACATCCGCAAGGAAACCGTCGATTTCTCCGAAAATTTCGATGGTTCGCTCAAGGAACCGGATGTGCTTCCCAGTGCTCTGCCCAACCTGCTGGTTAACGGCGCCACTGGCATTGCAGTGGGCATGTCCACCAACATCCCGCCCCACAACCTGGGCGAGGTGGTGGATGCCTTGATCTACATGCTCGAAAATTGGGACCGCCTCGATGATGTCAACATCGAAAACCTGATGAAGTTCATCCAGGGTCCCGACTTCCCCACTGGCGGTCTGATCGTCCAGGACACCCACGAAGACGACCTTACCGCTGCTTATGGCACCGGGCGCGGGCGCGTGACGGTTCAGGCCCGCTGCCATATCGAGGAGATCACCCGCGGGCGTAATCGCATCATCATCACCGAGCTGCCCTATATGACCAACAAGTCAGCGCTCATCGAGCACATCGCTCAGCTGGCGCGTGAGGGTCACCTGGAAGGCATCACCGACCTGCGCGATGAATCCGATCGTCACGGACTGCGCATCGTGGTGGAGCTCTCCCGCACTGCCGAGCCTGAAAAGGTGCTTCAGGCCCTCTATAAACGTACGGCCATGCGTTCTACCTTCAGTATCATCATGCTCGCCCTGGTGGATGGTGAGCCGCGCATGCTATCGCTCAAGCAGGCCTTGCGCGTCTACCTCGACCATCGCCTGGTCGTCATCCGCCGGCGTGCCGAGCACGAGCTGGCCAAGGCTCGCGAGAGGCTGCACATCCTCGAGGGTTTGAGGGTAGCCCTACGCCACCTGGACGAGATCATCGAGCTCATCAAGAAAGCCCCTGATGCCGATATTGCCCGCGACCGCTTGATGAAGCGCTACCGCCTGTCGGAAATCCAGGCCCAGGCCATCCTGGATATGCAGCTGCGCCGCCTGGCTGCCCTTGAGCGCAAGAAAATCGAGGATGAGTATAAAGAGCTGCTGACCCAGATCAAGCAGCTGGAAGCCCTATTGGGCTCTCCTTTGAAAATGCGCCTGGCCGTGGCAGCTGAGCTACGCCAGGTAAAGGATGAATATGGTGACCGACGCCGCACACAGATCACTCGCCTGGGCATAGATGCCAGATCGGTCCTGCCCGTGCTCACCGCCACCGATTTGTTGCCCGAGCAGGTCGTGTGGGTATCGGCCACCTCCGATGGCCTGCTATCCCGCACCCTTGACGAGAAGCCACCCCGCATCAGCGGCACGGCAGCCCCGCGCTTCCTGCTGCAAGTCAACACTCGCGACACCCTCTTCCTGGTCTCCGAAAAAGGCGAGGCAGCCGGCATCCCCGTGCAAACCCTGCCAGAGGCCGATAACCCTCAAGATGGCGCTCCAGCTCATAAAATCTCCGCTTTGAGCGAGGATGACAACCTGGCAGCCCTGTTCACCTTACCCCCGAAAGATGAGCGCCTGCCTGCCTGGTATGTGTTCACCACCACCCGGCAGGGTATGCTCAAGAAAACCGCTATCGAAGAGCTGCCCGGTCCCACCGGCCACAGCTTCACTCTGGTAAAAGTCAATGAAAATGATGCCCTCGGCTGGCTCAGACTGACCGATGGTAATGCCGAAGTCCTGCTGGTCACCGCCGATGGCCTGGCGATCCGTTTTCACGAAGAGCAGGTTCGCCCCATGGGCTTGGTGGCAGCTGGCGTGGCAGGCGTCAAGCTCGGCGCCGGTGACCTGGTCATTGGCATGGAGCTCATTCCCCGCCGTGGAGAGATCCTCCTGCTGGCCTCGGATGGCAAAGCCAAGCGTGTGGCTACTGACCAGTTCCCCACTCAAAGCCGTTATGGTCGCGGGGTAATCTCCTGGAAACTACCTCGCACCGCCCGGCTGGTGGGCATTGCCGCTGGTAAGCCGAGCACGCGCCTGGCTATCCTGCTGGATAAGCTTGCCCCCAAGGCCATGCGTCTGGACGAGGCCCCTTTGCGCACCCGCGCCGCTTCGGGCAAGGCCATCGTCGAGCTCAAATCCGGCTACCAGGTGCTGGGCTTAAGCCTGCCTTGGGCGGTGCCCCGGCCGGTTGCTGGGCAACAAGCCGCCCCCGAAAAAGAGCTAGTGCTGCCCGAGGAGCCTGAATCATCCCCGCCTGCTCCCGAAGTGGAGCAACTGTCCTTTGGGATGGATGCGCCACCAGAAAAAGCTGCCCCCAAGCCTGCCCGCGCAACCACTCGCAAACCTCGTCAGGCGGCCAGGCGAGAATCCCGGTCATCGGCTGGTAAAACCCGGCCTAGCAAAGCAGGGCAGCCTGAGCTTATCTCCAAACCTGCTACCCCTGTCAGGAAAACCACCTCGCAAAAAACTAGCCGTTCCCCCAATAACCAGGCTTCATCTACCCCGAGAAAACCCGTCCCTGCCGGCAGCAGCGCAAAGGCCACCCCCCGCTCGAATAAACCGAAATCTACCTCATCCACAGCCAATAAAGTTAAAACCAACCCGGAAAAGCCGGTAAAAAGCACTGGCAAAGGCTCCTCCTCCACCCGAAAATTGACGTCAACAGCCAAACCGTCCGTGCTCACTGGGAACAAGCCGCCGGTCAAAGCCTCTTCATCCGAGATTTCTAAAGCTTCCACTGTGTCCCGTAAAGCTACAGTGAAACCTGGTGACAAAAAAAACAGCTCTCAAAAATCTGCTAAACCTGAGAGGAAAAAGACGGCTATCCAGGATATAGTCGAGCCCGTGGCTCCGAAATCCGCCAGGCCCAAAAGCGCCAGGGCTACCCCGCAGAAGAAGGCCGAATCCAAGGCTCAGAAAGCTGTCAAAACCAGGAGCTCGAAGGCTGCCGCACAGAAGAAAGGCAAGCCAGCCCCAGGCAAACCGGGTTCCACCCAGCCAAAGGTCCGAATCCCTTCCAGCTGGAAGCCTCCCGCAAAAAAGGTCCCTCGTTCCCGGCGAAAATCCTGATTTTTCTGCTTGAGAGAAAGTTGGTCAGGTTTTAACCAGTCTTTTATTTCTATCTTTGGCGTCCTTTGTGACCTTGGTGATTTTTTCCACTAAGGCCGGTTAAGCGCTCCCCCGCAATAGGTGTGGTACCAGCTGGCTTCCACCTCGTAATTCTGTTCGGCAAACGCCTGCGCCTGCTCGCTGATTCTCACCGCTTCGTCCAGGTTCCTGTTCACCGCGCTGCTCCAGGCGCGGGGCAGCACCATCAACGGGTCGTTCACCGCCTGCTCCTCCTCCCCCAGCGGCACCCAGTTGAACATCACCGGTCCACGCGAGTAGGCAGTGAATCCCAATTGGTAGCCTCCCTGGCGGGCTATCTGCACGCTCAAAGGTGTGAAATCCCCTCCCGGCCAGATGAAGGCGATAGGCAGGTTGCCAAAATGCTGCTCGAGCACCGCAGTCGAATCCCGTATCTCACTTTGGATCTGGTCAACAGGTGTCTCAGGTTGGATATACACCTTACCACTGTAGCCATGCGATTGTACATCCAGCCTGCCCGTAGCATAAAGCTGGTCCATCAAATCCCATGCCCACTGCAAGTCACTTGGGTCCGTGATATAAGCCGCGGTCACCGTCCAGTTGTATTCCTCCAGCACTGGCATGATTTGTTGCTGGATCGTCCCGGGCCGGCGGTCATCAATGATGATCATCATTGAACGGATCGGGATTGAGGCATTATGGGTCATGAAATCCAGCAGTTGCTGGGTGGTGATGGTTTCAAACCCCAAGGAATGAGCATACTCGACAAAATCAGTGAATTGTGACACAGTAATATCCCTCGCCGGGTCGGCTAATTGCCGGTCATCCTGGGCGATGCTGTGGAACATGATGGGCACCACCACCGCACCTGGCGTGCTTCCATTCGCCTCCCAGCGCATACCCAGGTAGGCGCAGTTGTCCTGCAGGTAAGCCTGGGGTAAAACACCCTGACGCAGCTCCCGGGTGGTGAACATGGCCAAGGGCGCCAGCGTGGGTGTCAGCGTTGGTGTGCCGGTGCTGGTTGCCGTGAGTGTGGGACTGGGTGTAACTGTGGCTGTGGGAGTGGTTGTGTTGGTGGGAGTGGCGGTAAGCGTGATCGTGCTGCTCGGCTTGCTCGTCTGGCTTGCAGTAGGGATGCTTTCCACAGGCGAGCTGCAGGCTGCCAGCAAGCAAACAGTGACAAATACCACCCATACTCTAACCACAGGAAATTTACTTGGCAATGATAGTCAACGGAGTGACGGTAAAAAAGGAGTAATGATAGCTGATTTTCCCTTTGGATAATCCAAGGGTATCATTTCCATTGCGGACGATCCCTTTCGATGAGGAAGCCGACCAGGTCATGTGGCGTGAGCTTCCTTTTCCAGTATAGCTTCCCAGGTTGAAGATGCAATCTGGGAGCATTTCATTAAGCAATTTATTGTACCATGTCCGAAGTTTGTCCAATCCCTGGGTAGTTTGAATGTTCGTCATGTGCACCGCCGGTAAAGTATATAAGCTAAGGATTTTATCAATATCACGCGCGTTCAATCCGTCAATATAATTTTCGCACACATCCTTGGGCTCATCTTTTTGGCGCCACTTATATTCTTTGATCGTTTCCCAAACTCCCGGCAGGTTGCCTGATCTTGCATCCGACCATTCCCAAAAATTCACCGCGCTCAGGTTTAACTCCCTAGCCTTCTTCACGAACTCGAGCACTTCGCTGTCAGTTGGTTGCCACCCAAATTCGCGGAATGCTGCCCCAGTGGGAACAATAGGGCGTGAAGGCGTTTTGGCTTGGAATTCATTGACACAGCGACCCAACTGGTCGGCGGGATTGTGCGCTTTCATCCAGTAAACCTGCGGCATAACGATATCGCACTGCTCCAGGAATTCCGCCCATGGCACTTGCGGGTGCAGCGAAGGGTAGCGGTATGAGCTCAAAGCGATGGGTAGCTTGGGGAACGCTGACCGCACCTGGTTGATGAATTTTTTCGCCGCCACCTTCTTGCCGCTTTCTTTGTATTCCTTCTCCACATCAATCACATACCCATCCAGGTTATATTGCCGGATACGTGCAATACCTACATTTGCTTCATTGATTGGGCTATCCCCATAGATATAATGCCATCCCCAAACCTTGATACCCCTGGCCCGCAATGCGCTTACCAGCGGTGTGGTGTAATCAGTCGTATCGCCCCAGGTACCGTTGTACACCATGGGGCCATCGGCGATTTTAACCACCAGATGAGATAGACCCGCCGCACTGGCCAGGCTGGCAATCTGCTTCGGATTTCCTTTCTCACAATTGGGTATTTTCCAGGTGAAAAATCCTTTACCCTCTAATGTCATCCAACCATCTCCTTATACCGGTAATGTTTTACACTCCACCCTATGGCTCGCTGATTGCCTGGCGCATGACATCAAGGACCGCTTCTCGAATAGGCACCAACACCATGGCCCCACCAGTATTGGTCCAGTTATAAACCTGGCTTTCACCAATGGCATGGCGCTCCACCTGATCTGAATCCCCAATATGGTACGCGATGGGAACCAGGTTCAACACGAAATCAAGGTCCAGGCTTGTGGTTACATTTTGCTTATATATTTGATAGAGTTCGGGTACACGATGCAGAGAATCCAGGCTCACCAGTTTATCGAAGATTGCATTCAACACTTCTTGCTGCCGTCGGCCTCGATCAAGATCACTGGTTGAATGGCGACTGCGTACATACCACAATGCTGATTCTCCGTCCATCCACATCGTGCCCTGCGACACGCAATACCAGCCGAAAGCATCTCTCTGATCGCACAAGTCTCTGCCGATATTTACAGTGACACCACCAATAGAATTAATCACATCCTTGAATGACCAGAAGTTGATTAATACGTAATATTCAGGCTTCACTCCGAAGTTATATTCCATCGTTTCCGCCAGGGCATCAAATCCCCCCCAGCCCATGGCTGTATTGATGCGCTGCATGGTATATCCTGGAATGTACACATACAAGTCACGCGGAAAGGCGGTCAGCTTGACCGTACCCTCCTGTGGATTGATCGTGAGCAGCTGGATAGTATCCGTACGGAAACCCCCATCATCGGGCCTCTGGTCTGAGCCCAATAACAAGATGTTTACCTGGTCTTTCGGATGCGAAAGGATTCCGACCGGGGCAGGGATGTCCAGGTCTGGCCATATACTCGGCCCGGGATAATCATCCCAACTGCGTCCTTCATCCGAGCTGACCTCCGCCTCAGTTGGAACAGAGGAGGGTGGTGCAATATCAGGCTGCTCGGTGATTTGAGAGGTGGGCAAATAGGTAGGTGTTGGTGGGAGCGGTTGAAAAGGTGTGGGTGTGAGAGTAGACCCGGGAGGCGCCACCAACAGGTAATCAACCCTGCCTGCCAGGCTTGCTTGTGGGGCTGAGAAATATCCTGGCAAGCTGCACGCCAATACCAATAACACCAGCATTCCGATAATCAAAATTCCAGTTTTTCGTATACTCATTCTTGACTTAAGACACACAATCCCTTCGAAATGTTCCGGACAGAATTGATGATTTTTTCATGGTTCGAGATTTCAACAATAACTCGTGTTTCTCGTTGCAATAACTGTGCCCGACACTTTATAATTTTGATCTCAAAGAACCGGATGAGATTGATGATCAGCGGGGTTCACCCCCCCAGATAGAAAGCACGACATAGAGATTTAGCCAGGCTTGGGAGTTTCTTTAGTCGTGTGCTCGCTGGCGAGTGGTAGCAGCACGCTGAAGGTGGAGCCCTCCCCTTCCTGAGTATCCACCCACACACGCCCTTTGTTCAGCTCCACCAATGACTTTACGATCGAAAGGCCTACACCTGCATCTCCGATTCCCTTGACCATTGGGTTTTTTTCCTTGTAACGGCGCTGGAAAATCCTCGACAGGTCAGCTTTTGCCACACCTCCACCCTGGTCTGTCACCGAGATGAGGACGTAACTGATGGAATCATCCCTTCGCTCCACCTTGGCTGCCAGGCTGATCACTCCATCAGAAGGTGTGACGATGCATGCATTTTCTAGTAAATTAGCCAGTATCTGCAGGAATGCATCTTTATTAACTCGGATAACAGGTGGAATTTGTGGTAAATCTAGTAGTAAACTGATATTTTTCTCATTGAGTTGTGCTTCAAGATTTCCGGTCGCCTCATCGATCACTGTTTTTAGATCAATGCTTACCATTGTTTGATCCACAGTGCCCCCATCGATAGACATCACCTGAACAAGCTCATTCAATAATATCCTCAGGCGCTCTGTGGATGCCTTGACTCGCTCGAGGAATTTCCTTTGCATGGCACCCAGGATTCCCACCGACTCGCCCAGCAGCAAATCGGTATACCCAAGGATCGAAGCGATTGGTTGCCGGAATTCCTGGGCGATTGAATTGATCAGCTCGGTTGGCTGCAAATCATCCAGGTGCTTAACCGTTGACAGCTGGGTTTCTAACATTTTTTGGTCTGATTTTGATAGTGCTGAGGGGATCCTTGCCAGATCCTCCAGGGCAGCTCGCAATTCTTGTTTCAGCTGGTCCACTTCTTCCATGGTAGGTCTGCCTCTCCCTAATAGGGCTTCTAGCTCGTGGTTCCGGGCTTCGAGGTGTCCGACTTTCTCTTGCAACTTTCCCTGATTTTCCATCAGCAGAGCGAGGTTGGCTGCCTGGGTAGCAGATGAGGTCACTTCCGTGGAAATGCTGTCATATTTAGCTTTCAGCTGAGCATATTCCAACCGCACCTGGTCAACATAGGCTTCAGCGCGCTGTAATTTTTGCTCCATTTCCGCCTGTCCAGATTTCTGGCTGACATCGACAGCATATTTTCCAGCTTGAGAAACCAGGTAATTAGTAATTTCGTTCAGCCTCTGACTATCTGCTTCTATCCATTGTATAAATTGCGATTTTGATAGCACAATCAACGCCATGACCACATTGGCGGCTTTTGGATGGAACGGCACTAACATCAACTGGGTCGCGCTTTCCATGCCAAGCCCTTCAGCCAACGCCTGGATCTCTTTCGAGGCATGGTTCTCCACCAGGAAAAGAGGCTCATTGTCGGTGATGGCCTTGGAGATGGTTGGTATTTTCTGCGAGTCGGCAGTGAACCCCTCTATTACCCCGGCTTGCAGCCGGTTATATCCAACGGGTATCAATAGTTGCTCACCCGACTTTGGAGGCATGATCAAAATGCAAGCGTCTGCATCCATATAGGCTGCTACTACCTCGGTGAGCAACTGGTAATATTGTTGAGGTGAGGTTTCTGTCAGCAGGTTTGTGAGAGATGTGATTAACCCTAATCCTCCACCTGGTGCAGCTGCTTCTGGCAAACGCTTGATGTCACTTTTCAGGCGAGATTCAATCAACCGAGTTGGTAGTGTCAATAATATTAAGAAGCTGAGTATCTCTCCCAGGTGGATAAAACCACTGAAATCTGCATCCGGCTGGTTCATAATAAACTGCCCCCCGTATCCCCCAACTAAAATGAGCAGCATTATTCCGCCATAAACCCAATTGTTTGGGCGTCGCACGACTAATAATATTAATCCGACAATGATGATACCGAATCCCGTGTAATAACTATATCCTCCTAACAAAGATGAATTGTAAGCAGCGTTTGGGGCTAATATCAACCAGGCAAACAAACCACCCACACCGGCCACTACAATAATGACAACCTGTATGATGGCAAAAAATATATCGACTGCTTTATTGGATTGTGGGTAGGCCCACATCCAGATAATCGTCACCAGGCTAAAAAATGATAGGCTGCGATCGAGCGCAGGGAGGATGGAATGTGCATCAAATATCCCCAGCCAAGCCAACCAGGTCAATCCAAACAGGAAAATCTGCGCCAACAATAATAACCAAAGCCCCAGCTGCAGTCTTTGCCCGCTAGCCGATTCACGCCTTGCAATTACATATAGACAAGAAACTAGCGCACTAAGCACCAGCAGTGTTAAGAGCAATGAATAAATCAGCTCACCCTCTAGGGTGACTAATAAACCGGAGATTTGTTCAAACATCGGAGCCATATATCTGAACCCAAGAAATTATAGCATCACCTGTCGAGGTTGACAAAACAAAAAATCCAGGTAAAATCTGCATCACCCCTGTAAATTTTCGCTTGCCGAAGTGGCGGAATTGGCAGACGCGCTACGTTCAGGGCGTAGTGGGCATTACGCTCGTGTGGGTTCAAGTCCCACCTTCGGCACTGGCACAATCCCTGCATTAACCTGCGGGGTTTTTTTTATCTCCCTTGCGCGAACGTAAAGGCTGGAGTAAGATGGAGTCATGAAATTACCAGGAAAAGGATGGAGGCCTGCTCTCATTTTAGTAGGGTTCGCAGTATTGGTACTCCTGGTAATGGACTTTAATAGCCGCATGGCTGAATTACGCCGACTGACCGCTGAGAAGCAAGATGTCAGTGCCCGTGTGACCAGCCTGGTAGAAACCCAGGTGGCGCTTGAAACGCAAGTAGCTTATGCCACCTCAGAAGCTGCGGTATATTACTGGGCATACAATTTCGAGCATATGGGCAGGGAAGGGGATGTTTTAGTCGTCCCCATTCAACAGGAAGGGCTCACCCCTCAAGCTACGCATACGCCGGTAATTACACCTGAAGTGATCCAGAACTGGCAGGTCTGGATGTCGCTGTTTGTCGACCAGCCCTAACATCATCATCGTCAATACAAATGATAATATTACCGAATGATCCGCTGAACAGTCAGCTTGACTTGAGGCAAAGTGCATGCTATAATACCGCCCGCTCAGCTGGTCTGGTTTTGAAATATTAATCCGGTAGATGGGCAAAATTGATGCGGGGTGGAGCAGTGGCAGCTCGTCGGGCTCATAACCCGGAGGTCAGTGGTTCGAATCCACTCCCCGCTACTAGGAAGGAACCAGAGTACTATGTACTCTGGTTTTTCGTTAACCCGGCGTACTGCGGTTGAATTTTTCTCAGAATCGGAGGATTTTTCAATGAACCGCAGTACTCTAAGCTCGTCAAAAAACCGGATTTCCATTCCCATCTCCAAAGCCATCGACGGCTTCATGAAATTTAAGGTAGCAGAGGGGTTAAGCCAGCGCACGGTTGACTCCTATGAATACTATCTGAACCAATGGATGAACCACATCGAAGATCAGGATGTTGCCAAAATCAAATCGTCCGATCTCACCAATTATCTTGCTTGGATGCGCACCGAGTACAAACCAAAGCGTTGGAATGGGAATGAAGATCCCCTGTCGGCTAAATCGCTGCGGAATGTTTACATCGCTTTGCGCGCCTTTTACACCTGGTTGAACAAAGAATTCAATCTGCCTAATCCAGCCAAAGAAATCACCCCACCCAAGTTTCCCCAACACGTTATTCAAACGTTCTCCAAAGAGGATATTGAAAAGCTGATCAAGGCCTGTATTTATTCGCGTGAAGCCCAAACCGAACAGCGGCATAAATTTGTTATGCGCCGGCCTAGCGCCAACCGCGACCAGGCGATTGTCCTGACCTTGTTGGATACCGGGCTGCGTGCAACCGAGCTTTGTTCGCTGACTGTCGAAGATGTGGACTTGAAGACTGGCAAGGTGAATGTCCGGCATGGGGTCGGTGGAGGTGCAAAAGGTGGGAAAGGCCGTGTCACTTACCTGGGAAAGGTTGCCCGCAAGGCAGTCTGGCGTTACCTGGCCACTCGTGAAGATGGGAGTGATCCTAAAGCGCCGCTTTTCATCAGCGCTGGCGACCGGCCTTTCAACCGAGACAGCCTGCGCATCCTGATCCGGCGTTTGGGCGAGCGCGCTCAAATTACGCATGTCCATCCGCACAAATTTCGTCACACTTTTGCGATCACCTATCTGCGTTCGGGTGGAGATGTCTTCACTCTCCAATCGCTGCTCGGCCACGGTTCGTTGGATATGGTGCGCCACTATGCCCAGATTGCTGAGGTAGACGTGGAGAACGCGCATCGCAAGGCCAGCCCAGTGGATAATTGGAGACTGTAAGAGGTTGCTCATTGGGTCAGCTTCCCGGCTATGAAGACCAGGGCGCGGCCCAGGCTTTCTTTGCCTAAACTGCTGAGGTAGGTTTCCAACTCATTACCCGCACGGGGTGCTTCGCAATCCGGCGTGGACACTGCCCTACCAGACAGCCCTGCAATGCGATCCTGAACATCGGATGACAACATGGGTGCATAGGTGCTGTCGGTGATTTCGATGCTGTCATGCATCAGGTTCATGGAAACGGCTTTATAGTCGGCCATGGTTTGAGCATGCAGCAAACCGAAAACGGCATGTCCATGCCGGAATTTATGTGGGGATTTAAATTCCAATTTTGCTAAAGAGAACAATAATTTTAAGCGTTTTTCCAACCCGTTCAAGCGGCACTTACCTGGCGCTTCATTAGAAAGGCTCTGTTCACCCCAGCAGTGTTCGATGGGAGCGTACCAGGGTGCGGATGGTGGCAGCACAGGCCGAACGATGGTATCCCAGCGC
>CAYLPS010000102.1:0-12584 GCA_964385625.1 uncultured Anaerolineaceae bacterium | reverse complement strand
GATAGTAAATAAAAGAGCAGGTCCAAATAACCTGTACTGCTCGGCGTTACTGGTAATATATTGCTTTTATTCGATAGATATTGATGACAGTTGATAATAACAGAGGTTATACCAGGCAAAATAAGAAAAGTAATAAATATATACATATTGTTAGCTGCAGATGATTAAATGAGGGCTCTTAACGATTCCCAGAGGAGGATAAATCATGGTTAAGCAGGATCATCCCAGAATTAAGCAACCACCTATCTTGTTTAAAAAGACCCAAAAGCTAGTAAGAAAAATTACGGAAATTCTTGGTAGTCCCTTGATAACATATTGGAATAATCCTCGTGGTTCTGTATGTCAAAGTGACGTTGTCGCGCTTTACGAGATACTGGAGATGGTTGGAAAGCAAGAAACACTTAATTTGTTTGTTAAATCTGACGGTGGTTCAGTAGAAGCTTCTTTACGCTTAGTCAGCTTATTACGGCAATATTGTCACCGTCTTGTTGTTCTAGCTCCCCTTGAATGTGCTTCTGCTGCAACAATGATAGCTTTAGGTGCAAATGAAATCCAGATGGGAAAGATGGGCTATCTGACTGCTGTTGATACATCATTGACACATGACTTATCACCTTTAGATCGCGATAATTCTCGTGTCAGTGTAAGTTTGGATGAATTAACTAGAGTACTTCGATTGTGGCGCTCTGAGCAGGCAGGATCGAAAGAAAACCCTTACAGGGTTCTTTACCAATATGTCCATCCGTTGGTAATTGGAGCTGTGTCTAGGGCGGAATCATTATCGATAATGCTTTGCAAAGCATTGCTTTCCTATCACATTACAGATGATGAGGCTGCTACTCAAATAGCAGATACACTCAATGCTAAGTATCCTTCACATAGTTATCCGATATTGCTCGAAGAAGCGTGTAAGATTGGACTTAATGTTATTCCTCTACCTTCGGATATTAATACAAGCCTACTAACGCTTCACCAATGTTACTCCGAGATGGGACAAAAAGCCATGACTGACTTTGACGAAATACACTCCCATAGCAACGACATCCTTAATATTTGGGAAGTGGCTGGTAGGCAGGTCTATTTCCAACAGGATAAAAATTGGTTCTACAGGCAAGACGAACGCCGCTGGATTACCATGAATGATAACAGTGGTTGGCGACAAATCGAGTTTATTGACGGGAAACCATATAAAAGTCGTTTACATATCACATGATTTGTTAGCATCTTTTTCAATGGTGTAAAAGCGGTTTTTCACAGACCTCATCCGGAAAGGACAACCACCAAAGGTACTTTTGAAGATGTACGAAGATTTCTAAGAAATGCAGGTGTGAGATGAAATATAAAAATTATCTCGCTAAAATCGATTTTGACGATGATGCTTAAATCTTTCATGGCAGAGTCTTGGGTATCAAAGATGTGATCAATTTCGACGATGATTGCGTTGATGATCTCAACCAGGCGTTCAAGGATTCCATCGAAGATTATCTCGCTTTTTGCAAACAGCGTGGAGAAGAGCCACAAAAACCCTATTCAGGCAAATTCGAAGTCAGGATCGATCCGGAATACCATGAAAAATTATACCTGCGAGCAAATGAGCAGGGAAAAAGCATCAATAAATTGGTAAACGAAATGTCTCAAGCAGAATTGGCATCACAAAAATCATAGTTCAGACGGTTTCCCCCGCCATCTTCCTCACCTTCTCCAGGCTCAGCTCCCCCTCCGCTCCCCATCCCTGCCTCCCCTCGGGGATCCCCGGTCGGAAGCGCTCGTACAGCTTATATGCCTGCCGCTCCAACTCCTGCGGCTCGTAGGCTTGCGCCAGGGCTTCCAGTGCCGCCCGCACCTCCGCCAGGTCGGCTCCAAACTTCTTCAGCAAGTAGCGCTCCACACTCTGCGGGTCGATCGCCTCACCCTTGGCCGTGGCGCGCAAGCCCTGCCCGGTCTTCACCGCTGGCACCGCCCTGCCCACCACCTCCACGAGCAGCGTCTCGCCCACCTTGCGCTGCTTGGCTTTCTCGCCCCGCTTCTCATCCAATTCTTTTTCGGCCGGCGTATAGATACCCAGCCGCTGTCCCTTTGATTGGGCGTTCAGCCCTGCCACGGCCTTCCCCAGGGTCAGCGCTTCATCGTGCTGGTAGCCCAGCCTTTCTGCCACGATCACGCCCCACAGCGTGAGCACCGGGGCGCGGTTGATCTTGATCGTCTCTGCCATAATGCAATCCCTCCTGATGCAAGCTTTTACCAATTATACTTTTAGGTGGCTTCTAAAAATGGAGCGTTACCGCAAGCTCCTCGAAAATAGCCGCAATGAACATGGTGATGGGGATGGTGAGCACCCAGGTGGTCAGCATATCCCTGCTCACCTGCCAGTGCACTTTGCTCACCCGCTCGGCCGACCCCGCCCCCACCAGCGCCATGCTCACCACCTGCGATGTGCTCACCGGCGCGCCGATTAGCGCCGAAATGAAAATCACCAGGCTGGAGCCCACCTGCGATGCCAGGGCATTCACCGGGCGGACGACGTAGATTTTCTGTCCCAGGGTGCGCATTAGACGCCAGTCGCCGCGCGATGCCCCAAAACCGATCGCCGCCGCACAGGCCAGCACCACCAGCAAAGGCACGTCGAATGAGCTGATCTTTCCCGCCAATATCAGCCCCAGGGTGATGACCCCCATCGACTTCTGGGCATCGTTGGCGCTGTGCGAAAGCGCCAGCCCGATCATGGTGACGATTTGCAGGTGCCTGAAGTGGTTGTTCACCTTCGGGGTGGCGTGCATCGTCGCCAGGAAAATGAGGTTCATGATCACGTATCCCGCCGCAAACCCCAGGATGGGAGCTAAAAACAGCGGCAGGATCACCTTATACAGCCCGCTGTAAATGATGGCCTGCGGCCCGTCCACCAGCAGCACTGCCCCCAGGATGCCACCCACCAGCGAGTGAGAAGATGAGGACGGGATGCCGATGAGCCAGGCAAATATGGTCCAGATCAAGGCCGCGGCGATGGCCATGGTGATGGTTTCAAGAGAGATGATACTCGGGTCGACCAGATCAGTGGTGATGGATTTCGCCACCGCAATACCGAACAGAAAGGGCGCTGCGAATTCCGCCACTCCACAAATGTAGCGTGCCAGGCGCGGCGGCAGCGCGTGGGATGATATCACCCCCGCCATGATGCTGGATGAATCGCGGAAACCATTAATGAACGCAAAAATCAGCGCCAGACCGATCAATACCCAGAGCAAAGTGCCTGTTCCTTTTTTGAATATAGTAGCCACTTCCCCCCTGCTCAGCAGCCCTTTCCTCGATACCCACTTGGAATGGGTTCCAGGTACCATAAAATTATAATCCTAAAATAACATCACCCACCTATGGATTGCCACCAGCGATCTTTTTATATCATCCCATTCGCGTATCTCTGCGGTCATCTCATTCCATCACACCGCCCGCCTGATCATGCTCATCTCGGATGGGTTGCGCCTGGTACTCACCATGTGCTATCTGCATTCATCCTCACCGGCTGGCTCCACCTGTGGTACCTGTAGCTGCTGGCCGTACTGTTTGGGATCATCAGCGGCTTCTTCATCCCTGCCAGATTATTTCATGTTTTCCGAATTACTCTCAGGATTTCCCCCCCAAAACGCTGCTGGCGCCACGGCACATCTTGCAGGCATTCCACCAGGGCTTGCTCGCCTTGCGGGTTTTGCGCTGCCAGCCTGTGCAGCAGGTCGCGCGGCAGGATAACGTCTGACTCGACCCCCAGCTCCTGGGCCTTCCTCTTGCGCCAAAGCTTCAATGCCTCAAGCCGCCCCAGGAAGCGCTCATCCGGGCGGGCATTATGCGGGCGATGCACCGGCGCGGCTTGTATCCCGCGCTCTACCGCTTGCAACAGGGCCTTGCCGTGGCGGTTCAGCAGGTGCTGGGTCATCCCCGGCAGGCTTTTGAGCTCATCCAGGTCGCTGGGTGAGCGGCTGGCGATGGCATGCAGGGTATGGTCGCTGAGCACCTTGAATAGCGGGCGGTTCTTCTGGCGGGCCACCTCATCGCGGTATTTGCACAGCTCCTGCAGCACCGCAGCCTGCTGCGGCGATAGCTGGTGTGCGCCGTTCACCCTCCAGCAAGCCGGCTTGCCGTTATCGTGGTTGTTTTCCACCAGGCACAGGCGCCTGAAATCCTCCTCGGCCAGGGGCAGCAATCCTTTTTCTTCCAGCTGTTTTTGCAGCTTATCCTTCAGGGCAATCAGGTGATGGGTATCCTGGCGGGCGTAATCCAACAGGTAATCGGGCAGGGGCCGCTTGCCCCAATTGGCGCGCTGGTGGCGTTTATCCACCATCAGGCCAAATTCAGCTTCCAGCAGGGCACCCAACCCCACCGCCTTTCGCCCCAGGATGCGCGCCGCAATCATGGTGTCGAACAGGTTGGTGAAGCTGAAGCCGAAGTCGCGCTTCAGGCACAGCAGGTCATATTCACCGGCGTGGAAAATCTTCTGGATGGCTGGCTCGGCGAAGATAGGCCCCAGCATCGATAAATCGTCCAGGGCCAGCGGGTCTACCAGGGTATCAGCCTCAGGAGTGGAAAATTGTATCAGACACACCTGCTCGTGATAGGCGAACAGGCTGTTTGATTCGGTGTCCACTGCTATAACGGGCTGGTTTGATAAAATTTGCGCCAGCTGTTTCAGCCCCCCTGGTTTGGTGATGGGTTGGCTGAATTCGGGTTCAGGCATGCGTTTATTATAGTCCAATTCAGCCGAGGTTTCCTTTTTTTGCCCATGCGGGATCTATACACCCCTCCCATGGAACCAACCTGTGCGGAAATCCCCTCACCACTCTCATTGCCATACGGCCGTATTCACCTTCCACTCAGGTTGCTAAAACTGGCAGGTTTGATCCCCAGTGTATAATGACCTTATGGTTCCCGCTTCTCCCATATCATTTCTAACCATCTCACCCGCTCTCCATCGTGGTTATCTCTTGCCTTCGGTAGTCTATTCAATAGAGGAACCAATTAACCTTCAATCGCCTGCAGGAATTTCGGTTCACAAGCAGTATACATTCAACATCTTTTGTTGTGCATGAGGTGTTCACATGGCAGATATAAACGAAACCCAGGCAAGCGCTGGCATAAATCCTGAATTGGCGCGGGAGACCGCGCCTCAATCGTCATCATCCAATGCCTCAGCCTTGCAACCGTTTGCGGAAAACTTATGGATCGTGGAGGGACCCCTCGTGCTCGATATGGGTATCCTGTTTCCCACCCGCATGACGGTAGTCAGGCTTCAAAATGGTTCATTATGGATCAGCTCTCCGGTGAGCGTGCCTTACGAAACCCTCAACGCCATCACTTCCCTGGGGCCGGTAAAATATTTAGTGGCTGCCACGCCAAGGCACGTGTGGCGCCTGGAAGCCTGGCATGCGTTGTTTCCGGATGCACAATTATGGATCTCACGCATCACACCCTTTACCCTGCGCAAGGTACGCCTCTCGTATGCCGGAATATTGAGTGACAGCCCGCCACACGATTGGGCCTCTGACTTCGAGCAGACCATCATGCATGGCAGCCCAATCATGGAAGAAGTAGTTTTCTTTCATAAAAGCTCTCACACGATCATCCTGGATGATCTGATCCAAAGACACCGCCCGAAGAATAATCAACGTATAAGCAATGCCTTGCTTAAATTGTTTGGAGTCGAATATCCTGAAGGTGGGGTGGCCCGCGATATCAGGCTGGGTTTTACCAATCGCAGGCTCGCCAGGCAGTCGCTGAACAGGATTCTGTCCTGGGATTTTGACCGGCTGATTATCGCCCATGGCAATTGTGTTGAAAAAGATGCCCGGGCTTACGTTGAAAAAGTCTTTAAATGGCTGGCAAAATAATCGCACAAAAGGGTGGGGCTAATCTGAAGCAGCGTTATGTCTACGAAGACCTGGTTATTGGCCCCTTCTGTATCTGTTCTGGCTGCGACGATCCGCCCGATCGAGATCGCCAAGGGATTAGTTAACCAACCGATTGCCCGCCAGCCGTTTGCCTCCAGGTTATCACTGGCGGGGATGATCTAGAGCAGCTCATCGAAGCTGCAGGCTAGATGACGCGTGTCTTCTCCATCACCAGGGCTGATTCGCCGTCCTGGTAATACCTGCTCCACTGACCCACCCTCTGATAACCGGTTTTTTCGTACAACCGGATGGCCTCCTCATTCGAAAGCCTCACGCACAATCGAATGCGATTCACCTTGAGCCGCACCTCGCACGCTTGCAACAGGGCTGCCCCGATGCCCCTGCGACGGAATTCGGGCAGCACTGCCAGCGTGGCAATCCACGCCACCCCTTCCAGCCGGCGGATGTCACCAGCGATGAAGCCCACCATTTGCTGGCCCACTGTCGCTTTCAGCCGCACCACCCCGGGGTAGGTCAGCACGCCCACCAGGTCGAGCAGCGGCCAGGCATCCCTGGGAAAGCATAATTGCTCCAGGTGGCGCAGGGCCCCCAGGTCGCGCAACGAAGCCTGCTCGACCACCACACCCGCACCAGCCATTGCATCAGTGACAGTGTTCATAGACATGCCATTATAACTTGCTTCTGCCATGAATTAAAAAACACGCAATACGGGATGCACGCTGGGTTCATCCCGTATTGCGCAAAATTTGAGAATTACAGGTTACTTCTTCTCTTCCTTTTGGTCACCCTTCAGGTAATTCGACACCATGCTGGTGAACTCCAGCGGGAAGATGTACTTCGTTGATGGGCTTGTGCCAATGGTCTTAAGGGCTTCAAAGTATTGCAGGGTCATGGTCTTCTGGTCGATGGTCTGCGCCACCGAGAAGATTTTATCCAGAGCCAGTGAGAAACCTTCTGCCCGTAATATCTGCGCCTGGCGCTCACCTTCAGCCACCAGGATGTTGGCTTGCTTCTCCCCCTCGGCTTTGAGGATGTTGCTCTGCTTGTCGCCGTCTGCCACATTGATCGCCGCCTCGCGCGTACCGGTGGACTCGGTCACCACGGCCCGGCGGATACGCTCTGCCGACATTTGGCGGTTCATGGCATCCTGGACCTCACGCGGCGGGATGATCTCGCGGATCTCCACATTGGTCACCTTGACGCCCCAACGCTCGGTTACCTCGTCGAGGCGTGTGCGCAGCATGTTATTGATATGCTCCCGCTCCGAAAGCACCTCATCCAGCATGATCCCGCCGATGACGGCACGCAGGGTGGTGGTAGCCATGCCCAACGCTGCAGCTTCAAACGACCCAACCTGCAAGACACTGTCCATCGGATTCAATACCTTGTAGTACCACAGGAAATCGATGCTGATGGGAGCATTATCTTTGGTGATCGAGGTCTGGTGGGGAACCTCACGCACCTGCTCACGCAGGTCGACCGGCACGCCACGATCAACGATGGGGATCAGGAAGACAATCCCAGGGCCTTTCGAGCCGATACAGCGCCCCAGACGGAAGACCACCAGGCGCACGTACTCCGGCACCACCCGGATGGCCATGGCCAGGAGAATGATCGCCAGGACGACCACGCCTCCAGCCAGGCATGCAATTATGGTTGTATCTGACATACTTTACCTCCTCACATTGTATATTGTTCTTAATATTTTATTCTTCCTTGGGTTGGACCAGCTCCACATCCAGGATAAAACCATCACGATTTATTACGCGAACCTTGCTGCCCTGAGCAATGCGCTCACTGCAGCGGGCACTCCATAATTCAGAGCCAATTTGGACACAGCCATCATCGAGGATGTCGGTGGTGGCCTCGCCCACTTCGCCTATCAGCGTGGTAAGGTCGTGCCGGGGCATCAATTTTTCGGTTTCCAAGACCCGGGAGCCGGCAATCCACAGGTATCCGACGGCGAACACCGAGGCAATAATTGCCAGTATGGGGTTGACACCCGGCTCATACCAGGTGGCACCCTGGAATAAATAGGCTGATCCTATCACAAAAGCAGCCAGGGCGATAGCCAAAAAAACCAGGCGGTGGGACTTTCTGACGGCAATGATAAAGGGAATAACACCCAGGATCAGCAACACCAATGCCCATACATTGATAGCTTGCTGGCTGATATCCCAACCTGCCAGGATCAGAAGGATCAGCGCGCTGGCTTCCAAAACCCCCGTGCCTGGAGAGAAAATTGCCATGATGGCAACAACCACACCAATCACCAAGAGTAAGTAAGCGACATTCGGATCAATGAAAATGTTCATAGTCCTGTCCTCCAGGGGCAATTTGATTATACATCATAATAGAATCACCTCCATGATTATATTATGCCTTTAAATGGATTGTGCCCACTAAGAGAATCTCAGGATTTGGTATGATTAACAGATGCAGCTATTTTCGCTCTGGCTTGGTTTGGGTAGCCTCGCCGGCTTATTGATGGCGGCGTGGCGTGCTCCTCAAAAAGAGCAGCTTCGCTATATCGACAGCGGAGTACTGGCATTATTCATCTCTATGCTGGGCAGCCGTGTATTCTACGTGGCAGCAAACTGGGGGTATTACGGGATCCATTTGGGCGAAATCGTCAAGGTGTGGAATGGGGGGTTATCAGGCATTGGTGCGCTAGCCGGGGGATGCCTGGCGGTGATACTCATTGCGGTTATGTGGAAACTGCCCATGGGCATGCTAGGGGACGTGCTGCTGCCACTGGCGGGAACCCTGGCGATCGGCGCCTGGATTGGCTGCTGGTTCGACCGCTGCGCTTATGGTTTTCCTTCAGAAGCATGGTGGGCGATACCACAACAGGATGAGTGGGGAATACTGGCCAAGAGGGTGCCGGTGCAGTTTATGGGAGCCATTTTAACCCTGGTGCTGACCTGGATTATAGACCGCGCGGCAAGAAAGCCGACCATCCAAGGCTTGAGCGCTGCTTTGGGTGGGCTGGGGATATCGGCGGTGATCTTCGCCCTATCTTACCTGCGAGCCGACCCCGTTCCCATATGGAATGGCTTGCGCCTGGAGGCATGGGGAGCATTGATCCTGATGGCCTTCTTTTCACTGCTGGCGGTGGTATTATTATTGCGCTGGAAATTTCACCCGAAATTGACCCCGGGTATTAATACAATCAGCGGGGGAGGGAAAAATGAAAGTTAACATTGCACTGGCTCAAATCAACACCCGCCTTGGGGATGTGGAAAGCAACCTGGACAAGCACCTCGACCTGATTCACCAGGCCACCTCGGCAGGCAGCCAGCTGATCGTCTTCCCTGAATTGTCTCTCACCGGTTACTGTCTGCAAGACCTGACATCCAGCGTGGCCCACGAGGCCACCGCGGATGACCCAATTTTCAAGCCCCTGTTTGAGGCCAGTGAGAAGATCGATATCGTGGCTGGCTTCGTTGAAGAAGATGCCCGCCACCGGTTTTATATCGCTTCAGCCTATATCTCCTCCAGGCAGCTTGTACACATCCACCACAAAGCCTATCTGCCGACCTATGGCTTGTTCGATGAAGGTCGTTTTTTTGCTGCGGGAGATGCGGTGCGTGCCTTCGATACGCGTTTTGGGCGGGCTGGCATCCTGATCTGTGAAGACTTCTGGCACGCCTCGCCTCCCTACCTGCTTTGGATGGATGGGGCAGACCTGTTTTTATTGACTTCCGCCAGCCCAGGGCGAGGGTTGGGCAAGCTGCCAGCCCTCGAATCGGCACGCTGGGTGGAAGATATCAACCGCGGCTACGCCAACCTGTTTACCTCGTTCGTGATGCATTCCAACCGGGCCGGCTTCGAGGATGGCCTGAACTTCTGGGGGGGCTCAACCATCTATAATCCGAATGGAGAGCTGATCGCCAGGGGTGCGTACCATGAAGAAGCACTAGTGATGGCTGAAATTGACCTGGAACAGCTGCACCGCACCCGCGCACGCCTACCATTATTGCGGGATGAGCGCCCAACACTTACATTAAGTGAGCTGCAGAGAATCATGCAATGCAGGGGAAGCAGCTAACTGGCGTTAACTGGATCAGACCCAGGATGTATAATAAACTGGCACAGCCAGGCATAGAAATGAGTGAAAAATCTCATGGGACATGAAAAAATCGACCTCACGATCCATACGGATACAGCCCGCAAAATCCTCACCAGCTTTATCCGCACAGAGATCACGCGGGCCGGCTTCACCAAAGCAGTGCTCAACCTATCGGGCGGGCTGGATTCTTCGCTGGCCTGTTACCTCAGTGCCGAAGCACTGGGAGCTGACAATGTGCTGGCACTCATACTGCCATACAAATCCTCCTCGCCGGATTCAAGCGAGCATGCGCGGCTGGTGATCGAAACCCTGGGCGTGCAATCCATTACCATACCCATTACTGACATGGCTGATGCGCTGATCGAGCGTTTGCCCGATGTGGGCAGGGTGCGCCAGGGGAATATTATGGCTCGAATGCGCATGATCGTGCTGTACGACCAGTCGGAGGCGTTCCACGGGCTGGCTGTCGGCACAGGCAACAAAACTGAAATCCTGCTCGGATATACCACGCAGTATGGCGATTCTGCCTGTGCCATCAACCCTTTAGGCGACCTATACAAAACCCAGGTGCGGCAGCTTGCCAGGGCGATGGGTGTGCCGCAGGCCATCCTGGACAAACCTCCCAGTGCTGACCTGTGGCTGGGGCAGACTGATGAAGGCGAGCTGGGATTCACATACGACGAAGTGGACCAGCTGTTATTTTTACTGGTTGACCAGCGCTACCGCCCCGAGGATTGCGTGGAGCTGGGTTTTGAGGAGAGTTTTGTACGGTCAGTGATGGAAAGGGTACGCCGCAGCCAGTTCAAACGCCTGATGCCACCCATTGCCAAGCTGACCAACCGCACCGTGGGATACGATTTCCTGTACCTGCGGGATTGGGGGACATAACCGAGCAATTGCAGCCGGATAAGGCAGACTAACTCACGACCCCTGAGACTGTGCTGATTAGAGGTATTTTTAGTGTGCAATGAGCGAACCGAAGCCAACCATCCTCCAGCGTAAAATTCAACCCCCACATATCCCACCATCCTTACATCACCGGCGTTTCCTGCTGTTGTGGTCGGGGCTGCTAATCTCCATTGCCGGCTCGCAGATGCAGCTATGGGCACTATTCTGGCACATCCGTACGATCACCGACCAGCCCATCGCCCTGGGCATGGTGGGTCTGGCACGCATCGTGCCGGTGATCATCTTCTCGCTGATTGGCGGGGCGGTAGCTGATGTACTCAACCGCAGGCGCATCCTTTTCTTAACCCAGAGCGGGATGGCCCTGGTAGCTTTAGCCCTGGGCTGGCTGACCCTGACCGGGCAGATCGACTTGTGGCACATCTACCTGCTGACGGCTTTACAGGCAATCGCCCAAGCCTTTGATGGGCCTGCCCGCCAGGCGTTGGTGCCCAACCTGGTGCCCAAGCAGGACCTGCCCAACGCTTTCAGCATGAACTCCATCGCCAACCAGGCGGGTGCCATTGCTGGCCCGGCGATCAGCGGTTTCATCATTGCAGCCGGAGGACTGGCATACGTGTATATCTTCAATGCTGTCTCATTTTTGGCGGTGATCGCGGCATTGGTTTTCATGGGTTCCGTTGAGCAAATAAAGTCCTCCTCGGTGCGCAACAGCGTGGTAAGTTTGCCAGCTATACAAGAAGGGATTCGATTTATCATTAATAGTCCGTTGATCATATCCACCATGATCCTGGATTTCTTCGCCACTTTCTTCGCTTCAGCCAATACGCTGATGCCGATCATCGCCCGTGATGTGCTGCACGTGGGGGCAGTGGAGTATGGCTGGCTCTCGGCAGCCCAGGCTATCGGGGCGATGATCGCCGCAGTGGTCATCTCGCAGCTACGCGAGATAAAAAAACAGGGAGCTGTGTTCATGATGGCGGTGGTGGTATTTGGCATTGCCACCACGCTATTCGGAGCCACGCGCTACCTGCTGGTGGCCCTGGCGGCCCTGGTGATTGTGGGAGCCGCGGATACGGTGAGCACCATCATTCGCAATACCATCCGCCAGCTGGCAACCCCCGATTATATTCGCGGGCGCATGACCAGCGTCAACCAGATTTTCTTCCATGGCGGGCCCCAGCTGGGAGAGGTGGAAGCCGGCGTCGTGGCCCAGCTGTTTGGGGCACCGCTTGCGATCATCAGCGGGGGTATCGGTTGTATCCTGGCCGTAATCTGGATTGCGCGGCGCTGGCCAAACATCCTGAAGTACCGTGGGGATGAACCCATGCTGGCTGGCAATCTGGCAAGCTGAGCATATCTGCTATAATGTCACGATGATGAGCCTCCTTGAACAGCCTGATACCTACATTTGCGTGGATGTGGAAACCGCCGGGCCCATCCCGGGGGATTATTCATTGCTCTCTATCGGGGCATGTACCACCGATGAGCCAGTGTCCACCTTCTATATCGAGCTACAACCGGTGAATGAAAATTCCATCCTTGAGGCTGCCAATATTCACAAATTATCTATGCAGCGGTTAGAAAAAGAAGGTGTGCCAGCGTATGAAGCCATGCAGCGCTTTGAAAGCTGGCTTACCAGCCAGGTGCCTCAAGGAAATCAGCCTGTGCTGGTGGCATTCAATGCTCCTTTCGACTGGATGTTCATAAAT
>CAYLPS010000101.1:0-12665 GCA_964385625.1 uncultured Anaerolineaceae bacterium | reverse complement strand
GCCCACCTTCACTCCCACCCCTGCCCCGGAGGTCAGAATTGCCAGCGCCGATAAAGAGCTGGTTGAAGGGGATTACGAGGGCGCATTCGCAGATTATACAGCAGCACTGGGCAACTCTGCCGACCCGGCCATCCAGGCTGCAGCCATCCTTGGCCTAGGGCGCACCCATTTTCTCACCGCAGTCTATCCGAATGCCCTGGATGAGCTGCGGGAAGTGGTCGAGCGTTTTCCGGGCACTTCCCAGGCGGCCGAAGCCGAATACTTCCTGGCTGAAACCTACATGCAGCTCTCCCGTTACGCCGAGGCAGCAGAGGCCTTCCAAAGTTACCTGTCCATACGTCCGGGCATGATCGATGCCTTCATCTATGAGCGAATGGGCGATGCGCAGTACGCCAACGGCGATTACCAGGCCGCGCTGACCTCATATCTCACCAGTATGCATTCACCCCGCCTGCCCACCGACTTCTCGCTGGAAGTAAAGCTGGCACATACCTATGCCATTGTGGGAGATTATGCCACCGCACAGGTGGCCTATCAGGATATATTCAATCGCACTAACTCGGCGTCGATCAAAGCCCAGGTGGATTATGAGCTCGGGCAAATCTACAGCCTGTTAGACCAGCCAGAACAGGCTACGGCAGCCTATTTAGATGCTGTTTACAACTATCCTCAGACGTATTATGCCTACCTGGGGTTGGTCGAGCTGGTGAACTCGGGCTACCCGGTGAGTGAATTACAGCGCGGGCTGGTGGATTACAATGCCGGGCAATATGGCGTGGCCCTTACCGCCCTCGATAAATACCTTGCCCTCGACCCTTCCGATGCTTCCACTGCCCTCTACTATAAAGGGCTTATCCTGCGCAAGCAGGATGATTATGCCGGTGCGATAGCCTTGTGGAACCAGGTGATCGAGGGCGACACCACCATCCCCGAATGGGATTTAGCCTGGGAACAAAAAGCCTACACGCAGTGGGCCTACCAGGAGGATTATGCTGCAGCACAGAACACCTTGCTGGATTTCGTCGCCACCGTGCCGCTGCATTACCGGGCAGCGGAGTTCCTATTTGATGCCGGCCGGGTAGCCGAACGTGATGACCGCCTGGCAGATGCTGCCCACATCTGGCAGCGCATCCCCGGTGAATACCCCAACTCAGATTATGTCTACCGGGCGTTATTTTTGGCAGGAATCTGCTACTACCGCCTGGAAGATTACGCCACCGCCCAGACAGTCTTCTGGCAGGCCCAGACGCTTACCAGCTCTGCCACTGAGCGAGCCGGGGCATACTTCTGGACCGGCAAATCACTATCTGCCCAGGGTGACAACACTGCTGCCCGAGCCACCTGGCAGCAAGCCGCTTCCATTGATCCCACCGGCTATTACTCTGAGCGCTCGCGTGATTTATTAAACGGCCTGCCCCCCTTCAACCCTCCCGGCATGGTGGACTTTTCCATCGAGCGCGCCTCTGAACTGAGCCAGGCGCAACAGTGGCTGCTCACCACCTTCAACTATTCAACCGGCACCGATTTCTCAGTTCCGGGTCCCATAGCCAGTGACCCGCGTTTTATGCGCGGGCAGGAATTCTGGAACCTGGGGCTATTCAGCCAAGCCGAAGCTGAATTCAGCGCCCTCAGGGACGAGGCCATTAACGACCCCCTTGCCTCCTACCGGCTGGCGGTCTATCTCTCTGACCTGGGCGTATACAGGCAGGCCATCCTCGCTGCCCGCCAGGTGCTTGACCTGGCAGGGTTGGATGACGCCGGCACCCTAACCGCCCCGGTGTTGTTCAGCCACATCCGATTTGGCACTTATTTCTCAGACATGGTTTCCCCTTTAGCCCAGGGATACGGATTCGACCCATTGTTAATATTTTCCACCTTACGCCAGGAAAGCCTGTTTGACGCTTCCATCCAATCCAGCGCAGGCGCCTATGGGTTGATGCAGGTGATGCCAGCCACCGGTGAGGAAGTTGCTGCCAGGTTGGGTTGGCCGGTGGATTTTACGCAAGATGACCTTCTGCGCCCCCAGGTTAACCTCATGTTGGGGTTAGATTATCTGGCGCGCCAGCGCGACAACCTGGGCGGAGATTTGTACGCTGCACTGGCAGCCTATAACGGTGGGCCGGGCAACGCGGCCAGCTGGCAGGTACTCGCCAAGGGTGATCCTGACCTGTTCGTGGAAGTAGTGCGTTTTGACGAGACGCGCAATTACCTGATGGGCATCTACGAGGTATTCACCATTTATTCCCGACTGTACGCCCGTGCGCCATAAAAATAGCAGGCAATATACCCGCTCGTTAGCGATATTCTTACTTAAATAATTTCATGCCGTATGCCAGGTTGTCAACGCGGTGACCAAACCAGGTGGTCCAATAACGGTTGGGACGGCAGTCGATTCGCTTAAAGCCAACTTTTTCATATAAGGCACAGGCGGCTTCATTGTGGCTGGTGGTCTCCAGGTGCACCCCCGAGATACCTGTCTCCTTCAGTTGTGCGAGGTATGCTTCAATCAACCGCCTGCCCACCCCAAAACCGCGATAATCTTGCTTCACGTCGATCTGCAGGTGGGCAGGATACTCACGCAGGTCAACCCAGGGGTTTTCTCCGCGCATCGAACCTGCCAGCATTCCCCAGGCAAAGCCTGCGGTACGCTTGCCCAGCCGGTACCTGCCGCCGAGCGCTCTACGGAGCACAGTGTGGATGATATATCTTCTCCATAACCTGGTTTGCGTGGTAGTGTCGGCGCACCCCAGCAAGAAGCCCACCACCCCTGTTGAAACTGCTGCCACCCACACATAATCGGTCTCGTGCTCGGTGTAATAGCGAGTGAAGGCGTCGCCATGCAGGTTGCGGTCTTCCAGGAAGGCCTCCACCGGCTCGCCAAAAAATGCCGTGTCTGCAGCCAGGTTGAGCACTGCCGCCTGATCGGTTGGCTTGTATTTCCTGATCAAGATATCATTCATTGCGTGTCCACTGAGCAATGCCTGCCCGGCATGTAATATTTACTATCACCCGGAGGATATCAAGGCATTTCCGGTACAGAATCATACCGTGCTTTGTAGAACTTTTGGCGGTTTTAATCAATTACTCGATAGGCTATTTGAGAAGGAATTATACGAAGCCTGTGATCAACAGCATGCATACGCGAACATGCACCGTTGTTACCCACCGTTCCACCTCCAATTAAGCAAATGTCGGGAAAGATACTCTCTCCCGACAGTAACGAAGCACATTGCGTGGTCTTGGCAGTGACCTGATGGACTGCCTCCGATGGATGTTTAAACTTGATAAGGCCTGAACAATCCTACCATGTTTCCCTGCGGATCGCGGAACATGCCGAACTTACCGGTATTGGGAATTTCAGTCTCCTGCATGGCGATGGTCCCGCCCGCCTTCTCCACTTCTTTCAGTGAAGCGGTTACGTCATCGGTCTCGATATAGACCGTGGTGGTACCGGCCGGGTTGCCCTCCGCGACGGGATTGAAACCACCCTGCACGCAATCGCCTGGGTCAAACGTGGTGTAATTCATGTCGTCGAAGTGCTGCAGCTGCCAGCCAAATACGTTGTTATAGAACTGGCTCAATGACTTGCGGTCTTGGGCTGCCAGCTCCACATGGATGATCTTGTGACTTGCCATCATTTTCCTCCTGAAATTATTTGGACTATTACTACCATATATGGGGATTATAACAGGAGAGATATACCCGTCAAGGATTAAAAATATTGAAGCTCTCACCATATCATGAATGATGGCTAATTGAGGGACACAATCTACGCTGGCCCAGGTCTACATCCCCGCTGGTACGCCAAGCTTGGCCGCGCTCACCACCCCCTGGCCGATCAACTGCGTGTAAAGCTGCTCGAACTTATCCACGGCTTCATCCAGGCTGTGGGCCAGGGCCACCTGGCGGCTGACCATGCCCATCGCCCCCCATCGCTCACATTGGTCAGCAAGTATACCCATATAATGGACAAGATCGCTCACATCACCCGGTTTGAAAAGGTACCCATTCTCGCCAACTCTCACCAATTCCGGCAGCGCCAGTGCATCGGCCAGCAACACCGGGCGGGCGCACGCCATGGCTTCCAGGGTGGAAATGCTGAGCAGCTCAGCTTCGCTGGGCATGGCGAATATGTCGATACTGTTCAGCAGGCCGGGCAGGTCCTCTCGTGGAATGAAGCCCGTGAATCTCACCCGCCCGTCCAGCTGTAACTTCTCAGCCAGGCGGTGCATATGGCGCTCCACACGTCCGCTCCCGGCGATCACCAGCTGGATATCGTCGCGCTTCAGCTGCCTGGCGGCATGCAGCAGCACATCGACGCGTTTCTCACCATCGATGCGGCCCAGGAACATGAAAACTTTCTTGTTGGGGTCGATCCCATAGCGCTGGCGCAACTGCTGGCGGTTAACTGTGCCATCCGGGTAAAACTGGTCCAGATCAATCCCGCACGAGATGGGCAGGATTGGCATATTCAAACCCTGGCGCTGGATCATCCTGGCTGCGGCCACAGATTGGGCGGAAATGGCATCGGTGTGCTGGTATACCCCAATCATCCACCGCCATAACGACCAGTTCATCAGTGGTTTCAGCAGTGAGTAGGCGGGCAGGTAAGGGGCGATATTCTCTGGCAGAAAATGATTGCTGCCCACCGTCTTGATGCCAAGTTTGTTGGCGGTGTGCACCGCCACCCGGCAGATGGGAAAGTGATCTTGGATGTGCACAATCTGGGGATTAAAACTGAGAATCAGCCGCTTGACTGCCGGAGCCGGGAAAGGGGTGAAGTGAACCTCAGCATTGAAATACCTGAAATAGATGGAAGGCAGCTCATTCACGACCACGCCATTAACGGTGGTTAGCGATGGTTTTCCACGCGGCGAATCGATCACCACCGTCACTTCGTGACCGCGCTGTGCCAGTCCTTCAGCCAGGTTGGTGGTAAATACTGCCTGCCCGTTCATGGCAGGGGCATAAGTGGAGCTGGCAATCAATATGCGCATGAAAGCCTAAGCCTCATTTACCGTATTCTCTTTGGTATTTTCCTCTGGCTCCTGAATTTCCTTTTTTAAGTAATGCCGCCCCAGGAAAAAAATGAATATAACGAAGATAATCGAGCCAATTACGATGACATGTTCCAGCCCCAGTTTTACTTTCGAGATTGCCTGGATGCCGAAGAAACCGATTAAGACCAGCGAGCCCGTCCAGATCATCTCGCCGGCAAAGACAAACGGAAACCAGCGTTTCCACGGGTAGCGGATCAACCCGGTGGCGATCAGCGCCGGGATCATCGGGCTTACCGTCAGTTTAGAGAAGAACAGGATAATCGGGGCGTGCGCCTGTAGCATATTTTCCAGGCGATCGATGTTTTTTAAGCTGATGCCCAGCCGCTGGCCGATCTTCTTTACCCATTCGATCTTCCCGATATAACCCAGGTAATACCACAGGGTATCGGAGGTGAGATTGCCGGTAGCGGCTGCTGCGAATACCAGCCCCGGGTGCATCAACCCAACGGAGGCCGCGCCTGCTCCCAGCAAGGTGACAATGGGGCCCTCAAGGGCCACCAGGAACGCCAGCAGAAAATAGCTCCACGCACCCAGGGAGGCCAGGTGGTCGATATTGATAGCGTTGAGAAATTGACTGATCGGGTCTATGATTTGCATGGCTGGCTTGATCCTGCCCGAGTATATCAGGGTAGCAACGGTTATGGCAACCCCTAAACAAAAATCATTAAATCACATAAATATAAGCTTGTAAACATCTCGCGCACAATCTGTCTGACAAAAGGTAGAGGAATTTTGCCAGCCTGAAGCGAAAAAACTGGCCAGTTCTTTATTCGAAAGGGTATGCTTCAGCCTAAAGCCTGGCGATCGCCAGGGGTTGGGAGCCCCCTCGACCGTGGTAAAACCACCCTGCTGCACACCATCCAGCTGAACAGCACGCGCGCCTTCTGCTGGCCCGCCTGGTGGTAGAAAGCAGCAACTGCTGCTACCTGACGAGTCCACCGACCACCTGGAAATCCCCAAGCGGGTGCGATTCGAGCAGGCCCTCACTCAGCTTACCGGGCAATGCTGGCGATGGTGCTGACCGATATTTCATCCGGCGCTTCGCTGGTGAGGCCTGGTGGGTGGAGGCCGGTAGAATCCGCTGGATATCGATTTCACGCCTCACAGGTGCTTGAAAAGCTTGCAGGTCTTATCAGCCTTCGATCGCTGAAAGTAATCGGGTATATAACCTTTGCGTGGAAGCCAGTGGCTCTATGCCCATTTCATCCCTTAAAATCTCGGTCATCTCCTGGTACTGGCGCATCAGGCCTCCTCGATCACCCAGGGCAGCATAAACACGCAAGACCTGGCAGTGCAGGTCCTCCAGCAGGTCGTCCAGGCGCAGGGCACGGTGCAGCAGGTCCAGCGAACGGGTGAAACGCTCGTGAACAAAATGGTAATCGGCCAGTTGCCTGAGCATGCCCAGGTATTCCTGAGAGATGCGCCGCCGCTCGGGAAATAGCCAATCATAATACAGGTTCTGTAGATACTCTCCCTGGTAAAGGCCTGTAGCATGCTCGAGCCAGCGCGATGCCACCTCTTCATCGCCAGTGGCACGCGCATTGGCCAGGGCAGCATCGAAATCATCCACATCGATATTAAAACGCGCCGCATCCAGGTGATAATCGCCGGCTTCTGCCAGGATGAAGCGTGGCGCGGGGTCCTGGCTGCGCAGGGCATTACGCAAGCGCGATAATGCCGTATGGAAGGCGGTGAGCCCGCGACCCGGCTTCTCAGACCAGATGGCCTCGTACGCTTTTTCAGCTGGAATACGCTCACCGCGAAAGGTGACGAAGTAGGCCAGCAAGTCGCGCGACTTAACCGACACCCAGCGCTCCTGGGTGAGCTCCTGCCCGGCCAGTTGCACGCTGAAGCTGCCCAGGCAACGGATCACGATGGCCGAGCGATCAGGAAGATTGATCACCATGTTGCGCTGCTTGCCAGGCAGGTTTTCCAGCACTCGCTCCACAAACGCCGTCCGATGCCCGGCTTGTAGCAAAGCGTTGCACACCACCCGGCAGCGCTCTCCCTGGTCGATGAACAGCTGGAAGGCCCCGCTCGGCTCGATCAGGTGCAGGGCACGGTCAGCGTGCTCCAACCCCTTGGCCTCTCGCCCGCTCACCAGGTGGATATACGCCAGGCCCAGGTACACCAGCGACAGGGGGATGC
Source organism: uncultured Anaerolineaceae bacterium (assembly GCA_964385625.1). Lineage (GTDB taxonomy): Bacteria > Chloroflexota > Anaerolineae > Anaerolineales > UBA4823 > FEB-25. Next base: position 5,457 of record CAYLPS010000101.1, on the reverse strand, counting down.
GAAATTGGCGCCGCTCACCCACCTCTACCAATTGCTCGTATAGCGCTTCAGCTTTATCGAACAAGCCTTTTTCCAGAGCAGTATCTGCCAGCACGCTGCGGCACACGTAAACTTCATAGGCATCCGGGTGGCCGCGGTAGACCCATAAAGACCCTTCAGCCAGCTGCCAGGCCTCCTCCACCCGCCCTTGCGAGCATAAATTGAGCGCCAGGTAGCCGGTGGCCATGATTTGCTCATATGAAGCTGTGCCCAGCTGCCCTGCCAGCTCCAGCGACTGGCGCAAGGCTGTTTCAGCGCGAGCCATTTCGCCCAGGCGGGTGAGCACATTGCCAAGGGCCGTGTAGGCAGCGGGTAATAGCTCGGTCAGATGCAATGCCTGGGCGATTCCCAGGCCTCGCTCGGCATAGCGCAAAGCCTGCTGGAATTCGCGCCAGTATAGGTGAGGGCTTACCAATAAAATGTATGCCTGGGCTGCCATGGGAGATAGCTCATCAGGCGCTAGTTGCAAGGCTTCACGGGTATATTCTACGGCTGCTTGCGGGTCACCATACCACCAGCAAATCTGGCCCAGCGATTGCAGGAAGCTAGCTCTGGCCAGCGGCGACAGCAGGTCGCCCGCCAGGCGCGATTCAGCCACGGCTTGCTCTGCCAACGAGCGGCCGCGCTCCATGCCGGTGAGAAAGCCGGTGCTCTTCGCCAAGGCCATCAGCACCTCAGCCCGGCAGGCATGGTCATCATGCGGCAGGCTCTGCAGTGCCTGGGTGGCCAGGCTTTCAGCCACCCGGTAATTCCCCTGAGAGCGTTCCATCTCTGCCAGTCGGGTGAGTGCCCGGCTGACCCCTGAAAAATCTTCCACGCCTAAGAAAGCCAGCTGGGCTTTCTCATAAGCACTGACCGCCAGGCCAATTTTAGCCATCCGCCAATACACATTACCATGCTGCAGCAGCAGCTCTGGAAAATTGTTCATTAATTCCTGCGGCAATGCAGATAAGTAGTGGTGAAGGGCTTCCGTTCGCCCGCGCTCCACGAAATCGGCGGCGAAATTACAGGCGCAGCGTGCGGCTGAAGCTGCCTCTCCAGATTGGAGATAGTGCTGGAAGGCTGACTCCCATTCGGATATGGATTCATAATACGCGCCGGCTTTTGCCTCCAGCTCGCGGAGCAATTCAGGTTGCTCGCGTCGCAGCTTGCTGAGCAAAAACTCGCGGAAAAGATAATGGTAGCGGTACCAAAGGTGCTGTGCATCCAGGCTGGTGACGAACAAGTTTTGCTCTTCCAGTTCTTCCAGTACATGCTGTGAATCGCTGCTTTCGGCGATGGCGTTACATGCGCTGGCATCCATCTCGGTGAGCACTGCAGTGTGCAATAGAAAGCGTTGCCGCTCGCCAGACTGGCGTCGGAATACCTCTTCGGTGAGAAATTCGAACACAAAACGCTGCGAACCGCTCAGGCTGGAAATGACTTGAGAGGCCAACCGGGCATCACTGCCAGACAGGGATGAGCGCACGATCTGCAAAGCAGCTGCCCAACCTTCGGTTTTCTCAATCAGCAGGCTGAGGCTTTCTACAGGCAGGCCTGGAACTTCCTTCAGCATCAGCTCGGTCACCTCTTCCTCCCTGAAACGCAGGTCACTGGCGCGCAGCTCTGCCAGCATCCCGCGTGCCTTCTGGCGGGCTAATGAGAGGGGAGGATCGCTGCGGGTGGATAGCACCAGGTGCAAGTTGGGCGGTCCATCATCCAGTAGATAATCCACCAGCTGGTGCACCACCAGCGAGGTGATGTAATGGTAGTCATCCATTACCACCAGGTAGGGATCAGTCAGCTGCTCGCTCAACTCATTGATCAGAACGGTCATCACCTGCTGGGGCTCGATGGTTGCCTGCGGACTCTCTAACAATGCCCGAGCATTGGCTCCGATGGGAATCCCTGTCTGGCTGGCAATGTTCGGTATTCGACACAGCGCCTCGATCAGGTAAGACATGAAGGTGTAGGGGTCAGAATCCGATGGGTCCTGCTGGTACCAGGCAGCAGGCAGATCTGTGTGAGCCAGAAATTCAGCCAGGATGCTGGTCTTGCCATAACCGGCAGGCGCGGATATCAGCACCAGGCGCGCGTCCAAATGGTTATCCAGCCATTGAACCAGGTGAGGCCTGGGTAAATGGCCCCTCCCGGCCCGCGGCAGTAGAAATTTGGTGGAGAGTAAATTGGAAGGCTTCATATTTGCAAATATTTTGCAAACCTAATATGGTAGTATTTTAACAGCTACTCAACCAAAAGAGAGGAGAATCCTGATGAAACAATACCGATTTGTCGTTTTCGTGCTGTTAGCAATCATGCTGCTGGTGACGGCCTGTGGCGGGCAGACGCCAACCGCTGTCACCACCGAAGCTCCCACTGCCCCACCGGTTTCTGCACCAGCCACATTGTTGCCCACCACAGCCCCGGCCGAATCACCCACCGTGTTAAAGATAGCGGATACGGCCACCTTTACCACCTGGGACCCCATCAAGTCTTTTTCCACTGAAGCCTCGTACATGCCCAACATGTATGAGCAGCTGTTGCGCATCAACCCGGCAGGTTCAGCAGAAAAGTTCACTCCCCTGCTGGCCGAAAGATGGGAGAGCAGCGACGATGGTCTCACCTGGACCTTCTTCCTGCGCAAGGGTGTGACCTTCCATGACGGCGAAACGATGAATGCTGCGGCGGTGAAGCAGTCGATCGAAGCAGCTGCCGATCATGGTGGGGCGTCCTTCATCTGGTACCCGCTGGGTGGAATTACCACTCCTGATGATTACACCGTGGTGTTCACCCTCACCTATGCGGCCCCACTGGATTTGATCGCTTCATCCCTCTATGATGCCTGGATCATCAGCCCCAAGGCATTGGATGCGGCAGCCGCCGACCCGAACTACTTCGAAAACGGCATCGAAGCCGGCACCGGCCCCTATATGCTGGACAGCTACACCCCCGACCAAGAGCTGGTGCTCAAGAAATACGATAATTACTGGGGTGGCTGGAAAGATAACAACTTCGATGTCGTCGATGTGCAGATCGTGCCTGAGTCCACCACCCAGTTGCAGCTGCTGCAAGGCGGCGAAGTGGACCTGGCGAGCCGTATCATCGCCGATAACCTCAACCAGTTTGAAAACGATCCCAACTTCACCATTTACAAAGAGAACACCCTCGATAACTACCTGGGATTCTTCAATACAATGCGCCCACCGCTGGATGATCCCGCAGTGCGCCAGGCACTATCTTACGCCATCCCCTATCAGGATATCCTCAAGGTGATGCTCATGGGATCCCAGGCGTATGGGCCTGTGCCGCAGGGGGTGTGGCCGTGGTCCGACCAGGTGACGCAATATAACTATGACCTGGAAAAAGCCAAGCAGTTGCTGGCCGATGCCGGCTATCCCGGCGGTGGTTTCTCGCTCAGGCTCACCTACGCTTCAGAAAACTCCTCTGAAGCCACTTTTGCACCCCTCATCAAGGACTCCTTCGCCCAGGTCGGGGTGGATGTAACTATCGAGCCCATTTTATGGAACCAGCAGTGGGAGCAAGCCAAGTCAGATCCCGCCAGTGCCCAGGACATTTTCCTGCTGCTTTACTGGCCAACCTATTCAGATGCCGGCTCAGATAACCTGTGGTCCATGTTCTACGGGTATCCCGATCCGCCCCACCTGAACGTAACCGCCTTCAACCTGTCCTACTGGTACGACCAGGACTACAATGATATGCTCGACAAGGCGATCGGCGAGACTGTGACAGATCCGGCTGCTTCTCAGCAGGACTATATCGAGGCGATGAATTACCTGGTAGACCAGGCGCCTGCCGTATTCCTGTTCGATACGCAGACTCCTTATGTCATCCCTTCACATATCGAAGGATTCCAGTACAATCTAAACTATCCTTTCACCCCATATTTCTATTACCAGCTGACGCTGGCCCAATAACCCTTCTTCGTTCTGAGATTGTCTAAAAAAGAAGGGGCGCAGGGGAGGAACCCAAAGAGTAGTGAAGTATCACTCCCCTGCGCCCCCTGCAGGTAAGTTGGAAGTGTTGTTCGATCTAATTTTAAAACAACCTCCAGGTGTATAGCTGTAAAAGCAATTGCCGTGGTCATTCACCACTTTAAGGCCTATGCGTAGACTCGAGTATATCTTCAGGCGCCTGTTAACTTCTGTATTTGTGCTGATCGGGGTATCCATCATCACATTTGTGCTGGCGCGGGTGGTGCCCACCAATGTTGCCACCCTTTACATCGGCCCGAAGGCCCGTGCAGAGGATATCGCTCGCGTCACCACCCAGCTCGGGTTAGACAAACCCCTGCCGGTGCAATATGCCATCTACATGCGTGACTTGCTGCATGGAGACCTGGGGACCTCTATTGCCACCAAGCGGTCAGTGCTGCTGGAGCTCACCACGCGGCTACCTGCCACGCTGGAATTATTGTTCACCGGCATGCTGCTGGCCGTGCTCATCGGCGTACCCCTGGGGGTGTTAAGCGCCCGCTGGCAGGGTAAGTCGATGGATATTTTCACCCGCACCGTTTCTATCATCGGGGTCTCACTGCCTGCCTTTTACCTGGGTCTGTTGTTGCAAATTTTACTCTTCCGCGAGTTAGAGTTGTTGCCACTGGCCGGACGCATCAGCGCCGACTTGAAGTTCACCGACCCAATCACGCCGGTGAGCGGCTTCCTGGTGCTCGACGCACTGATCGGCCGAAACTGGCTGGCACTGAGAGATGTAGCTCTTCACCTGGCCTTGCCTGCCCTCACTCTGGCAGCTTACCCTGCAGGATTGGTCGCCAGGATGACGCGAGGCACCATGCTGGAAGTGCTGGAGCAGGACTATATCCGCACTGCACGCGCTTATGGCATCAAAGAATCGGTTATTTTTTACCTGTACGCATTAAAGAACGCCATCAGCCCCACGTTGACGGTCATCGGCCTCACCGTTGCCTATGCACTCACCGGCACCTTCTTCGTCGAAGTGATCTTCAACTGGCCCGGGCTGGGGCTTTTCACCGTCCATTCCCTCCTAAACATCGATTACCCGGCTATCATGGGCATCACCCTGTTCGGGGCAACCATGTACGTGATCATCAACCTGCTTGTTGACCTCTCACAGGCATGGATTGACCCTCGCATCAGCTTGAAATGATATGAGCGCCATCATTGATCTTGCAGCAGAACCAGAAATCCAGCGTACCCGCACCTCCCGGCATGTCGTCAATGTCATCCTGCGAGATCCGCTGTCATTGATCAGTACAATCGCCATCATCCTCTTTATGATTATTGCCATTTTTTGCTACCAGGTGGCGCCCTACCCTGATGAAGGCGCCGGGAAGACCAATGTAGCTAATTCTCTGGCAGCCCCATCGCTTCAACACCTTTTTGGGTGCGATAAGCTGGGCCGGGATATGCTCAGCCGGGTGATCGTGGGTGCCCGACCGGC
>CAYLPS010000100.1:0-12732 GCA_964385625.1 uncultured Anaerolineaceae bacterium | reverse complement strand
GAGCAGCAGGTAGGTGTGAGGCCTGAGGCTGATGGTGCCCGGGTAAGCGGCGAAGTACGGCGAGAGCCCAAAAGACACCGGTGGGGCCACCAGCACGCCGGTTTGCTGGCTCGCGGCATCGGCCAGCGCCAGGGGGATGCGGACGTCGGTCGTCAGACTGAGGTACCCGTGCTCTTCGCACGCGCCGGTCACGAGCATCACGCGCTGATCCTGTTTGAGGTAGGACTCCACGTCCATCCAGTTCATGTCTTCGAAACGCATGGGAACCTCGAGGCCCGATTCCCCGACTTCGGAAGTCCCTAGGACTTCCGAAGTCGGGCGAAGCGCTACACAACAATGTTGACCAGCCGGCCCCGGACAACGATGACCTTTCGCGGTGGACGGCCCGCCAGGTGGCGTTGGACGATCTCGCTGGCAAGTGCCCTAGCCCGCGCCTGCTCCTCGGCGATATCCGCTGGCACCGTGATCCGGTCCCGAACCTTCCCGTTGACCTGGATCACCAGCGTGATCTCCTCCGCCCTGGCGATCTCGGGATCAAAGGAAGGCCAGGGCTGCTGGTGGATCGAGTATGGCTTGCCCAGCCGGGCCCACAGCTCCTCGGCGACGTGTGGCACAACCGGAGCCATCAGCAGCAGGAGCGTCGTGACGGCCTCATCCCAAGCAGGCGCTCCCCCCAGGGAGGTCCGGGATTCGTGCAAGGCGTTGGTCAGCTCCATCAGGCCCGATACGATCGTGTTGAACTCGAATGTCTCGAAGTCGTTTGACACGTGCTGGATAGTCTGGTGGGTCACCCGCTGCAGCCGTCGAACCTGCCCCGCCTCCGGCCGGCTGGCCTGGGCAGCTGGCCGCTCGACGACTAACGACCACACTCGGTTCAGCCACCGGACCGTGCCTTCGATACCCTGGCTGCTCCACGGGCCGCCTTCCTGCCAACGGTAGGCGAACATCAGATACGCTCGCAGGGCATCGGCCCCGTGCTTCGCAACCAGGTCATCGGGAGCCACGACATTGCCGCGGCTCTTGGACATCTTCTCGCCGTCCTCGCCCAGGATGATCCCCTGGTTGCGGAGCTGGAGCATGGGCTCACCGAAAGGCACCAATCCCATATCGCGCAACGCCTTGGTGAAGAAGCGTGTGTAGATCAGGTGCATGGTGGCATGCTCGATCCCGCCCGTATAGCAGTCCACTGGCATCCAGTAGTGGAACTCCTGTGGGTCCCAGGGCCCCTGGTCATAGTCAGGGCTCAGGTAGCGGTAGTGATACCAGGAGGAGCACATGAAGGTGTCCATCGTGTCGGTGTCGCGCTCGGCCGGCTGGCCGCACACCGGGCAGGTGGTGATCTTCCACGTCGGATGCAGCTTCAGCGGACTCTGGCCCGTGGGGAGCCACTCGACGTCGTCAGGCAACAATACTGGAAGCTGATCGTCGGGCACGGGCACCTGGCCATGCTGCGGGCAGTAGATGATCGGGATCGGGGCGCCCCAATAGCGCTGGCGCGAGATCAGCCAATCCCGCAGGCGATAGGTGACAGTCGCTTTGCCGAGGCGCTGCTCTTCGAGCCATCGCGTGACCTGGGCCACCCCCTCGGGAACGGGGGTCCCGTCGAACGGCCCGGAGTTCACCATATGCCCCGCACCGCTGTAGGCCGCCTCCAGCGGGCGGCCGTCCCAATCCGGGGGAGCGATCACGACCGGGATGGGCAGGTCGTATTTCTTGGCAAAGGCGAAGTCCCGCTCGTCGTGCGCGGGCACGCCCATGATGGCTCCCGTGCCGTAGGTCATCAAGACATAGTCGGCGATCCAGATCGGGATGCGGGCCTGGTTGACCGGATTGACCGCGTAGGCGCCGATGAAGACGCCTGTCTTGTCCTTGTCGGCCGCCTCACGTTGGATGTCCGACTGACAGCCGGCCTGCGCCACATAGGCTTGGACTTCAGCCTTGTGGTCGGGCGAGGTCAGCTTGACGACCAACGGATGTTCGGGGGCCAGCACCATGAAGGTTGCCCCCCACAGGGTGTCAGGGCGCGTGGTGAACACTTCGATGGGGTCTTCCTGCTCGGTGTGGAAGACCACCGAGGCACCCTGGCTGCGCCCGATCCAGTTCGTCTGCAGCGTGCGCACGCGCTCCGGCCAGTCGATGGTGGAGAAGTCCAGAAGCTCCTCGGCGTAATCTGTGATGCGGAAGAACCATTGCTCAAGGTTCTTCTTGATGACCGGGGTCTTGCAGCGTTCACAGTGCCGGTCTTCGCCCCATACCTGCTCGCGGGCCAACGTGGTGTTGCAGTTGGGGCACCAATCGACGGGTGACATCTTCTTGTACGCCAGACCGCGCTTGAACAACTGGATGAAGAACCACTGCGTCCACCGGTAGTACTTGGGATCGGACGAAATGGCCTCTCGCTCCCAGTCGAACATGGGCCCCATTCGCCGGAGCTGACGCCGCATGTTGGCGACGTTCTGGTACGTCCAGGTCTTCGGGTGGATGCCGTGGCGGATGGCGGCGTTCTCAGCGGGCAGGCCGAAGGCATCGAAGCCGATCGGGAACATCACGTTGAAGCCGCGCATCCTCAGGTATCGGGCGCGGGCATCCGAGGGGGCCATGGGATACCAATGCCCGAAGTGCAGATCTCCCGAGGTGTAGGGCAGCATCGTCAGGAAGTAGAACTTCTTCCGGCCCGGGTCAATCCTTGCACGGTACAGGCCGTCGGCTTCCCAGCGCGCCTGCCAGCGGGGCTCGATGACCGCGGGGTCATAGCGATCGGGCCTGGGCTGCGTCTTTTTCGCGGTGCTGCGTTTCTTTGCCATTCAATGCCTCCACGTTGAAGGCTGCCCGAGTGCCGACGAGAATAGATCCTGAATGAGAGAAGCCCCTCGCCGGATCAGGGACGAAGGGGCCTCCGCGGTACCACCCTGCTTGCCCGCCCCGAAAGGCCGGGCCGCTCGATGTCGCGCTAACGGGCGAAACCCGCCGCCGGCTAGCCTTCCGGTTCACCAGCGAGGCCTGCCCCTGGGGGCGGCAGGCGAGTTCAGCATCTGGGCTTGCTCTTGTGGCCAAGCCTCTGACGCTCCGCGGGTGCCACAGCCTCCTGGCTGCGGCACGCCCGTGCGGCGCCTGGATGACGCCTGCCGGGCGCGCCTTGCCGGGTTCGCACCCTCCCCGGCTCTCTGGCGGATTGCCTACTACTCCTGCCCTGGCCTGCTATTCACTTGTCTAGTGGACCCAGTGGGATTCGAACCCACGACCTTCTCAATGCCATTGAGACGCGCTCCCAACTGCGCTATGGGCCCTTGCAGAACGTCCGAGTGGACCTGGAGGGATTCGAACCCTCGACCTCTTCAGTGCGATTGAAGCGCGCTCCCAACTGCGCTACAGGCCCTCGTATATCCAGCAAGATTGTATCTTAGGCATCTTTCAGTGTCAAGCACAAGACCGAGCATAATTGCTTTTGTGTGCTCCTTCGCCAATTGGACACCAATCAGGCTATAATTCTACGATACTAAGTCCAAAGGGCAAAACAGTATGGCGAAACAATCTGAAACGAATCCCCAAATATCCAGACAGGAAAAATTAAACAGAATTATCAAGAATTCCCAGGTAGACGCAATGGTGCTAAATCCAGGGCCAAGCCTGGTATATATGACCGGCCTGCATTTTCATTTGTCCGAACGGCCGGTTGTTGTAATATTTCTACCCGGTAGAGATCCAATCATCATCTTGCCAGAATTGGAGCTTGAAAAGATTAAACACCTCGCATACGAGATTCAGGCATTTTCATATGGAGAAGATCCAGGTAGTTGGGAAGCGGCTTTCAAACGCGGTAGCGAAGCCGCTGAGTTAAAGGGTAAACTCATCGGCGTAGAACCAAGACAACTCAGATTTTTAGAATTCGAATTATTATCTAACGCAGCACCAAATACCCAATTCATATCCAGCGAGGAGAGCTTGGCGAAGTTACGCATGTACAAGGATGCAGTCGAATTAGCTGCAATGCGCACTGCGACTGAAATCGCCCAACATGCCCTTCAGAATACCATTTCACAGGTGAAAATAGGCATATCAGAACGAGAGCTGGCAGCTGAACTGACTTTACAGCTATTTCGCGCTGGTTGTAACCCGGAAATCCCCTTCTCGCCGATTGTATCTGGCGGGCCCAATAGTGCAAATCCACATGCCACCCCATCTGAGCGAAAGCTTGAGATGGGTGATCTGTTGGTGATCGATTGGGGAGCCAGCCACAATGGTTATTTCTCTGATATCACGCGTACCTTCTCCATTGGAGAGGTAGAGGCAGAATTCGAGAGGATTGGGCAGATCGTGCTGGCTGCCAATACCGCCGGTCGAGAAGCCGCCCGGCCAGGGGTTACCGCCCAACTGGTAGATCAGGCAGCCCGTGAGGTGATCAAGCAAGCCGGATATGGAAAATACTTCACCCACCGGCTGGGGCATGGGCTGGGAATGGAAGGGCATGAAGCTCCATATATTCGGGACGGTAATCTCATGGTGCTTGAACCAGGCATGACCTTCACCATCGAACCTGGTATCTATCTGCCATGTAGGAACGGGGTGCGCATCGAGGATGATGTCGTCATCACGGATACCGGCATGGAGTGCCTGACCAGCCTGCCTAGAGAGATAGAGCAATTAATCTGAGCTTTACTGGTAACCTCCATGAGCAGTGATTTAATCTTGCTTGGTATCTCCCTGATGACCTGGGGAGTGGGTGAGGGGATGTTCTTTATCTTCCAGCCACTCTACCTGCAACAATTGGGTGCGAACCCGGTTACTATCGGGGCGATTTTTGGAGCCGCTGGGATTGCGATGACGATAGCCCATATACCCGCTGGACACCTGGCGGATCGCATTGGGCGCAAACCGCTCTTGATGGTTGCCTGGATCCTGGCCACGGTTGCCACCTGGCTGATGGCCATAGCCCCCGGATTAACCTTATTTGTCATCGGAATGCTGGTTTATAACCTAACCGCATTTGTCTCTTCCCCGATGAACAGCTATATCACCGCAGCGAGAGGCAAATTAAGTGTTGGCAGGGCAATCACGATGATTTCGGCCTTGTATAACATCGGGGCAGTTGTCGGGCCATGGCTGGGGGGCCAGGTGGGTGAAAGATATGGATTGCGGACAATTTATCTGATCGCCGGGAGCCTGTTCGTCGTTTCATTCATCGTCCTGGTGTTCATTCGACCACAACCGATTGATCCACATGAGCCGAATGAGAGTACGAATGGCAAATTCATCAACAGGCGCTTCATTAGCTACCTATCTGTGATATTCCTGGCCGGCTTTTCGATGTATTTGACCCAGCCACTTTCTGCAAATTATTTACAGAACCAGCACCAGATATCCCTGGAATCAATCGGCGTCTTAGGAATGATCTCTGGATTGGGAATCGTGATCCTGAACCTAAGTTTGGGCAATCTAAAAGCACATATCGGATACCTGGTGGCACAGGCTGCGGTAGCAATATTCACGCTGACACTCTGGCGGGGCAATACGTTTGCCTGGTTTTGCCTGGGATATTTCCTGATTGGGGGTTACCGATTTGCACGTTCGCTGGCAACCGTCCAAACCAAAAACCTGGTACACCAGTCCCGTATGGGTCTGGCGTATGGCATCACAGAAACCGTGGGATCATCGGCTATAATCCTTGCGCCTCCGGTAGCAGGCTACCTGTACCAGATTGACCCGCACCTGATGTATCTGGTTGGCTTCGGCATGATATTGCTCTCCATTGTGATCAGCGCGCGCTATATTCCACGACCCGCTCCAGCCTCTTGATTTGAATATTGAGTCTATAATTAAAACAGGCAAATCAGTTTTCTATCATCCTTCAATTAGGGAGGGCATATGGAAAGCATATTTACCATTGGATTGCAAATCATACAGTGGTTTCAATCGCTGGGTGCCTGGCTCACACCCATCATGCAGCTGTTCACTTTCCTGGGCGGGGTGCAGTTTTATCTGGTCGTAGCTCCTGCGATCCTGTGGTGTGTGGATGCAAACCTGGGAATTCGCCTGGCGATATATCTGATGATCAGTGAGTCGACGGTTTCAATCCTAAAAATGTTTTTTCATGGGCCGCGACCCTACTGGTATAGCAGTAATGTTAAGGTGCTGGGAGCAGCAGAGACGAACTTCGGCCTACCTAGCGGGCATACTCAAAACTCTGTGGTCGTGTGGGGAAGGTTGGCTGGGTGGATCAATAGGCGAGCCGTCTGGCTTATCGCGGTCATCCTCATGTTTTTAATCGGAGTATCTCGTATATACCTGGCAGTACACTTCCCGCATGACATCTTGTTTGGCTGGGTTTTCGGGGCGATTATCTTGCTAGTGCTGCTCAAATTGGAAAAACCCGTCATTAGCTGGATCAAGAAGTATCGCGCAGGTACTCAGGTTCTCTTCACTTTCCTGTTCTCTCTCTTCCTAATCCTGCTTGCCTTCCTGGCACAGCTGACTTTGGGCGGCTGGAACCCGCCGATGGAGTGGATCAACAACGCCCACCTGGCCTTCCCATCCGAACCCCCCATCGACCCACTCTCGTACCACAACGTGCTGACCGGCCCGGGTGCATTATTCGGCCTGGCAGCTGGCTGGATCTGGATCTCCAAGTTGGGGGGCTTTACCACTCACGACCCGTGGTGGAAGCTCCTGGTGCGTTATATAGTGGGTGTGATTGGCGTGCTGGCCCTATATATCGGGTTAGGGTCATTATTCCCTGAGGTGGATACCCCGCTCTCCTATGGTGGGCGATATATACGCTATTCAATCCTCGGATTTTGGGCTACTGGTATTGCACCATGGCTTTTTGTGAAATTAAGATTGGCCTCTCACCTTGAGGGAGAAAAAAACACCATAAGATAAATCGGATAGGCAAAATAATAGGGTGGGTCGTGGCCCACCCCTACGGTATACGATAGGTAGATGTTAACAATCCAACGAAACTAATCCTTGTCTTCCTTGGCGGCCTGAATGTCTTTCAGTCGGGCAGCAATCACTTGCTCGGCAATGTGGCTGGGGACAATCTCATAGTGATCAAATTCCATGGTAAAAACACCTCGACCACCGGTCTTGGAGCGCAGATCGGTTGTATAGCGCTGCATCTCTGCCAGGGGCACCTGGGCTGTCACAACTGAGAAACCTTTTTCAGTGTCCATGCCCTGCACGCGCGCCCGCCGCGTGTTCAGATCGCCCAGGATATCACCCATATTCTCTTCAGGGACGACGATGCGGACGTTCATGATTGGTTCGCGCAAGACTGGGCCTGCATCTTTAAAAGCCAGCTTGAAGGCTTCTCGCCCGGCAGTCTCGAAGGCGATCGGCTTGGAGTCGACCGGGTGCTCTTTTCCATCGTATACTGAGACGTGCACATTAAGCACCGGGTAACCAGCTATCACGCCTTCTTTCATCACACTGCGTACGCCTTTCTCTATGGCTGGCATGAAGCTGTTGGAAATGGCGCCACCGAACACATCATTGGTAAAGGAAAACTCCTCCTCCTGATATGGTTCAACGCGCATAAATACTTCGGCAAACTGGCCTGCACCGCCGGTCTGCTTCTTGTGGCGATATTGGGATGCAGATTGTTTGGTGATCGTCTCCTGGTAAGGTACTTTGGGGATCTCTGTAAGTAGACTGGTCTGGAATTTACTCTCAGCCTTACGAATGGCGACATCGATATGCTGGTCGCCCATACCCTGCAGGATCGTCTGGTTCGTGCTGGGCTCCTGTCGCCAGGAAAGGGTCATATCCTCTTCGCACAGACGGGTGAGGGTGGGGCTGATCTTTGCTGAATCGGCCTGGGTCTTGGGGAAGACGGCTACGCTGTACAAGGCGTGCGGGTAAACCGGGTTCGACAGGTTAAGCGGGTGGCCTCTATCGCAGAAAGTATTGCCAGTGGCAGTGGCGCTCAGCTTGGGGACGGAGGCAATATCTCCAGCATGGATGAGCTTCATGGGGATCTGCTCCTTCCCGCGCAGGATGTGGACGGTACCAAAGCGCTCTTCAACGCTCTTGGTCTGGTTCCACACACGAGAATCTGAGCTGATGGTGCCGGAGTAGATACGGAAGTAGGAAATACGCCCCACAAAGGGATCAGCGGTGGTCTTCCATACATAGGCAGCTAAGGCCTCATTATCTGCAGGGGTTATTTTTTCTTCACCATCCTTGCCCTGGGCGATGGCGGGGGCGGCTTCAAGGGGTGAAGGCATCAGGTTGATGATGGCATCCAGTAAAGGAGCCAAGCCTGTTTCAGCTGTGCCAGCCGCCACAAAGACCGGCACCCAGGCTTCAGCGAATATTGCCTTCTTGAAACCGCGCAGAATCTCTTCGGAAGAGAGCTCGTTGCCTTCGAGATATTTTTCCAGCAGAGCATCTTCACCCTCGGCTGCAGCCTCGATCAATTGCATGCGAGCTGCTTCGACCTCATCCTTATATTCAGCCGGGATATCCGAAGCAGTATCCCCGGCGCCAGCATAGGCTTTCATGGTCAAGAGATCTAGCACGCCTTTGAAATCGGCTTTCTCGCCCCAGGGGAGCTGAACAGGGATGAGGCGCTTATCAGATATTTGCTGCACTGAATCGAGTGCCTTGCGGAAATTGGCATTATCGCGATTCATCTTGTTGATGATGATGAGGCGGGGCAATTTGAATTGGTCACAATACTGCAGGGCGATTTCCGTGCCAACCTCTGCCCCTGCGACTGAATCGACCAGGACCGCGGCGCTATCGGAAACCCTCAGGGCGGAGATTACCTCGCCAATGAAATCGGTATAACCGGGTGTATCTAAAAAGTTGATCTTATAACCCCGGTATTCGACCGGGATTACAGAGGTGGATAAAGATATCCCGCGGCGGATCTCCTCCTCCTCGAAATCGGAGGTGGTGGTGCCATCTTCGATCTTACCGAGACGGGTGGTGGCTCCTGTGAAGTGCAGAAATGCCTCTGCCAGCATGGTTTTGCCCGCACTGCTGTGAGACACGAGGGATATATTCCGAATGGATTCAGTCGTATATTCTTTCATTATTAAAAAACCTTCCTTAGTTAGCTTGATTCATGCAAACGTTGATTGTAAAGGAAACACGGCAAGTTGTCAAAGTATTCCAGCCCAGAATCATTTATAGTGGGCGATTTCACTTCATAAACAGGTATCACCCATACAAGCTATCAGGAGAGGTGCTTAATAGAAAAATTTAGGGGGTAGACTAACTAATAATCTCAATATTGCCTGTGTATATCATGGTCGAGAGTTTACCCAGAAAGTAAAAATCGGGACCCTTAGGGGATCGTCATATTTCAGGAGCAGAGGCAGAAAAATGCGGCCACGGATGGGTGGACTGACGAATTCATATGCGCCGATGTCGCACACTGCATGACCATTCCAGTCACCATCCAATGGCCTGGTGATACCGCGCTGGTCTATGGGTGGACAGGATGAGTTGTCGCCGGCATCAATAGCCGGACTACCCCAAAGAAGTGCGTGGGTCTCGGTGGGACCGCCGTTATTTTTTAATGGAGCGAGCCTTGGGTCGGTATTCGGCATCGAATCATTCGAGGCATCAAATCCACAGGTGTCGTCTGATGAGATATTATGGCCACCATCGATTATGAACGAAGAATTAAAGCAATCGCCTCCAAATAAATTGTTGGCTATGATCGTGTTCGTCAATGTAACCGATATGGCAAAAAAATCATTAAGAATATAAATACCACCTCCACCGCCATCTGCCCAATTTTCGTAGAAAGTACTGTTGATGATATCCGAAGTTTGCATAGCATTATAGATCCCCCCGCCCTGGTTCATTGCATGATTCGATGTGAAGGTAGTATTGGTGATTGTGATTCTTTTGGCGAGAGAAAGCACTCTAGAATCATTAAATAACCCGCCACCGCTTTCTTGAGCCATATTATTATAAAAGGTGCTGCCAGAAATGAATAAATGATCTAGGTTGTTAATAGCGCCGCCATTATCGCTGCTGTTGCCACTGAAGGTGCTATCGGAGATAATCATGTCTCCATAGGTCCCAATTGCGCCCCCACTAGAACTACTATTTCCAGTGAAAACGCTCGTGTCAATAACCATATGGTTGTAATTATATATAGCACCACCTGCTTCACTGGTATGATTATCCTCAAAGGTGCTATTTGAAACAACCATATTGCCATGATTCCAAATCCCGCCTCCCATTTTGCCAGTGTTCCCTTTAAGTGTGCTGTTGGTGATGGTAATAGAACTGAGGCTATTATAAACACCGGCGCCTCCAAGCGAAGTGTTGCTGATAAATGCGCTGTCCTGAATCACAAATGAGGAATTTTCTAGGTAGATGCCACCACCACCAATTTTAAAACATGGGATACCTTCCAGGCAACCTACAGCAGTATTGTTTTGGAAAGTAGTGCCAAGGATCTTGCCGGTGGTGCCAATGGCAGCAATTCCACCCCCGTGGCTAAGCCTATCGTCCGAGCCGTTTCCAGAAAATTGACTATCCACCACGTTCAAAGTTCCTCCTGCTGAATAAATGCCGCCACCATAGTAATCCACGGATTCGGATAGGTCAAATTGGTTATTGGAGATCACACACTGCGTGATGGATAAACTTCCACCATTGTTGTACAGTCCCGCGCCACTGTCATTAAGAACATAGCCGCCCGTCACGGCAAGTTGTTTCAAGGTTAGCTGGCTGCCCGGATCCACCCACCAGACCCGCGTCAATCCTTTACCGGTGGTCGT
Source organism: uncultured Anaerolineaceae bacterium (assembly GCA_964385625.1). Taxonomy (GTDB): domain Bacteria; phylum Chloroflexota; class Anaerolineae; order Anaerolineales; family UBA4823; genus FEB-25. Next base: position 1,990 of record CAYLPS010000100.1, on the reverse strand, counting down.
AATGGCCCCTCCGCCATCAATTACCAGCGGTCCACCGGAGGTCACCGAAAACTGACTTGTTACAGTGATAAAGCCCGAAACATCGAATGTGATCGTATCGGTGAGCACACCACCGCTTTGGCAAGCATCTACCGGTGCATTGGTGTTGGCGGCAGCGATGGCTTCGCGCAGGGAGCAGTCATCGTCTTCGTTTTGCTCATCTTCCAGGGTATTGACCACGATCTCCGCTGGGGCAATTGAAATAGATGATGCAGCCAATGCCATGCTGGAAGTGCGCATGAGAAAGAATAATATTCCAAGCAGCGAGCTGGCGAGAAAAACCGGAAGAAAAGTAAACAGGATCTTTTTCATAGCGTTAACTCCCCATATATATTTGTAATGTCAGATGCATTCGCACAAGATCAGCTAGAAAAGTAATAGTTGTCGTTGTCACAAAACCAGATATAACCGATAAAAGTTCGCATTTTTTCCCGACTATTTTCAATGAAGCCAGGATTTGCCACTCGCGTAACGCGTAATAATTTATATGTTCTCCGGTGATTATCTGCTATTGCCAAATTAAAAAGATAATGGCGAAGGACAATTTTTTAAGCAATTTAATAACCAGCACTACAGGCGATCCTCCTAATTTTAACCCCGATGCTTCATTTACGCAATAAAAAATGAAACCCTAACCCAATAATTAATATTTCTATTGCATATATCAAGTAAAAGTAGTAAAGTAAGGATGCATAAAATATTTTAAAAAATCGCCGATATTCCAAGAACTTTTGAGCAATTTCGAACAGCTTATTACAAGGTAAAACTTCACATTGCCTGGAGGAGAGAAATGAAAAAGTTTTTCTGTATTGCCCTGTTCATGCTGATATCCCTAATTATCAGCGGTTGTCAAAGCTCTCAGATCAGCCAATTGGAAGCCACCAATTCATCACTGAGCACCCAGGTACAGGCGCTGATGACCCAACAAGTGGTGTTGCCGGCAGTGGTCAATCAGGCGCCAGGTCCGGCTAATTCAGAAGGGTCCAGCGCGGCGAATGTTCCACAGGTTGCCCCAAACCCCCTGCCCGCTGAAGGGCTGACGATCATCAGCCCAGCGCTGATCTATTCGGGGTCGGGTACGATCACGCCCTGGTCAAATACAGCCGCATATCCAAACGTGCTATTTGGCGCGGCGAACGTCCACATGGTGTGCGATCCAAACGGCACCGCAGATGGAAAAGTGTGGATCGACAAGGAGACCGAAATTGCCACCTGTGGTGCCAAGGGTGAAGGCTGGACACCCTGGCAGCAGGATATCACCATAGGAGATCATTATATTTATTCCAGCAATGCCAACGACAAATATGAATTCTGGACGGTTGGCAGCACACCTTTTACTATACGCAATAAATATTCGCACTCGGATTTTATTTTCACGGTCAATGACCCGGGGATTTACACTTTATCCGCCAACCTGATCAAGGGATCATTCAACGTGTACCTCACCTGCCAGGAGGCGCAAAACTTCAACTACACGATCACCCAATCCACATCCATCCCGATCGTGCTCAACCCCGCCACCTGCAAGATCATCATCAGAGATGTGGCCCAGGCGAAAACCAGCAAGGCGGAGATCGAAGTGAGCATGGCGTTTACCAGATAGCCCTGGTATGGCGGAGCCTTCGCAGGAAATTTATTCGCTAGAGCGCTGACCAGTTGTTTCTGTTTACCCAGGGTGAGAAAGTCGCGTAGGACGGAGGAGTGCGCTAGGTAATAGAACTCCTAATGCGAGTGCAGGACAACCGGGCCCTTGACAAGGGGATTTGTTTCGCGAAAAAAATAAAGAGGAACAAATCATTTAATTACTCACCCGTTTTTCGATATACCTGATATTGAAGAAGAATTTTGGCATATTAAATATGATATAGATGATGAGAAATCCTGGCTGGTAATGAACTCCGATGAATATGTGAGTAATTACGACGTTATGTATCTACTCACACCCCCACCC
>CAYLPS010000099.1:0-12865 GCA_964385625.1 uncultured Anaerolineaceae bacterium | reverse complement strand
TCACCCTTCTGGGGTGAATTTGTTGGCAAAATATATCAGACGTGGAATCCAGGTAATTATTCTTTTATAAAATGTAGCACCGTCTGCAATCATAGGCTTTTGTTAATCTTAGTCTAATCGATACTCATAAAAGTTCTTGACGAGATTCAGGTTTACTGGTAGACTAGCATCCTGTAGGAAGGCCAGAAAGTTCTCGTTGCACGTAGTAATGAAGACGGTCCAAGGCTCGCTCCTTGGGCCTTTTTATTTTGACTGCTCCGATGGATTTGAAGGCGTACCACATATTTTTTTTCATACCTTACGGAGGTAAACTCAATGTCTGAAAGAATTGTCGGCACAGTCAAGTGGTTCAATGGGAGCAAGGGCTACGGATTCCTGTCTCAGCCTGATGGCGCAGACGTCTTCGTGCACTACTCGGCGATCCAGTCTGACGGTTACCGCACTCTCCAGGAAGGCCAGAAGGTGGAGTTCTCCATCGAGAAAGGCCCCAAGGGTTTGCAGGCTGCCAACGTTATCCCCATGTAATCTGAACCATCTACTACGTCAACCGAGACCTGTCGTTCTACGGCAGGTTTTTGGTTTAACAAACACCCGTATCCGTAGCGGCGAGATTTACAATCCAGAAACAGGTCGCATGAATTCATAGCTAACGTTATAATTCTTCCCGCATGGCGATACTTCCTTCTCATGTTTGGATAAAACTGGCCGGCTGCACTATTATTGTTTTTATAATTTCAGCTTGTTCAGTCTTGGGCCAAGGCTCGCAAGAGCCCACATCCACGCCGGTGCCCACCTCCAGCGTGCCTGGCATGCAGGTGACCTTATCCCGGGCTTGTATTGTGGCAGAGCAGGGCATGATCCGCGCAGGGCAACCTCAGGGTGACCTGATCGCCTGGTCACCGGTGAATAATTCGGTGGCTTACATTGCCGCCACCCAGACGACGATTTGGAATGTAGGTGAGCTGAGCCTGCTCTCTGCTCCTGAATTCGGCAACCCCGTTTCACTGGCAAGCGGTGCAGCCGGAGAGCTGTCATGGTCTCCGGATGGCAGCGCCATTGCCTACCTGGTCTTGCGGAGAAACGATAACCTGTATACCGTCGGCCTGGCATATCCCGATGCAAGCCCTGCCCTCGACTTGTTCCCCGGTGATACTGCCCGCACCGATAACTATTCCAGCCAGAAATCCGTGCTCGGATGGTTGGATAATAGCCGGTTAAGGGTCATGGTGTCATGCGGCCCGGATTGCATGCAAACGATGGATATTTCGCTGGATGATGGTAGCTCCAGCCTGGTGGGAGATCCCAGCCAACGAACCTGGGGGATGTGGTCGCCCCGTACCCACCAGCCTTCCACCATTCCGGAGATATATGCAAGCCTTCCCGGGCAGCTCAACTGGTCGTGGGACGAGCAGCACATTGCCTACATCGATGAGCGGGATAATGCCTGGGTGATCGATGTAAAAAATAGCACCCTGTACCCGCTGGATATCGGCCAGTATGGCACTGCCATTGAAACTGACTGGTCGTATGATAACCGGTACCTGGCTGTGCAGGTGGACCAGGCATTAAAGATATTTTCGTTCAGCTGTCCTTGATGGAGGAGTGAAAATGGCTAAGACGCGTCTCGAGCACGACCTGCTGGGTGAGCGTGAAATACCCGAGGAGCATTATTATGGCATCCAGACCCTGCGGGCAGTGGAAAATTACGCCATCACAGGCATCCCAATCTCGCATTACCCGCGCCTGGTCCATTCATTGGCATTGATCAAGAAAGCGGCAGCCCTCACCAACCTGGAGCTGGGATTGCTGCCAGCCAACCTGGCGCAAGCCATCACCCAGGCTTGTGAAGATATCCTGAATGGGGAGCTGCTTTCCGAATTTGTGGTGGATGTCATCCAGGGTGGAGCGGGCACCTCCACGAACATGAACGCCAATGAGGTCATCGCCAACCGGGCATTGGAGCACCTGGGTTACCCAAAAGGACATTATGACGTGCTGCATCCGCTCAATCACGTGAACCTGTCCCAATCCACCAATGATGTCTATCCCACCGCTCTGCGTCTTACCCTGAGCATGAAGATGGACGGGCTGATTACGGAAATGCAGGCATTGCAGGATGCGCTGCACAGGAAAGGAGGGGAGTTTGCCGATGTGATCAAGATGGGACGCACCCAGCTTCAGGATGCCGTCCCCATGACCCTGGGTCAGGAGTTCGAAGCCTGGAGTGTGACCGTTGGCGAGGATATTGCCCGGGTGAGAAATGCCCAGGCCCTGGTCCGAGAGATCAACCTGGGAGCCACTGCCATTGGCACAGGGCTGAATGCCCCGGCCGGCTACGCCGGGATGGTTACCAGCAAGCTGCGCGAGCTCAGCGGTGTACCCGTGGTGGAATCGCAAAATCTGGTGGAAGCCACCCAGGATACCGGCGCCTACGTGCAGCTCTCGGGGGTCCTCAAACGCGTGGCGGTCAAGCTCTCAAAGATCAGTAACGACCTGCGCCTGCTCTCCTCCGGGCCGCGAGCTGGTCTGGGAGAGATCAACCTGCCTCCCATGGCCCCAGGGTCGTCCATCATGCCGGGCAAAGTGAACCCCATCATCCCCGAGGTGGTCAACCAGGTTGCCTTTGAAGTCATCGGGAATGACCTGACAGTGACCATGGCAGCCGAAGCCGGGCAGCTGGAGCTGAACGCCATGGAGCCCGTAATCGCCTACAACCTGTTCACCTCATCCGATTTGCTGGGGCGCGCCTGCCGCACCCTGGTACGGCGCTGCATCGATGGCATCACTGCCAACCGCGAGCACTGCCGGCAGCTGGTGGAGAACAGCATCGGGCTGGTGACTGCCCTTAACCCGATCCTGGGATATGATAAAGCCACTGAAATAGCCGAGGAAGCCTTGCGAACGGGTAAATCGGTTGTCGAAGTTGTGCTGGAGAAGAGATACCTGAGCCGTGAACAATTGGAACAGGTCCTATCACCACAAAAAATGATCCGCCCGAAAGATTAGTTACGGGCGGTTACATCATTGTAATAGGTAATTTTTCCCCCCAGAAGAAATCTGAAGCCAGGATGTGGGGCTCGATGAATTAGCTGGAGGCTTTTAATTAGCGCCTGCCAGCCTATACCACGGTGCCCACGTTGAATATATCTGCCGGCAAGTCGATGTTGTTGATGGCGAATTTCTCGGCGAATTTCGGCCTTAATCCGGTTGATTTCAGCACGCCCATTACACGGCCATTCTGGATGCCGGTTTGCTCGAACAGGAACAGGTCTTGCATGATGATCGTATCGCTTTCCATGCCCTGCACCTCGGCCACATGCACAACCTTGCGCGTGCCGTCCCGCATGCGTTCCATGTGGATGATCAGCTCGATGGCTGAGGAGACTTGCTCGCGGATGGCGCGCAGGGGGAGCTCCAGCCCAGCCATCAGCACCATGGTTTCGATACGCCGCAGGGTGTCGCGTGGGCTGTTGGAGTGGATGGTGGTCATTGAGCCATCGTGGCCAGTGTTCATCGCCTGGAGCATATCCAGCGCCTCGCCGCCGCGCGCCTCGCCTACGATGATGCGGTCGGGGCGCATGCGCAGCGAGTTAATCACCAGCTGGCGGATGGTGACCTCGCCTTTTCCTTCCACGTTAGGCGGGCGTTTTTCCAGCCGCCCGACGTGCTCCTGTTTCAGCTGCAGCTCGGCGATATCTTCGATGGTGATAATGCGCTCATGGCTGGGGATGAATGCCGAAACAACGTTCAGCAGTGTAGTCTTGCCTGAGCCTGTGCCTCCGGAGATCACCAGGTTCACCCTCGCCTCCACGCAGGCTTTCATAAAATTGACCAGCGAAGTGGTGAGGGTGCCATTTGCCACCAGGTCTTGCGCAGTGAAGGGGGTTTGGGCAAACTTGCGCACCGTCATCATCGGGCCGATGAGCGAGAGGGGAGGGATGATCACGTTTACGCGAAAGCCATTCGGCAAACGGGCATCCACCATGGGGGACGATTCATCCACCCGCCTGCCCAATGGAGCCACGATACGGTCGATGATGCGCATCAGGTGGGCTTCGTTTTCGAAAGTGATCTTGGTTTTTTCCACCTTCCCATAGCGCTCGATGTAGATATTATCGAAGCCATTGACCATCACCTCGGTGATGCTGGGTTCTTTGAGCAGTGGTTCGATGGGTCCAAAGCCGAGGATGTCGGCTATCACCCAATCCAGCAGGCGGCTGCGGACTGCGCGTGTATAGAGCAGGTTCTCCTCGGTCAGGATCCTGTTGAACAGCGCCTCGATCATCTGGTGCATTTGCGGCAGGTGTGAAAGGTCAACCTCGCCATCCGCTTCGGCCAGCAACCGGCGTTGCACCCGGTCGCGGATCATGTAGGCGTCGGCCGAGATCTGATCGCTTGCGCCAATGGCCTTGGCCTCAGCCAGCATGTCATAATCATTTGGATTTATCGTACGTCCATTTTTAGCCGGTCGATTGGTAAACATTAATGCATCTCCATTGTTTTCCCTATGGAAGGGTAGGAATAATCAATTGGGTATCGGGGGTTAAGCGCGGTTGATTATTCATGTCATTTGCCGATAAAATTGCCGCCACCGTGGTTTTATAGCGGTGCGCAAGCATGGATAGATAATCCCCGCTTTTAACGGTGACTACCACGGATTGATCATAAGCTTTCACCCGGTTGCTGATCAGATTTTCATAGGCATAAAATGCACTCTGGTAATTGCCTACATCTGCCAGGTACTCCGCGTAGCTAAGGCTGTCGGTCAGTGTGTTCTGCAGCGCCAGGATGCGCTCTCGCAGGCCGATCGAATTGATGGCATCCTGGTAGATTTGCACTGCCTGCTGGTAATGGTTGAGTGAGCCCTGGGCTTCGCCAATCATTATTTGCGCTTCAAATGCTAATGTATCTGACTCGGGAAGCTGCTGTGCCAACACTGCAGAGCGCTGAAAATCCTCCAGTGCCAGTGCATACTCGCCCGAAGCAATATAATCGCTTCCCCTGGCGATGTACGCATCGTAGAGGGTTTGCAAGGCGGTTCCACTGGCGTATCCGGCTTGCTGCTCGACGACATATTCCAGCCCTTGGATCGTCGCATCCCATTTACTGGCTGTAAAATCATCTACTGCCTTGATATAAGCCTGGGCGAGCCTGAATTGCAACAACACATTCGGGTCATTATCCCTCACCCCTAATGCCAGGCTCAGGTAATTTCGAGCCGCTTGCTGTGCTTCCAACGCGTCAGGCGCCGCGGCCAGTGCGTCTTGGGCTTGTTTGACATATTCATTGATGATGCTATCTTCGATGATCGTGCGCACCTGGGTCCGGGCTGCCAGGGCCTCCCGGTCCATCGGTTTCAAGGATAATGCCTTGCTAAAATACTCGTCTATTTTCTTTAATGTGTCGAGGGTGGGCACCGGCGAAAGCAGTAGTAACTGAGCCGCCTTGATATAACTCTGGAACAGGTTTTCAGCGATGGTCGCCGTCTTGAAATCCGGGTCCATGATGCGCAGTGATTCGTAGTTGGTGATGGCATCTTCGTAACGGGCCTCCGAGAAGGCCTGCTCAGCCTCCTCGAAGATCGATGTCATTTCAGTCTCGCTGCGAAGGCTTTTGATTTGCAGGGAAACATCCCGGTAATTCGGCATTTTCGCGCTCACTTTTTGCAGCAGGTCGAGCGCCTGCGCTGAATCTCCTATCTGCAGCAGGTTCATAGCCTGTGAATACAAGATTTCCACATCTTTGAGAGCCTGGGCCTGGGCGATGGCATCGCTAATCCCCGGATAATTGGGGTTTTGTGCCTCGATTGCCTGGAAGGCTGCCAGCGCCTCGTCAGATTTTCCAGCCGAGAGCAGCTGGTTGGCATTTCGAAATTCCACTCCTTGCTGTACCTGTTCCCAACTCTTGGTGATATCTGATTGGGTTTTTGCCCATTGCGCCTGGATCATCTTTGAATAGGTTGAGATGGCGAACACAATCACGGCCATGATCACCAGCGAGGCGATGAGCCTCAGGGTGAATTTTCCCAGGTTCTTGCGCCGGTTGCGCTTGTTTTCCTCGGCTTCATACTCAGAGATGCGCGCCCTCACCTCCATCTCCTGGCGGATGCTTCTCAGGTCGGTTGCCATGGGGAATTTTTTCTCCACTTCGCCCAGCTTCTGCAGACCTTCATCCCACCTGCCGATGCGGAAATGACCCATCGCCTCGTTAAAGGCTGGTGAGTCCAGGTATGATCCAGTTTCAGTCGTGCTCATTTTGCCTCCAAATAATTCTCACCCTACCAATAAGCTCTATGTTTTGTTATAAGTTTTTAAATGCATCCATGATGGCCGGGATGGCTGGCCCCAGGATGACGGCGAGCAGCGCCGGGAAGATTAACATCGCCATGGGGATTAACATCTTGATGGGCGCCTTTTGAGCCTGTTCCTGTGCCCTGAAGCGGCGCTCGATCCGCATCTGCTCTGCCTGGGCGTGCAATGTATCGCTGATACTCATCCCCAGCTGTTCAGTTTGCAGGATGAGCGCCACGAAACTTGCCACTTCGCGGATTTCCAGCCGATCTGACAGGTTGCGTAGCGCATCGCGACGGGTTAATCCCATCTCCATCTCGTTGATCACCCGGCCGAACTCGTGGCCGATGGGTGTATCCCAATATTCACTCACCCGCTGTAATGACTGGTCAAACCCCAGCCCGGCGGTGGCGCACACGCTGAGCATGTCAAGCGCATCCGGTAAGCCTTTCCGAACTTTATTTTGCCGGCTGGATACGCGTGCTTGCAGCCAGGCTTTGGGAAAATAGTATAGTAATATCAATATCAGCACGCTCAAAGCAACGTTGAGCGTTGTGGTGCCCCTGCGGATGATCACAAATGCCAGGTAAACCCCCAACAAAGCGGAAGCAATGTTGATGCCGTAGAATTCCTTGGCGCCTAAGCCTATCGGGTTGCCGGCGATCATCAGTTTTCTCGCCAGGTTTTCAATCGAACCGGCTGGGGTGATGCGCCCGAACAACGCCCCGATCCATTTTATGGTGGGAACAATCACCCGGCTGCCAAACGACCCGGTGATGATCCGGGATTGGCTGCGCACGATCCTGCTGCGCAGGTCCGAGTTTTCGAGGGGTGTTTCAACGTATTGCACCAGGCGCTTGCTCATCGTATTGGTTTTCAGCCAACGAAAGCTTAATAGCAGCACGGCGAATCCGGCGATGCCCAAAACAGCGCTGATCGTGACCTGCATCAAAATTTGCATGATGTATCCCTCACACCTCGATTTTTGCCAGCCGCCTGACCACCATGTTGCCGATGATCACCATCACCACCGCGCCGGCAGGAATGCATAATAGGAAGGGCTCGGGCGGCTTGAACAGGCGCATCATGTATTCAGGGTTGATCACAAACATGGCCGCTGCCATGGCCACCGGCATGAACGTGAGCACGTAGCTGCCGAAGCGCTGTTGCGCAGTCAGCACGCGTACCTCGCTGAACAAACGTACCCTCTCACGGATGGTCTCAGTGACCGCTTCCAGCATGGTGACGATATTGCCACCCACCTGCGTATTGATATTGATGGCAGTCACCACCAGGTAAAGGTCATCATTTTCCATCCTGGCGGTCAGGTTGGTGAGCGCCTGGCTCAGCGATAAGCCCAGGCCAATTTCATGTTTTACCCGCCGGAATTCATCCGATGCGGGTGACTTCATCTCCTTGCTCACCACCTCGATTGCCTGGGGCAGGCTGTATCCGGCCCGCACAGCCCCGGTCATCAGGATCAAAACGTCCACCAGCTGCCGGCCGAAATCTACCCGCCGCCGGGATATTGAACGCTTCAACACCAGGTCAGGGATAAAAAATACGATCACTGCCAGGCCCAACCCGGCCACCACATTGCGGCTTACCAGTATTCCTATGCCGAATGCCACGATCGTCGCGGCAATGCGGATCAGCACATATTCCGTCTCGGTAATAGGCCAGTTGGCGCTGATCAGCTGTAGGTTAAGTTTCTCAGAGGCCAGCCCTGATAGCATGTTGTTCATCCGCAGGCGCAGGCGCACCAATCCCGCACGCCGCTTCTGGCCGGTTTGCATCTGGATGTCTTCGTCAGGCAAGGCAACATAATCGGCCAGGCGCGAGCCCACGTCTTGCCCGGCATAAAAAATATCCCTCAATCCATAGATCACCAACCCGTAAGCAATTACGATGATGATCACGATGCCCAGTATGATGGCAATAAAAACGGTAAACGGTGACATTCAGCCAGTCCTGTGCCTGCTGTGGTTTTATTACCCCAACCGGCTGGAGGCAAGCAGCATGTCGCTGCCGGCTTTATGTGTCACTAGCGGTTCGGCTACACGCCCGGCTTCACGAAGGTTGATGGAGATCAGGTTTTTCGCCAGCTGTTGGATTGACCTGCTGGCGCTGCTGTGGGGGTAATATACCAGGAATGGGATGCCCCGGTTTATGCTGCGCAGCACGTTTGCCGGGTCATCGGCGATTTGATGATAAACCTGGGTGTGCAGCACGCCTTCGATGTCTTTAAGTTTCACCCCGCCTTCAATGCCGGCTTTATTCAAGATCATCAGGATTTTCTCGGCCGGGTAACCCAATGACCTGCTCAGCTGCAGGAAGCGGCTGGTGTCGTGCAGGGTGGCCAGGTCGGGTGTGCTCACCAGCAGGATGCGGTCGGCAGCATCCATGAGGGTCACCGAGATGTCGTTCAGCGGCCCACCGGCATCCACCACGATGTAATCGTAATGGCGCGACACCCCCACGAAGATGTTGTAAATGTCCTCCGCACGGATGCCCTGGGCAATTTGCACATTGGCCGGGGCAAGCAGTACGTGGATTCCCGATGGATGGGGGCAGACCACGTCGTGGATCAGGTTTTCGTCCAGGTTCGAGGCGTGCGGAATGAGGTCCGACAATGCATTTTGTACCTTGAGATTCAAGATCACTTCCAGGTGGCCGAAAAACACCTTGCCTTCGAATAAGAGCACCCTCTTGCCGGTTTCCTCAGCCAGGCCAATGGCGGTATTGACAGCCAGTGAAGTGACGCCCGTGCCCCCTCGCGGGCTGTAGAAAGTGACCGAGCGCAAAGGCCGCATAGCCTCGGGCAGCTGGCTGGGGATGTAGGATTGGCTTTGCTGCCGCCGTCCCTCCAGCTCGGTCACCCGTCGCAATGTGCTGATCAGGTTGATCTGCGTGAACGGGGCGATCAGGAATGCCCGCGCCCCTGCCAGCATCACCTGCTGGGCCACCACCGGGTCATTGCTCGGCAAGATCGCCACAATGGCCGCCGTGGGAAACTGCAATGCCAGGTCATCGATGATGTCCATGGTGGATTCGCTTTCCAGCTGCGAGTCTACCAGCAGGATATCCGGCTCTGCGGCGCGGATCTGCCTGGCCAGCCTTTCCTTAGATGACAGGATGTCAACCAGCGAAAATTCGTTTTGCGTCTTCAACGTCTCGATGATCTGCTGCTGGGATGCTCCTGGGTCACACAGTACAACCACTCGGATTTGTCTGCTTACTGGGCTCATGCTTCAATACCTCTATCTTCCATCTTTTGTATTCTCTAAAGTGTAAATCACCTACCCCAAGGCGCTTACTTGGGAATTTGCAGGTTATAGCGTTGAACCAGGTACTCCTCGGTCACCGGGCTGATGTCGAACAGTGCGTTTGAGGTGGGTGAGCGCAGCACGATGTCGAAGTTTGCACCCGCATCGCGCAGGTTCTTTAGAACCAGGGCATCCTGGGCGTCCAGCGCGAACAGGTATGCCCTGATCTTATAGCTGGTTGGAGCCGGGGTGGGCTGTGCCTGCCCGGGCACGCTGGAGCTCGACCCCCCTTGGGTGATCACGTCGGCGACGATGGCCGAGATCTGGATGCGCTGGAAGGTGTCGAACGTGAAGGTGTGCGATTCCTTTGGCTGCTCCTCGCCGGTCACCACCCCCGGTGTGGTGATGGTGGGGCTCACCTCCACGGTGAGGGTGGCGAAGATATCCACGTTATCGCCGCGCTGCAGGATGCTCAGCGAGCTCATCAGGTCGCCCGCCGGGAATGCCATTAACACCTGGTTATCGCCGATGGTGTAGCCGATGTCGTGGGCTATGTTGGTGGGGTCAGCCAGGTGGTGCTGCAGCACCATCTCGCCCTGCACCAGGTGCACCATCACGATCTTCCCCAAGGCCGACTCGATGGACAGCATCGCATCCCGCGGCACCAGGCTCACCGGCACGGGCATCATCTTTACGTCCTCCCGGCTGATCACATTGCCCATTTCCAGGTCGCGCGTGGTGACCAGGATGTTGCTGGTGGCTTCCACCACCGGGGTGGGCTGCACGGGCGCCTGCAGGCTGCGCCTGAGCACGCTGTTGATAGCCAGGATGCCCAGCCCGATCAATCCGATCCCCACGATGGCGATCACAATTCCGATCAGTACGCGACGGTTCAAGAGAAGCCTCCTTGATGACTAAAGATTAAAACCAATAGAATTACCGGTAATTGTTGCAGCTTGTATACCAGTTGAATGAAAAAGTGAATATTTCATTTATCAGCCAAAATCAGCAGAAATTTTCATGGAATTAGGACAACGGTAAATGTACCAGTATCAAACCAATCACCCGGGCTGCCGTAACCACCTAGATCTAATCGTACGAAATAACCTTCGATTGATTTATCATTTTCATCGATCAGATTAAGGCTGACAGCTTTTTCGTGTCCGTAGCAATCTTTATCCGATGCATGTATAAAATATCCATCTTCGACAGTTACTTTATTTTTACCTGTTTGCACACAAGCGACATGAAATGCTGAAAATGATATTAGATGGAAGTTTAATGTACTACTGGTAATCAAAGATTGATCATCGATCGAACCAGCATTACATTGTTCTAAAGTCTCAGGATCCGATATCGTTGGTAAACCTTCACAAACTTTATTGAATACCGGCAAGATCACTTCCCTTCCCACGAGGCTAGCTGCTGTTGTATGAAATATGCTGGTCGCGACACCACTCTCTTCGGGTACCCACGTATGCGGTTTAAGCTCGGGGGGATCTTCATCACCCGAGATCCAATCTTTTAGCTCATTAGCACCACCGCCACCACCATCCAGGTCTAGCCAGCTACGTGCGCCTCCAGTCATCAAATCATCGATACAATCGTTGTCCATATCACAATCTATTTTCGTTGGATCCGTTGGGGTACAATTAGGAGGAATACCTTCTTGAAGACTGCATATCAGATCATTTTCTATATAACAATTGGGATCATCGGGATCTTTACATTTTTTATCTTTGACTTTTACCGAATCCATTAATACATAAGTGCATAGCATTCCTGTTGGATCTGATTCAGTACGACAAGGGCCTTCATCCTCTGCGCATTTCACTTCTCCTGTAACAGTTTCTCGACAAGACCAGGCAACCGGGAGTGTACCGACTGCCGGAGCACGGCATGCTGCTTTAGCTTCAGCTACCGGAGCCACCTCGCTATATCCAATAACACTCGCAAAATAGGTTGATTTCGTAACTGTAACATTTACTGTCACTATCGCATTGGTTAGGTCAGGAGTAACTAAGGCATATTGATCTGCACCATTGTAACCTGCATATTCTTGTGCTTTTCCGATAGTTTGTTGCAAGACATCATCATCATGAATATGCTGTCACATGTACTGAGCACCCGCTAAAGCGCCAGCATCTGCAGCATTTTGTGCCTGGCGCTTGGCTGCATAAGCATTTCCCCCGTCTATCACCAAAGCTAATATGGCGATGAATGCTACCATTCCCAGAGCAACGATCACCAGGCTTTGACCGTCTTCTCTTTTCAACTTATGCACATTCATGGATCCCTCCAATTGGTATTCCTGGAAAGCTCATTCGGTCGGTTCAGCCTCTGTACGCATCTCTGCCTGACTGGTCAATAGCAGGTGGTTACAACCTAAAGGTCCAGATGAATTTTCAGGCACGAATATTTCTACTAATGGGGTTACTGGTGTGAAACAGTAGTATACAGTTACACGAACTAGGTAAGTGTCATTATTTCCAACCGGTTCTGAATAATCCCAGGATGCCTCAACATTCAAGATATCCAGGCCAACCGCATATTTTTCGGCAGCTTCGATCATTCCATCAGTATTATCAGGATCAGTGACTCCAAAACGCGCCCCTTCCCTGGCGGCGTTATGGATCGTGCTGTAATAATAAACAGCCCTTCCAAAGTCGAAAATAACGATGGTCACCAGTAAAAGAACGGGCAGCAATAATGCAAATTCAACCAGTGTTTGTCCACGATGCACACATCTATAATTTGTATTCATGGCATCATCATTTCTACTGATCGGTTGAATGTCAGGGTTTGGTTAAGTAATATATCAAGAATAAGTTCAAAATTATAGGTTACAGTTACTCTGACTGGTTCTTCCGGTGGGCAATTTGCCAGAGCGATTTCCTCAGGCACATCATCATAATCATTATCACACTCTATTGATATTTTACTTATTTTGTCTTCTGAAACCATTGGCGAAGAACCTATTTCATCGTGAACCGCTGCAACCACATCCGCTTCTGTGGTATCACCTGGCCAAAATGTTATTACCCGCGCTCCCTCACGCGCGGCATTAGTAATTGCTATATACGAAAAAAACACTCTACCCAGGTCAAAAATTCCTATGATTAATAGCACGAACAATGGTAACAATAGCGCAAATTCCACCAGGCTCTGCCCTCTCTTATGCCTCCCCAAGGATATTACTCTCCTCTTCGCCATCTCTAATATTCACCAGACCCGTGATAATATGGTTGCCATTACTGCACCCCCAATCGACTTTGAAATATTATCTCACATTAATGTTTGCACCCATAT
>CAYLPS010000098.1:0-12880 GCA_964385625.1 uncultured Anaerolineaceae bacterium | reverse complement strand
TCCTCCACCCTCGCCTCGTAGGGGAGGGTCTGCCTGTCTGGCCATTCTTTCCGTCATCGAATGCCCGCAAATCCGCCCAATCTGCACGCTGGCAATTTCAGACCCTCCCCTCCTCCACCCTCGCCTCGTAGGGGAGGGTCTGCCTGTCTGGCCATTCTTTCCGTCGTCGAATGCCCGCAAATCGGCCCAATCTACATGCTGGCGCTTCCAGACCCTCCCCTCCTCCATCTTCGCCTCGTAGGGGAGGGTCTGCCCGTCTGGCCATTCTTTCCGTCGTCGAATGCCCGCAAATCCGCCCAATCTGCATGCTGGCGCTTCCAGACCCTCCCCTCCTCCGTCTTCGCCTCGTAAGGGAAGGTCTGCCCGTCTGTCCAATATCTCTGCCCCATTTTTATGTTTACCAATGCGGGGTTGGGTGGGGTTTTTTTTGCTCCAATCTGCATTCTGATCGCTAATCGCTCTCTGACTTCCTCCTTCCCCTTGACTCGCCTTCAGAATCGGGTATATTTATTCCAACCAATCCACTGGAGGGCATTCCATGGATCCCTACACCTTGAACTATGAGGTTCGCTGGACTGACATCGATGCCAATCGCCACGTGCGCTACTCTGCCTACATCGATGCCGCCGCCGAGATGCGCTATCGCTTCTTCACCGAGCACGGCCTGCCCCCCGAGGCCTTCGACCATCTGGGTGCCGGGCCTGTCTACACCTCCCTCACCGCCAACTTCTACCGCGAGGTCTTCTTCGGCGAAACCCTCACCATCACCTACCAGCTCAGCGGGCTTTCTGCCTCGGGCGTGCGCTGGAAGGTGCAGCACAACTTCCTCAAGGCCAACGGCAAGAAAGCCGTGTCCCTTTCTCTCGAAGGCACCATTTTGAACCTCCTCACCCGCCAGCCCACCACGCCCACCCCCGAGATCATGCGCGTCTTCCAGCAGGTGCCGCGCAGCCCCGCCTTTGAAGAGCTCTCCGAGAGCCGCTGGTTTACCCCGAGCAGTCGTTAACACCGCCAATCAACAGCCCCGATCATTGGCTATCCAAATGGGCCGAGCGCCCAAAAGGGAATAAAAACATGAGCACCGTTAACCAATTATCCGATTCAGAACATCCAACCATCACCAACCTGGTATCACGTCTTACCTATGGCAACAAGACCCGCAGCGAGGTAGTCGAGAGCCTGTTCGTCTACGTGCGCGACCAGGTCAGGTTCGGCTTCCCCCGTGTGTGGGACGAAGTCAAGGCTTCAGAGACCATTTATTACGGCGTGGGCTATTGCAACACGAAAGCCACGCTGATGGTAGCTCTGTGCCGCGCCGCCGGCATCCCCGCCCGGTTGCATTTCGGGCTGATCGACATCCGCATCATGCGCGGCATCCTACCCCGCATCGTGTTCCCCTTCCTGCCCAAGGTGGGCGGGCACTCCTGGACGGAAGTGCAATTAAATGACGATTGGAAGCCCATCGATTCCTACATCAACGACAAGCCCTTCTACCAGAACGCCCTCGATCGCCTGCAAGCCAGCGGCCGCTCCCTTGGCTATTCCATCTCGCTGGAAAGCGGTAAATCCAGCTGCGAGTTCAACTTTGGCGAGCAGGGTTTCGTCCACATGGGCGCTGTGCGGGAGGACCATGGCACCTGGGAGGATGCTTCCGATTACTTCGCCACCGATAAGTACCCGCGCTTTGCAGCTTGGCAGAAAGCGCTGCTACCCATCATCCTGCTGATGGCCAACCGCAACGTCACCCGCCTGCGCCAGCGCCCGCAATGACCCGCCGCCACCTACCCGTACCCCCCCAAAAACCTCCTCCCCTGGCTCAGGCGCCTCTACCGCCCGGGCGTAGACATATGATACCCGCATTGACACCGTTGCTCATAATGCCTGTTACGAGTGATAATTTCAATAAATGAGATTATATTTATAACTAATCTTCCTGGCTGCAAATGCCGCCTGTTTTAAGATACGAATCCAATGAAATCTACCATTGCTACCAATCTTCATAGACAATCCATCCGCCTCCATGATTACGATTATCGTCTACCTGGAGCATATTTCGTAACTTTAGTTTGCTGGCAACGGCAGTGTTTATTTGGGAAGATAGAATCTGGTCGCATGATTCTCAATGCGGTAGGAAATATCGTCAGGTCTGAATGGAAAGATTTACCACACCAATTTAGGTTTATTAATAATGACATATTCGTCATAATGCCCAACCACATTCACGGCATTATTATCATCGAGGAAAGATCCGATGTAGGGGCGACCCATCCCCTGGTGGACGAGATGCTGCATCATCAGGAAGATGGCGTACACGCTTGTCCTGGTAGCCAAGACGGGTCGCCCCTACGGGTTGACGACCGTCCGCATGGCCCGTTACCCGGATCATTGGGAGCGATCATAGGTCGATTCAAATCCCGCGCTACCAGGCGTATCTGGAATCTACCCGGAATGGATAGGCAACTGGTTTGGCAAAGAAATTATTACGACCACATTATTCGCAACCAAACCTCCCTCGATGACATTTACCGATACATCACCGGCAACCCGGCAAAATGGGCGGACGATGAATATTATTCACATTGAATGGAAAAATAACACTCGGTAAAGCCTGATGCACCAGGCGGCATTACCTGCCATCGCCGCCCTGCTCGTCACCGCCTGCTGGAATGCATGGCTGCTGCCAGCCAATTGCTGTTTCTCTCCCCTTCTTATTTTATTCTCATCACCATTATTGTTAAAACCAACAAATTTGGTGTGATAATGGGTGGCGTTAGATCTCCCACCTGGATGACCGGAGCCGCCCCCACCCGCTTTCACCGGGACGATGTCAGCCATCCGCAATAAAAAACGTCTGGAACAGGAGGAAAAGGACATGACGGTACCCACAGATGCAATTATTGCCATTCATAATGCCTTTCGCAAAGACATGGCCGGGATCGATGCCGCCGCCCTCGCCATGGCCCGCGGCCAGTCCGACTTTAAGGCCCAGATTGAGCGCTTTCACTTCTTTAACCTTGTGCTCGACATTCACGCCAGGGGCGAGGAGCTGGCTATTTTTCCCGCCGTTGAAGCCATCGCTCCTGATGTGGTGGCGCCCTATATTGAAGATCATCGCGGCCTGGAGAGAGCCTCTCAGGCAGTCATGTCCGGCTTTTCGGCACATGATGTGCTGGAATCAACCCGCGCCACGGCTGCGCTCAGATTCCATCATGATATACACCTGGATAAGGAAGATGCTCACCTGTACCGCATTTTCAGGGAGCGCATTCCACTCCCCGAGCAATCCAAGGCGCTCGGCCTGATGACCAGCACCGTACCCCCAGAGCGCTTTCCAGAGCTCGCCAGTTGGATGTTCCCCTTGATCGGCGATGATGACCGTGAGAATATGACCCGCATCTGGCAGATGGTCATGCCCGCGGAAGTTTTCGGCAAGATCAAGCTTCTCATCAAGCAGGCAGTCGGTGACGGCTGGGCCGAGCTCACCCGGCGGATACCCGGTCTGGAAATGGCTTAAAACGATACGAAGAGACCTCACCAGTTTTCAAAACTAGTGAGGCTTAAGCAAACATACATTCATGAGATCCTCCCTCCTCCTCGCTTTAGAGCTCATCCTGGTGCTGGTAGGCATTTTCCTCATCGCCAGCGGCATCTTCCCCTTCGCCATCATCCTGCTCTTCTTCCTGGCCTGGATTTCACTCTACCTCAGGCACATGGGCTGGCGCGATGTCGGCCTCCGGCGTCCGCCCAGCATCATCGGCACCATCCTGCTGGGCATCCTCGTCGGCATCGCTTTCCAATACGTCGATTCGCTGTTCATCGGTCCCTTCCTTCAACAGCTCACCGGCGAGGCCGTCAACCTCTCGGCATTCTCGGGGCTGAAGGGCAACCTGCCCGCCCTCATCGCCTCCCTGCTGCTCACTTGGACCGAGGCAGCCTTCATCGAGGAGATGTTCTTCCGCGCCTACCTGCTCAACCGCCTGATGGACCTCTTCGGCCGTGCCCCCCTGGGCGTGGCTGTGGCGCTCATCATCCACGCCGCCTTTTTCGGGCTGGGCCACACCTACCAGGACCTGACCGGCGTGCTGGATACCTTCGTGGCCGGCCTGCTGCTGGGCATCCTTTACCTGCTCAACCGGCGCAACCTGTGGCTGAATATCATCGTCCACGGCATCATCGACACCACCGCCTTCGTGCTGCTCTACCTGGGGCTGGTCAGCTCCTGATCCTCACGCATTCTTCGACAAAGGTGCACGCAGGATTGCCTGGCTATGCAAAATGGTCTCCCACCACCTCGCACTTCATGCCAGCGACCCGGCCGATTGTTGTGAGAAGTAATTTTTACAATTTGATATGAAACCTGACCGCCCAAACAACGTGTATCGCTACATCGCCATCCGCCTGGGGGTGCTCGCCGTCATCGCCATCATCGTGGTGGGGGTCATCCTCACCCGCTTCCCTCCCAGCCGCGCCTGCACCCTCATCGGCTGCTCTGACTCGCTCACCCTTCAATTTTCCCATCCGCTCATCTTTCCCTATGCCCTCCAGCTCACCGCCAGCAGTGGTGAAACCACCAGCGTGAACTGCACGGCCACGGGTTTCGGCGAGACGCCCGCCGGTGGGCAGGTGTCTGCCTTATGCCAGGCTGATTCGCTCACCATCGACCAGTTCACCCCTTCACAGCTCACCATCCTGGTCACCTGGCAGGGTGGCAGCTACACCACCACCGCCAGCCCCACCTACCAATCCGTCCAGCCCAACGGTCCCAATTGCCCGCCCACCTGCCAGCAGGCATCCTGGCAGCTTAATCTCCCCTGATCTCACCTCATCGCCCAACCTGGTATTTTGCCCGCAGCTGGATGGTGCATCGCGCTTTCATGGCCCGGTGAGATCGTAGCTGCTCCCCGCCCTCATTCTCCCATTTTCAGCTCTACAATCCTCACGGGTTTCACAAACCGTTTCGTAGAGTCGGCGTTTTGTGCCGACACTACTGCCCGGTCTCTTTCCCAGAGATGGGGGGTACGCTCGCCTGAATCGTGGGATAATTCACCCGGTAGCACCAACTCGCACCCCAGCAAATCCATCTCCTGTAGAGGTCCCATGCGCTCTGAGCAAGAAATACTCGACCTGATCCTGTCTGTTGCCAAAAAAGACGATCGTGTGCGCGCCGTAGTCATGAACGGCTCGCGGGTTAACCCCAACGCCCCCAAAGATTTCTTCCAAGACTTCGACGTGGTCTACCTGGTCACCGAGAAGGAATCCTTCATCGCCGACCCAGGCTGGATCAGGGTCTTTGGCCAGCTGATGATCCTGCAGCTGCCCGACGAGATGTCTCCCCCTCCGGAACATAGCGATTTCTACGCCTACCTGATGCAGTTCGCCGACGGCAATCGCATCGACCTGACCCTCTTCCCGGTGAGCCGGCTTGCCCACCTGCCGGATGACAGCCTCACCCTGGCGCTTATGGATAAGGACGGCATCCTACCCCGCTTCGACCCACCCAACGATTCCGGCTACCTGCCCACGCCCCCCACATCTAAGGAGTTTTTAGACTGCACCAACGAGTTCTGGTGGGTGTGCCCCTACGTGGCCAAGGGGTTGTGGCGCGGTGAGATCGTCTACGCCAAACACACACTCGAGGAATACGTCCGTGAGCAGCTGGATAAGATGCTCGCCTGGTATGTGGGAGTGTGCACTGGTTTCACCAAATCCCCCGGCAAGCTGGGCAAATACCTCGAGCAATGCCTGGAGCCCGAGCTGTGGCAGCTGCTGCTCAGCACCTATTCAGACGCAGACTACGCCCACACCTGGGATGCCTTGCTTGCCATGGGCGAGCTGTTCCGCCGCATTGCCACGCCCGTGGCAGGTCATTTTGGTTTCGCCTATCCGCTGGAGGATGACTGGCGCGTCACCGCCCACCTGCACCACGTGCGCCACCTGCCCCGCGACGCCAAAGAGATGTATGGATAGCTGCAGCACACCTGCGCTACATTCCCCGTCCATCGAAGAGTGGTTCTGGCGCTTTATAAGGTTTACCTGAGATAATCCCCCACTGGGGAAGGTAGGGAGGGGTGCTTTCTCCTCGCCCATTTTACGCACTTTGAAAAATGGGGCAGGTTGGGAGGGGGTTGTTTTTGCTATCTTCTCATTGCTCGATTTCTCCCCTCGGATATAATTAAACCATGCCCGAACAAAACGCCCCCCCTGCGCGCTCCATACAAACCGTGGTCACCCTTTTTCCCCTATTGCTAATCTAGCTCTTCGCTTTGCAGCCACCCCCTGAAGATTTTCTCAAAATCCATATTCTCGCCCTGCTCGATATGTCCTTTCACCTCATCCGCAGGTATCTCCCCCTTCAAAATCTCTATGAAACCTCTCGCCTGCCCCTTCACTTCGTTCCATGTGGTGGCTTGCTGTGCCACGCAGGCTGCCAGCGCCACCGCCTCCCCTCTCCTTCCACGCCTCGCCAGCAGCTCGGCAATGCCCAGCAGGGGCAGCGCCTTCACATCCGGGTGCACCAGGTCTTCTGCCAGGCGGCAGGATATCTTCAAATGCTGCTTCGCCAGCTCGAAATTTCCCAGGTGCACCAGGGCGGTCGCCAGCCTGGCATGCGTCAGCGCTAATCCCCAGAACCGGTGGAAGCGCTGCTCGCGTTCGTGGAACTCCAGGGCTTGCTCATAATGGTGGCGTGCCTGCTCCCAATCTCCACTCATCGCCGCCATATCCGCCAATCCCCGCTGGTAAAAGCCCATGCCGTTGTCCTCCCCGATGTGCTCGAATAAGGGCAGGGCTGCCTGGTAGTATTGCTTTGCTTGTTCCACATCACCCATCAGCCGATAGATTTCTCCCAATTCCCAGGTGTGCCAGGCGATGTCGTTCTGGTTGCCCACTTCAACGGCAACCTCAAGGCTGCGCTGGCGCAAATCCAGGGCATAGTCCAGCTCACCATAGCGCGATACCGCCAGGCTCTCCCACGACAGGTTGGTGTCCAGCAGCCGCAGGTTGCCCATCTTTTCGTTGAACCGCCTGATGATCTCGTATGCCTCAAAGGCCTGCTCGAACTTGCCCAGGTGGGTGTAGTATTCACCCAGGCTGGTCCACGTCATATTCACCCCCCACTCGTCCCCGGTCTGCTCGAACATCTCCCGCGCCGCTTGGGTGTGGCGGATGGCCTGCTCATAATCCATCTGTTTCTCCGCCAGCTCGCCCAGTGACAGCAAGGCGTTGCCCTGCTCGTGCACCGCACCGATCTTGCGGAACAGCTCCAGTGCCCTCAGCAGGTATTGCCTGCTCCTGTCATGCTGCCCCGGTGGGGTGAATACCGACGCCAGCAGGTAGTAGTTGCCCACGTCCCACGCTTCGCGGCTTTGCTCCATTTTTGAAGCCAGCCCTGCCAGCTTCTGGGCTGCCTCCTGGAAGTTGACCATGCTTCCATACGAGGCCACCATCACAATATACCAGAATCCCATCTCCTCCTCGAGGCCGAGCTCGTGTACCCTTTTCCATGTGGCTTCCAGCCGCTCTTTGGGATGCTCTTCGAATGCCGACAGGTTCATCTCCAGGTTCGTCTCCACTGTTTCCACGATGGCCTGCCTGATCATGTCCTTTCGCTCCAGGCCGTCTGGGATCGACTTGCGAGCCTGCTTGAGCAAGGGGATAAAATCCTCGCTACCCACGCGGATCATCCAATACTGGAAGATTCCCGGCAGCATCTTCCCGATCAGGTCGTCTATCCGTCCGGTCATCAGCAGCCACGCCCAGGCCTCCGGGATGTTGCTCTCCATTTCAGCCTTCAAAGCCGCCACGGCTTCGATCTGCCCTGGCCCCTTCATGGCCTGTCCCTGGATTTGGGCAAAATTTGCGTAATACTCGGCCTGCTGGTCGTGCGTCTCCTGCCACTCCTGCTGGTCT
The DNA here is from genome assembly GCA_964385625.1 of uncultured Anaerolineaceae bacterium. Classification (GTDB taxonomy): domain Bacteria; phylum Chloroflexota; class Anaerolineae; order Anaerolineales; family UBA4823; genus FEB-25. The sequence continues at coordinate 4,972 of CAYLPS010000098.1, read as the reverse complement.
GATTCCAGGCGCTCCATCCCATACTGCCGCAGCACCTCGTGCAGCTGGTAGCGTCCCTGGCTGGTCTGCTGCAGCCACGATTTGTTCGCCAGCCCCAGCAGCGTGCCCAGGCGCGCACCGCTCACCACTTCAGCTGCCTGCCGCGCGAAGCTGCCCCTGAACACGCATAAGCGCCTGAAAGCCTGCTGCTCTCCGCCGGTCAGCAGCTTCCACGAGGTGTCGAAGACGGCCCGCAGGCTTCCCTGGCGTGCGGGGAGGTCGGCAGCGCTGCTCTCCAGGAAGTCCAGGCTATGGCTGATCTCCTGGGCGATCTCTTCCAGCGGCAGCAGCTCCATCCAGGCGGCTGCCAGCTCGATCCCCAGCGGCGAGCCATCCACCATGCGGCAAATCAGCGCGATCACTCCCAGGTTCTCCCGGGTCAGCCTGAACCCTGGCTGCACCCGCCGCGCCCGGTCCACCAGCAGCTGGATGGCGCTGAAGCTTTCCGCCTGCTCCACAGGCTGCTCCCATTTCACCATTGCCTTGGCGTCTGGGGTGCGCATCCCGCCCACCCTGAACACCTGCTCATTGAACAAATTCAACCTCTGGCGCGAAGTGACCACCAGCTTCAGCCTGGGTGCCGCTTCCAGCAGGCTGGTCACCAGCTGTCTCCCACCTTCCAGCAGGTGCTCGAAGTTGTCCAGCACCACCAACGCCTGCTTCTCTTTCAGGTAGTCTTGCAGCTGCTGGAGTGGTGCTTCCTCCCCTTTGTAGAACGAAAAATTTAATCCTTTGGCTATCGCCAGGATGATCCCCTGGGTTGATTGCACTGCCACCAGCGGGATGAACCAGGCGCCATCTTTGTAAGCACCCTGCACCTGCCGGCTCACCTGGATCGACAGGCGCGTCTTCCCTGTGCCGCCGGGTCCCGTGAGGGTTAGCAATCGCACATTGGGGTCGCCTAACAGCGCCTCCACCTTCCTGAGCTCCTCGCCTCTCCCAACGAACGGTGTGGTTGGCGTGGGCAGGTTGCCGGGTTCCTTCCCCGGTGCAGCATATGTTTTTATTGCGGGTTCACTTACCTGCCTGGGGGGTGTTTCTCCCTGCACGATCGCCCTGTACAGGCTTTCTGTCTCCTCCTGGGGGCTCACCCCCAGCTCTTTTTTCAGCCTCTCAGCGCATGATTGGTAAATCCGCACGGCGGCCTTGCGGTTCCCCATCCCCGCATTCTGCCGCATCACTGCCCGGGTTGCCGCCTCGTCCAGCGGGTCGAGCTGCAACCAGCTCTCGGCATATGGCAGAGCCTTCCCCCACTCGCCGCGGCTTTCGTATATGCCCGCCAGCTTCTCGTAGGCGCCTTCCAGCTGGCGGCGGTAGTATTCCGCTTTCTGCAGCTGCCACTCTTCGAAGGGCGCAGTATCGGCAATCGCCAATCCTGCCAGGAAATCCCCCCGGTACAGCCTGACGGCTTCACCCAGCCGGTCTGTGTCATCATCCCCGGGCACCAGCAGCTGCTCGAAGGTTACCGCATCCACTGCCAATCCCGGCTTTCTCACCAGCCAGGCGACCTGGCGGTCTGCTTCCACCCACCCCTTGCCCAGCATCTGGCCCAGCTCCCACAGCGTGCGGCGCAGGTAGGCGTGTGCGCTCTGCTGCGGGTAATCGGGCCACAGCAGGGCTGCCAGCGCCTCACGCCGCTGCTCTCCCGCTTCGGTTGCCAGGTACGCCAGCAGGCCGATCGCCTTGCGCCGGTCGGTGCCGACTATTTTTCCGTCCAGGCGGATTTCTGGCTTTCCGAATAGGGTGATCTCTAAACCGGGCATTGAATAATTATATATCGCATTTTACGCTGTCCGCAGCCAATACTCGTCCCGGTGCACCTGGCGGGCGGGTGAAAACCGAAACGTTTCTAAGCCGCTTCAGCTCATCTGCGCATACATCCCTGAAACGCGTGCCCTGTAAACTGGATGCATATAAGGATGAAGATAAGGAGCGATGCCATGGTCACTTTTTTCGAATACTCACCCGCACTTCCCAGGGGCAACCAGCCGGTCGAATCACAGCTGCGCATCGACGCCGCCAGGTCCTTTAATCAGGCATATAACCGTGGCAAGATTAGCCAGCTACTCTCCAGGCTCCTGCGCCGCTCGAACCAGCTCAGCTCGCTCAATCGCCAGCCCGTTGGCTCGCCCCGCCACACCGGTCGCATCGTCGCCGTGCCCATCCGCCACATCAAGGGCAGCCTGGGCCGCGCCTCCGGTTTCGATGCCGCCTTCCATCCCCTGAGCGAATCCAGCCGCACGCGCTGGGTAAGCATCCTCACTGCCCTGCGCATGGGTCACACCCTGCCCGCCGTCGAGCTGCTGCAGGTTGGCCCGGCCTACTATGTGGTGGATGGTCATCACCGCATCTCGGTTCTGAAGTTTCTCGGCCAGCAGGCGGTCGATGCCCACATCGTCAGTTAGCCCCCGCAGCTCACAAGTTTTGGAAACCTGTGATGACTGGAAAAATTGGAGGTCGATGCTGCTCGTTGCGCTCTATCTGGCCCGCAAGCGACTGGCGGGTAAGTAGCCGAAAGCAGGCTCCCTTTTCCCCTCCCCCAATTTTGATTTATAAATTGGGGCAGGCGGGATGGGGTATCTTTCCCCTCCCCTAATTTTGAATTTTGAATTGGTGTCATTGATCGGGGTAGACTTTACCAGTCATAGCCGCTCGGTGTTTACCAGACATGATCGCCCGGTGTTTACCACCCATCGTCGCCCGGTGTTTACCACTGTGGCAGAATCTCTCCCAAGACCACCTTGGGAGAGGAACACCAAACATGGAGCGGATTCACATGAACATCTACACCGAAATCATCTACCGATTGCGAGAAAAGGAAAGCGAGTGCAGCATCGCCAGCGATCTGGGCATCCGCTGACCGAGCCTTCACAAATATAAACTGAAAGCACTCATAGAAGGCTACCTGGATCACCAAAAAGAGTTTCCTGAAAGGGAAGAGATTGTCAAGAAGTTTGGCTATATCCCACAGCCTCCCACGACACCCAGCACTGTTACAGTGTACCGGGAAATCATGGATAAAATATGTTCAATACGAGCTGGGAATTCCCGCCTTCTTTCAATGCCCGCACGAAGATTATAGCTACCAAGGCAGCGAAATAGCCAGTTAAGACTTTTCGAGATAGATTCTGCCTAAAATTAAAATGCTAAAATCATAATTTGTGGCTGAAGGTTTTAATTGAAATCTCGCCCGTAATAAATCCAAATTCCTCATGGAATTCCCCAGATACGTATTGTACCGTCATATGATCCAGAGACGAGAAACGCTCCGTCAGGAGAAATTTTCAAATCACTTATCAAACTTGTATGACCTCCCCACGCACCTAAAAACCTTCCATCATTCATATTGTTTAGTTGTATTTTGAGATTGTGAATAAAACCAGGACCTTCATGCGTAGAAAGTGCTAAGAGTGACCAATCTGGAGAGATATAAACTCCTTCCACCGAAAACCAACCATTTTCAGGAAACACCAATTCTATTTCATATGAGCTGACTTTACTATATGTCTCTGTACTGTAGAAATTTACTATATAATGATTTTCATGATTTTCAATGTCATCTGACACAATCGCCATCTGAGTATCACGAGGTGAAAATGAAATAGATTTAAGATATTCTTCTCGTACCTCTAGCGAGTATACCAAATTTCCTTCCGTTACATTCCAAAACCGCACTACATTGTCATTAGATGCCGAAGCGAGCATCTTCCCATCTCGTGAAAATTCGATAGAGCGAATATACTTACTACAACCAGTAAGTGTCTTTGCCAAGCTGCCATCTGCCAAGGTCCAAAGCCGAATTGACAAATCCGTGGATGCAGAGGCAAGAATCTTGTTGTCTGGAGAGAAAGCCAGATCGGAAATATAATCCTCATGTCCTTGTAGTGTGTATATCAAGTTTCCATTATCTAAATTCCATAGATTTATAGTATTGTCAAAACATCCAGATGCTAACCATTTACCATCGGGGGAGATTTTAATGCTACTTATATATTCATTGCACGCTTTCCATGATCGTAGCAATCCGCCAGTAACAACATCCCAAAGGTAGATTGTGTTTTCTCCAGACGAGGCTAAAACTTTTCCATCTGGGGAGATATCTAACTGGGACACAGGGTATGAGAAATCAGTAAATGTATATACAATACTACCGTTATAAGCGTCCCATATATCGACCCTGTTAAATAACGCCCCCGCAATCATTGTCCCGTCAGGGGAATATGCTAAATCTCTTCCTCCTTCTGATGGCACTTCCCATGTGTCATTTAAACTCCAGTCGGCCGTGTTCCAGAACTTGATTGTCTCGTCTCCGGATCCAGAAGCTAATACCGTTCCATCAGGAGAGTAAGCAAGACTATATACCCAAGCTTTATGCCCTTCGAGTTTTCCTAGTAAACGACCCGTGGACACTGTCCAAAGCAATATATCGTTGTCTCCCCCTGTAGCTAGGATAGCTCCATCCGGAGAGAAGGCTAAACTGTAGAAAGTAGTAGAATATCCGGATAATTTATGAATCTGCGCACCTGTAACCATATCCCAGATGCGAATACTGCCATCATATGAACTTGAAGCAATAATACTTCCAACCATTGAGATGGCAACGTCAGAAATTTGGTCTGAATGCCCTGTGTAGGTCATTATCTGGCTACCGTCAGTCAAATCCCACAAGCGTAAAGTTAGATCATCGGATCCTGTAACAAGATTCTTCCCATCCGGTGAGAAAATGACATCAGTCACCGCTTTATCATGTCCTTCAAAATTGCTTATTAGGCTATAGTCATTCGTATTCCATAATGATACCGATCCATCGCTTAATCCTGAAGCCAGAATCGTTCCATCGGGTGAAAAGGCTATACTGGTGACGAATTCTGATGTTTCAATATATGATCGCACTGCAAAAACGAGCAGACCAAAACGGTCATATTTGACCCCT
>CAYLPS010000097.1:0-12920 GCA_964385625.1 uncultured Anaerolineaceae bacterium | reverse complement strand
TTTTGTTTTTATCTTTTCCAGACTGACTCTATTGCTTTTGAGTCAGCCTCTTTTTCGTTATAAGGCAGCCGGCGCGATGCTCCCGGCTGCATCTTTATGATTAATTATTACCGAATTTCATAGCACGGGATAGAATTGTTGCATATCTGGTTCATTTTCTTGTAACATTCACTTGGTGATATTTGTCAGGTAGATGAGGATATTACCCACTTGGTATTTTATCCCTAAGGGATTAAATTTTTTACATGAACCAGCCACCCCTGGACGCGGATGTTTTTCCCAGCCTGTTTCTATTCAGGGAACTCGGCCCAAAGCATCTCAGCTTGCTTCAACCGCTGTTTGCGCCATGTGAGTTCACTGCCGACACGGTGTTGTTTGTACAGGGAGACCCGGCGGAGAATCTATTCGCAGTGGTCAGCGGAGAAGTAATGGTGAACTTTAAACCCGACGATGGGCCGGTTATTACAGTGGCACGCGTAGAAACAGGCAGTATTGTAGGGTGGAGCGCAGCCCTGGGCAGCCGCTGCTACACCTCCAGCGCGGTGTGCACAACCTACACTCAGCTACTGCGCGTGCGCGGCGATGACCTGCGCCACCTGTGCATTCAACATCCTGGCACTGGGGCGATTTTTCTCGACCGGCTTGCCACCGTGATGGCCGAACGCTTGAATTCCACCCATGATCTGGTGCTCTCTTTACTCCAATTGGGATTAACCACGACCGTTGAACGAAGCGGAGGCTGATAAATGGCAACTCCATCCAACAATAGCGCCCCCATCGAGGAGCAAATACGTGTGCTCATCGAGCGGTTGAGCGCCTATATTGAGCAGTTCCACGGTGGGTCAGTCGAGTATATCTCATTTGACGGGAAAGTGCTTAAAGTAAGGCTGGGCGGTGCTTGCTTGGGTTGCCCGCTTTCACCCAACACGCTTCACGGCTGGGTGGAGGGCACGGTTAAGCAGTTTTTTCCCCAAATTGTAAGTGTGGAATCTGAAGATTAAATGCATTATATTGGCGCCTTCCATTTTACAACGCCACTCGCATCTCTCGCTGCCCTGGGCATGTTTAGCACAGTGCTAGCCAGCGTTCTATCCGAACTTTGGTAAGCCCTGCAGCGTGCATTGGTTCGCGCTGGTGAGGTCCATTGAGGGGAATAGAATAAATCTTGCCTTCATTTTAAGCAAGCGTAACCTGCTATGACTGGTTAATAATTCTTATCTGATTTTTAGAATTCTGTTTTTAAAAACCGTTATACTTCCAGAAACCCGTTAATATCGACACGTGTGAAAGGTTAAGTGAACATGTTAAAGCTTTCTCGGAATTCCATTATTCTCTTGTCTGTAGTGGTGTTCTTTGCCCTGGTTAGCATTGCGTGTGCGGGGATCACGATTCCTGCGGTCATCTCGAGGAATACCCAACCCACTGGAGTCCAGGAGGTGGTGCAGGTGCCCACTCCCAATCCTTCACAGGTTGCCATCGTCAGCGATGAGGATCAGGTTTTGATTGACTTGTACGCCCGGCTTAATCCTTCCGTGGTTAATATCAGCGTATACACGACCCAGAATGGTGCCCTGGTGCAAATCGGGCAAGCCTCGGGCTTTGTCTATGATAGCCAGGGCCACATCGTCACTAACGCCCATGTTGTGGAGGGTGGTGACACTTACGAAGTGACCTTTTCGGATGGCTTGATCCGCGAGGCCAACCTGGTGGCGGAAGATGCGTTCAGCGACCTGGCCGTTATCCGGGTGGAGCTTCCTGCTGGAGTGAGCCCCATCCCTCTGGGCAGTATGAGCCAGCTGGCGGTGGGCCAGACGGTGGTGGCCATCGGCAATCCATTTGGCTTGCAGGGCACGTTGACTCGTGGCATCATCAGCGCCTTGGGCCGCACCATCCCCTCCCTCACGCAGTATTCCATCCCTGAGGCCATCCAAACGGATGCGGCGATCAACCCCGGCAATTCAGGTGGACCACTGCTCAACCTCAGCGGGGAGGTGATCGGTGTCAATGCTCAAATTGAGACAACCGGAAGTACGGCAAGCAACCTGGGGGTAGGGTTCGCTGTCCCTATCAGCATCGTGCAGCGCGTGGTACCCGCATTGATCAGCGATGGCCATTACGATTGGCCGTGGCTAGGTGTATCTGGCTATACTGTTTACCCGGCGTTGGTCAAGGCCATGAATCTGCCCGTGGAACAAGGTGCATACGTCTCGACTTTAACTGAAGGTGGCCCTGCCCAGGCGGCCGGCTTGCAAGCCACCACCGATACCGTCACCCAGGATGGCTTTCAAGTGGAAGTGGGCGGGGATGTGATCACCGCCATCGACGGGCAGCCTGTGAAGACCTTCGATGATATGCTGGTATACCTTTCATTACAAACTTCACCCGGCCAGCAGGTAACCCTGACGATCTTGCGAGATGGAAAATACCAGGATGTCTCGCTAACGCTTGGCACGCGTGCCAGCCAATAAGCAGTGAAAATCTGGCAATTAATATTCGAGTTCTTTATTCAGGCGGTTGAAAAGAGGCAGGTTCTCTAGGTAGCGCTGCAGGTTCTGGACGAACAGCTCAGCCGCCCGTTCATCATAATGTGGCGAAAAACCGGCAATGTGAGGTGTGATGATCACATTGGGCAGTTTCCATAGTGGGCTTTCTGCGGGCAGAGGTTCCACCGGGAAAACATCCATGGCGGCACCTGCGATCCGCCGCTCGCGCAATAAGGGAAGTAATGCATTGTGATCAATGATTTCACCGCGTGAGATATCCACCAGATAACCCCCCGGCTTGATTGCCGTTAGCTCTTTTGCTCCCAGCAGGCCCCGTGTGGCGGATGTGCGCGGCAGGCAAACCACCACGAAGTCACATTCCTCCAGCATGGAGCTCAGCGCTTCAGGCGGATATAACCTGTTCACCATGTCACCGCCCGGGTCACCCAGCCCGTCCAGGATATAGCCGGTATCTTCAGGGTGGCGGATGTCGTGCTTGGTAGCTAGTACTATAGCCCCAAAGGCTTGTAGCAGGCGGGCAACCTGGCGACCGATGCTGCCGTAACCGACGATCCCCACCGTGCTGCCACGCAGCTCCTGCGGGCTGAATAGCTGCCATCTGTCTGATGGCCACTCGGCTTTCTTTTGGTGGGCCATAATCTCGGGGATGTGGTGTCCCAGGGCGAGCATCATCATGATGGCGTGCTCAGCCATTTGAGAGGCGGAGGCGCCGCTCATACTGGTGATGCTGATGCCCTCGCGTTGCAGGATGGGCTCCTCCAGAACATGGTCGAGGCCTGCCCAGTGGAATTGGATCCACTTCAGGTTAGGAGCTTGTTCGGGTGCAGGCAGCACACGATTGGTATATAACACCTCCACGCGCTTCCAGGCTTCATCACTGATCTCATCCGGTTTACGGGCGACAATCCTCTCTAGTGAAATGCGCGGCGAGATATTGCTGATTTTTTTGAGCAGTTCCTCGGTCAATGGCACCGTAATTAGTACTTCAATGGATTCGTCCATTTTACACACCTGTGGTGTGGGTTATTGTGGGATAAATGTGGGATAAAGTGTGATATTCACCTGTTGCAGGTATCATTGTCCTGGCATGATCACTTTTTATCAAAATCACTAATCCCAACGTCTTCAATCCCCGGATCATTGTTCCACTATTCCACAAGTATTAATTTTACTCAAATGCTCCGCTGGTGGGTGATGATTTGCATGAATTGAGTTAAACATTTATCTGATTCTTACATAACTCTCATCCAATCCACGATTTTTACCCTTTACAAATCTCTAAGGCATCAATATAATCAAGATCACTTAACTATTAAATGAGGTTAATAAATGACAGAACTTAATCCTTTGGGTTCCACTTTGCAAGAGGCCTTCGGCATTTTCAGGCGCCAGATGATGAGAAACCTGTTCATCTATGCCAGGGATAATGGGCTCACCATGCCGCAATTCGGGGCCATGTATCACATATCTCATAGTGCCGGGTGCGGGGTATCCGATATTGGGAACGACCTGGGTATCACCAATTCGGCCGCCAGCCAGCTACTGGACCGCCTGGTTCAGCTTAACCTGGTCAGCCGTACAGAAGATCCTGCTGATAGGCGCGGTAAGCTGATCGTGCTTACTGACAAAGGCCGCCAGGTATTGCAAGATGGAAATTTGGCCAACCGGAAATGGTTGGAAGAATTAGCCCAGTCCATGACCCCCCAGGAACAGCTGCAGGTGGAGCAAGCCATCCGCATCCTGGTGGACAAGGCACGCCAGCTTGAAGCAGCAGGAGATATAGTCGCTGCTTAGGTAATATTCACCAATTTTCTATTCGCAAAAACTTGATTTATAATTGCTGCTTCTAACCCGCTTGCTGGTACCTTGGTATGGTGTTTCATCACCAGGGATAGGTGAATATAAACGAGAATTTAAAGAGTAGAGATTAAGGAACTGTTTTTATCATGAAGCATTTAGCAAAATACATAAAACGGTATCTTCCGCTCATCTTGCTGGCCATTGTCTTGCTGTTCGTGCAAGCCAATGCTGACCTGGCACTACCCAATTACCTGTCCAGAATTGTTGATGTAGGCATTCAGCAAGGGGGCATATCTAATTCGACTCCACAAGCCCTGCGCCAGAGCACCATGCAGAAGCTCGAGCTTTTCATGACCCCTGCTGAAAAAGACACGGTAATGGGAGATTACACCCTGGCGGATAAAAATTCACCCAACTACAGCCAGCTGGTCAAGCAATACCCCGCACTGGCCAATGAGCCAATATATATTGAAAACCGCTTAAATTCGACCCAGGTTAACCAGATCAACCCCATCATGGGGAAGGCAATTTTAGCCGAATCCTATTTTGAGCTGATCGTGGCAAACCCATCACAGGCAGCCACATTCTCCCAGGGTTTGGGTATCAATCAATCACAGGCGGGCTCAAGCAGTTTAAACCTGGGCACAGCCAACACTGCCGCCATCATGCAGATCGTCACCCAGGCGATAACGAGCGAATACACGGCACTGGGGGTGAATATGGGCAACCTGCCCGCTGGAGCGGCAAACAGCCCGGTACCCATAGCGGTGAGCCAGCTGGACATGCAGAGGTTGATGCTCTTCATGACGCCGGCTGAAAAAACCTCGGTGCTGTCAAATTACGCGCTGGTGGATAAAAGCTCGTCAAGTTACAGCCAGTATGTGAAAGAGTTCCCCGCGCTTGCCAGGGAACCAGTCTATGTGTTCAATAGTGACGTGGGCCAGTCGACGGTGACCACATTAACCCCTGTCATGGTCAAGTCTCTCTTGATGGTCACCATATCTCAGCAGGTGGTAGCAAATCCCTCTCAGGCAGCCAGCACTGCGCAAAGCCTGGGTTTCAGCTTCCCCACTTTAATCTCCGGAATTTTTAGCAAATTTGATCCATCTTTGATCGACCAGGCGACGGCAGCACCGATAAAAGCTGAATACACCGCAATCGGCATCGATGTTGGGAAGGTCCAGATGAGCTACATGCTGAATGTAGGTGCATTGATGTTACTGGTCACCTTGCTATCAGGCGCCTGCACGATCAGCGTGAGCTACCTGGCTGCCAAAACCGCCGCCGGCTTTGGCCGTGATGTGCGCAAAGGTGTTTTCAATAAGGTCACCAACTTCTCCAATGCAGAATTTGACAAATTTTCCACGGCTTCTCTGATCACCCGTTCTACCAATGACATCACTCAAGTGCAGATGGTGGTGTTCATGATCATCCGCATGGTCTTCTATGCGCCGCTCATCGCCATTGGAGGCATTATCGACGCGCTGGCGCAAAGTTCCTCCATGTGGTGGATCATCGCCGTGGCGGTGGGTGTGCTACTCACCCTTATTATTTCTGTTTTCAGCATCGCCTTGCCTAAATTCCAGAGCATCCAGAAGCTGATTGACCGGCTCAACCTGGTGATGCGCGAGAACCTTTCGGGCATGATGGTCATCCGGGCTTTTAACCGCCAGGATTTCGAAGAAGACCGCTTTGATAGAGCGAATTTGAACCTGACCTCGGTTTTGCTATTTATCCAACGCGTGATGGTGATCATGATGCCGGTGATGATGCTCATTATGAATGGGGTGACGGTTATGATCATCTGGATCGGGTCACACCAGGTAGCCACTGGAGGCATCCAGGTGGGAAATATGATCGCCTTCATGCAATATACCATCCAGATCGTGTTTGCTTTCCTGATGCTTTCCATGATGTTCATCATCCTGCCCCGCGCTGTGGTATCAGCCGACCGCCTCGGTGAAGTAGTGAGCACTCCAACCGTGATCAACGACCCTGCATCGCCCAAGCAGTTTAGCGAAAAATTCAAGGGTGTGGTGGAGTTTCGCAACGTATCTTTTCGCTACCCGGATGCCGAGGAGGATGTGCTGCACGATATCAGTTTCACCGCCCAGCCGGGCCAGACCACCGCCCTGATTGGCTCGACGGGTTCCGGGAAATCCACGGTGATCAACCTGATCCCACGTTTTTATGATGTCACGGATGGGTCAATCCTGCTGGATAACATCGATATTCGCCAGGTTAGCCAGCGCGACCTGCGCGAAAAAATCGGCTACATCCCTCAAAAAGGGATCCTGTTCACGGGCACCATTGCAGACAACCTGCGTTTCGCCGATGAGAACGCCAGCCTCGAGACCTTGCATGAGGCCAGCGATATCGCCCAGGCCACAGATTTCATTCTCAATAATGGGCAGGAGAATGGCAATGGCAAGTTGAACGGCAATGGTAATGGAAATGGAAATGGCAATAGAAACAAAGTAGCCGAGGAGGCTGTAAGCAAAGTGATCGATAAAGCAATGGATGGCAGTGGCTTTGATGCCGATGTATCGCAAGGGGGCACCAACTTCTCGGGAGGCCAGAAGCAACGCCTTTCCATCGCCCGTGCCCTGGTGAAAAAAGCTCCCATTTATATCTTTGACGACAGTTTCTCTGCCGTAGATTTCAAGACGGACGCTGCCTTACGACGTGCCCTGAGGCAAAAAACCGCTGGCAGCACCATCCTGATCGTCACACAGAGAGTGTCGACGATCATGAATGCCGAGCAGATTATCGTCCTGGAAGAGGGGCGGATCATCGGCAAAGGCACTCACGAGGAATTGATGCGTGATTGCAAGGCATACAAGGAGATTGCCCTTTCACAGCTCAGTCAGGAGGAATTACTATGATGCACGGTGGACCGATGGCAAGGGGTCGTGGCCCGAGGCCGGGTGGCCCGGTTGCTGGGATGTTAAAGGGGGATCGTGCCCGCGATTTCAAGGGCACCATGACCAAACTCTACAAGTACCTTGGCAAGTACCGGCTTCTGCTCATCTTGGTCATGATCATTGCTGCTGCTTCTACAGTATTCACTGTCTTGGGACCGAAGATCCTGGGAAGCGCCACCACCGAGCTGTTCAATGGCGTGCTGGCAAAGTTGGCCGGTACCGGCAATATTAATTTCACCAATATTGGTAACATCCTGCTGGAAGTTGCCGGATTGTATGTGTTTGCCGCTATCCTGAGCTATATCCAGGGATGGATTATGGCGAACATTTCCATGGATGTCACCTACCGGTTCCGTAAGGATATCTCCGAGAAAATCAACAAGATGCCTCTCAAGTATTTCGACGGCACCAACCATGGTGAGATCCTGTCACGCGTGACCAACGATGTCGATACTGTTAGCCAGACCCTCAGCCAAAGCCTCACCCAGATCATTACTTCGGTGACGGCGGTGATCGGGGTATTGATCATGATGCTAACGATTAGCTGGGAGATGACTCTGGTGGCGGTCGTGATCGTACCCCTGGCCTTGGGGGTGATCAGTTTTATCGTGAGTCATTCGCAGAAATACTTCTTGCAGCAACAGGATTACCTGGGCCACGTCAATGGGCACGTCGAGGAGATGTTCGGCGGTCATGTCGTCGTCAAGGCCTTCAATTACGAGCAGAAGAGCATCGAGAAATTCGATGGCTATAACAACACCCTGTATGAAGCCGGCTGGAAGTCGCAGTTCCTGTCTGGCCTGTTATTCCCCGTAATGAACTTCATCGGCAACCTGGGCTATGTTGGGGTAAGCATCCTGGGAGGCTACCTGGCAATCCAGAATGCCATCACCGTAGGTGATATCCAGGCCTTTCTCCAGTATGTGCGTTCCTTTACCCAGCCTATGACCCAGATCGCCAATGTGTCCAATATCTTGCAGCAAACTGCTGCCGCGGCCGAGCGTGTTTTTGAATTCCTGGCTGAGGGCGAAGAGGTCAAAGAGACCGAGAATCCTATCAAGGTGCCGGCAGTGGCGAGGCAGGTTGTGTTCCAGCATGTGCGCTTCGGTTATGACCCCGAAACCATTGTGATCAAGGATTTCAACGCAGATATAAAGCCAGGGCAGAAGATCGCCATTGTGGGTCCCACCGGCGCCGGCAAGACCACCATGGTCAAGCTGCTGATGCGCTTCTATGATGTAAGCGGTGGAGCCATCATGATTGACGGCCATGATATCCGCGAATTCTCACGTTTCGACCTGCGCAAGATGTTCGGCATGGTGTTACAGGATGCCTGGATCTACAATGGCACGATCATGGAAAATATCCGCTATGGCCGGCAGGATGCCACAGATGAAGAAGTGATTGCCGCTGCCAGGGCAGCCCGCGTGGACCACTTCGTGCGTACCCTGCCGGAAGGCTACAATCTGGTGCTCAACGAAGAGGCTAGCAATATCTCCCAGGGTCAGATGCAGCTCCTCACCATCGCTCGGGCCATCCTCGCCAACCCCAAAATGCTGATCCTCGATGAGGCCACCAGCTCGGTGGATACGCGTACCGAAATCCTCATCCAGGAAGCTATGGATGAGCTGATGAAGGGCCGCACCAGCTTCATCATCGCTCACCGCCTGTCCACCATCCGCAATGCCGACCTGATCCTGGTGATGGACCATGGTGATATCGTGGAGCAGGGTAAGCACGAAGAGCTGCTGGCACGCAAGGGCTTCTACGCTGACATGTACAACAGCCAGTTCGAGAAAGTTTTCGAGGCTGAGCCGGTCGGATAAGATTGCTTCCACGGCTCGCAGAATACCCCTATTTGCCCGGGAAGTGAAATCCCCGCACTTTTTTCTGGGATGACATTTGTCATAAAAACGGAGGTGACAAATGATATTTGATTTAGACATATGCTTTTTGTTATGATGGTATTGGACAACCGAATAAGCCGGAGCAATCTGAAGGATATACAACTGGCAAAAATCTTGCGCTGCAAGACAGCTGGGCAGGCTGACAATAGAATGCCAGATATTCTCCGCTGATATGCGGACAAAAGGATTGCTCCGGCGTCTTTTTAATCTATAATATTCATATGACCCAAGATTATGATACTTACCTTTCACCATATACCTGGCGTTACGGTAGCCAGGAGATGCGCAGCATCTGGAGCGAAGTGCACAAGCGCAAGCTGTGGCGCGAGCTGTGGCTGGCCCTGGCAGAGATACAATCTGAGTATGGCCTGGTGAGCGCAGGCCAGCTGGAGGAGATACGCGGGCATGTGGGAGAGGTGGATATGCCGCGCGCCCTGGAAGTTGAAGCCCAGATCCACCACGACCTGATGGCAGAGTTGAGGGTTTTCGCCAGCCAGTGCCCCACAGGTGGGGGTATTATGCACCTGGGAGCCACTTCCACCGACATTGAAGATAATGCCGATGTGCTGCGCCAGCGCCAGTCGCTTGACATGGTGCTGGGCGGGCTCAAGGAAGTGCTGGCATTGCTCGCTGCAGCCATCGATGCCTGGGCAGACTTGCCGGTGATCGCCTTCACCCATTTGCAGCCCGCCGAGCCTACCACATTGGGCTATCGCCTGGCAGGCTATGCCCAAGACCTGCTCGCTGATTGGCAGGTGCTACAAGTGGTGCGAGCCGGGCTGCGCGGCAAAGGTTTTAAAGGCGCCGTGGGAACCGGAGCAGCTTATGCTGAGCTGGTGGGTGTGGGTAACCTGGCTGATTTCGAAAACCAGTTGTCGCGCCGCATCGATTTGCCCTTTTTCCCGGTGGCCACCCAGGTTTACCCACGCCGGCAGGATTTCTTGCTGCTCAGCCACCTGGCAGGCCTGGGCGCTACCCTGCATAAATTCGCCTTTGACTTGCGGTTGCTGCAATCCGCGCCCATCGGGGAGCTAGGAGAGCCATTTGGTAAGCACCAGGTGGGCTCTTCGGCTATGCCCTTCAAACGCAACCCGATCAACGCTGAGAAGATCGATTCTCTCGCACGCCTGCTGGCCCAGCTACCCCGCACTGCCTGGGACGATGCTGCCAGCTCGCTGCTCGAGCGCACCCTGGATGACTCTGCCAACCGGCGTACGCTGCTACCCGAAGCCTTTTTGATCTGTGATGAATTGCTGCTCACCACCCAGCATATCATCAGCGGTTTGCAGGTGAATCAGGAGGCCATACAGCGTAACTTGCAGGTCTACGCGCCGTTTGCAGCCCTTGAACGGGTGCTGATGGTGCTGGTGAAAGCCGGGGCTGACCGCCAGGTGATGCACGAGTACCTGCGCCAGCATTCTCTCACCGCTTGGGCTGAGGTACAAGCCGGTAAGCCGAATATGCTGGATGAATTTATCAGCCATGACCCCGAGATCACCCGCTTCGTGCCTGCCGACCAGCTGTGCCGGCTGATGGATGTTTCCGGCTACCTGGGCGATGCTCCCCAGCGTGCTCGGCAGATGGCTGAGATGGTGCGCAACTCGCTGGGTGGTTGATGGGTCAAAAAAAAACCGGCTTCGGACACTCCGAAGCCGGTTTTTGTATTAAAACGAGGTCATTTATTAACCAGTGGGATCCAGAAGATTGGATTGATGTTCAGGGTGATCGTATCCGTGGCGATTAATCCGTTTCCATCCGTAACCTGGAATGAAACCGTCACTTGAGACACGGCGCCGCCCCTGACGGAACTGCCGATGTCGTGCACGATGGATTTCTCATTACCCAAAATCCCATCACTGCTGGAAGTCCATTCAATGATGTATGGCTCAATGCCACCGTTGATCGTGCCCTCGAAGTTGACCAGCTCACCCGCAGAGAAGGTGTCGCCATCAGCCGGGCTTATTATGGTCACTTCCGGCGGCATATAATCATATGCAGCAGGCACGTACACATCCACGTTGTCTTCCACGAGCGCGCCTTTTGCATAGAAATTAGCCTTGAAATTCCAAACCGGTATCAGCTCTGACTGGTGGTTAATGTAAGGCTGCTCGTAATATCCCAGGATTGCTGATGTATAGATGATGGTGTCGCCTAACACCGGCACTTCTGGGATTGCCAGGGATGGATTTGCCAGGTATTTTTCCCAGGCGTCAGCGGCAGCGAGCGTTTCTACCATCAAGCCGGTATCTTCGAGATCACGCGAACCGCCGATCATCCCAAGGATCTTGTTCCCTTCGCCGAGATATACCTTCATCCGCCCGCCCGGGCCAAATACCGGCAGCGCTAGCTCCTGGCTGCCATTCGCGGTCAGCACTGGCGAAGAGACAGTTCGTTGGTAGGTCATCATGCCATCTGTCGGGATGCTGGCCATTTCCTGTTCAGAAAGTACGCCATTTTCATCCAGTGCCATCCCTACCTCGACCATTTGTTCGATATCATAGAAAAAGTCATTGCGGTACCAGGCTCCCGGCAATCCCTCCCCTGATACTTTAAACCAGTTATCGAGGTATGACCAGGCCTCATACTCATCGGGCAGGTCGGGAACTGAAGCAGGCGGCACCCATAACTCGCTCAGGTTACGATATAAAAAGCTGCCGGAAACCCGGTCAACCTGCAGGGTGCGGGTGATGCCGCCGGTGGTATCCAGCATGAAATAGAACAGATTGCCAGGCACTATTAGTCCGCTCATGTCAAAGGCACCGGCTATTCTATTTTGCACGTAATTTTCATCCACCACCCGGTCTGCTACCTTGATACGCGGTACTGCCAGGATCTCCGGTTGGTCATAAACCTTCTCAGCCGATTTGAGCCCCGCTGAGCAGTGGTCCCAATACCAATAATCGCCGTCGGGTGCGTAATCGGGGCTCACGTATCCTTTACCCCACAGGTAATCATTGAAGTTATTCGATTCTTCAGCCAGTACCCGGGCGCAGGTTACGGTAGGCTGGTTATAATCCACCGCAGTGAACCACGATTGCATCACGCTGCTGGGGGGTAAAATCCACCACCACAGCAATTTCCAGCCGTTCATGAAGTAACCCCAATAGCCACCATCACCCGGGGCCGACACGTACATGGTGTTCTTGAAGCCCAGCAATTGATGCAAGCCGTTCATTGTGGTTGACCAATAACCCCTGTTGAGGTATGGAGATGGGCCACCATCACTCAATACGCTGCATGAATCGAAAGCCAGCCACTCCAGGTCTTTATCTCCATAGGCATGATACGCTTCACCGGGAGATAGATGTTGATCGTCGTGCGTGCTGCCGAAAAAGACCGAACTGAGATTTTTATCCCAATAGCTGTCATAGGTACCCGCACCATGCGTGCAGATCATGGCAATGTCAACATTATCAACCATGGTGTTTTCAATGCCGCCCGCAGATGCCTTTTTGTAATCTGTTTCCCACACGTTCCAATCGGTCCAGTAGTATCTGGAGATCCAGTCATTTGCCAGCAGGTGGTTCCTCAACCCAATACACGACTCGTCCCAGTGTGACCGGTCGTTTACTGTGCCAGGGAAATCGTTGATCCATTCCACGCCAAACTCAAGCGTTCCGTCATCTCCCCAGCCAGTAGGCGAATCTGGTGCACTCACCTGGAGCGAGGGCGCTGTCCCTCTGAAGGCGAATGCATAGTGGGTGCCGGCAAGCAACAACAAGAGCAATACAGAAACGCTAAGCGCAATGATAAATGGTTTACGCCAACGATTTTCTGTAAACATT
>CAYLPS010000096.1:0-13084 GCA_964385625.1 uncultured Anaerolineaceae bacterium | reverse complement strand
AACCCCCCTCCAACAATGATTAGGTCAGGATCGCAATACCTATACTTCACTATTAATTATTTTACCAAATCACCTTTATAATAGGATGAAGGAATTCTATTAAAATAATGACTATGCGCAAACTATGGTATATTATCAATCCGATTTCCCCGGCAATCAATTTTCTGATAGCTTCTGAGAGCACATCGCAGCATAATTTTCATAGTATTTAAATCTCGAATAGGATAATCTTATGCGTGAAGTTGTAATCTTGGGAATCGGCCAAACCCCGGTGGCAGAGCATTGGGATAAATCACTCAAGGAATTGGCTGGAGAAGCCATTTTATCCGCCTTGTCCGACGCTAACCGGCATTCCGCCGATTCCTTATTCATCGGTAACATGCTTTCAGGTATCCTGAGCAAACAGGAAAACCTGGGAGGCCTGATATCGGATTGGATTGGCCTTCCGGGGATGGAAGCTGAGAAAGTCGAGTCGGCGTGCAGCTCAGGCGCAACTGCTTTTCGAGCCGGATTGATGGCCGTCGGCTCCGGAGAAGTGGACAGTGCCTTGGTGGTGGGTGTAGAGAAGATGACCGAAAGCCTGCCCATCGAGACCACTGAAGCCCTGGCAACCGCTGCCGATGCCGATTATGAAGCTGCCCAGGGACTTTCGTTTGTGGCGATTAACGCACTCGTCATGCAGCTGTATCTGCACACCTACGGGTGGAAGCACACTGATTTTGCACCATTTTCTATTAATGCCCACGCCAACGCCTTCGACAATCCCTTTGCCCGCTTGCACGAGAAAATCAACGCCACAGATTACCTCAATGCCCGGATGATATCTGAGCCCATTAATCTCTTAGACGCCTCCCCCACTGGGGATGGAGCCGCAGCAGCCCTGTTGGTGCCCGCCGATTCGATCCCGTACCACCACCGCCGGGTGGTCAGGATCACAGGTTCAGCTTCCGCCACCGACACCATCGCCGTGCACAGTCGCAGGGATCCCCTCTGGCTTTCCGCAGCTGAGCAATCCGCCCGCAAAGCATATGACCAGGCCGGCGTGGGACCTGAGGATATCGATTTCTTCGAGCTACACGACGCCTTCTCGATCATGTCCGTTCTGTCACTGGAAGCCTGCGGTTTTGCTCAGCGTGGTAAAGGTCCCATCCTTGGTATGGAGGGTGATATTACCATCAATGGTCGTATTCCCATCACCACTCGCGGAGGGTTGAAAGCACGGGGGCATCCTGTAGGTGCTACGGGGATGTATCAAATCGTGGAAGCTGTGCAGCAGTTGCGCGGCGAGGCTGCCCCAACCCAGGTGGACGGAGCGCGCATCGGGATGACCCAAAACATCGGTGGTAGTGGTGCTACCATTGTGACGCATATCTTAACCATCGGGTAAGCCTTCTTTCCATCCTTCCGGCGAAAGACCAGCAAAATGGTCTTTTTTGGATTAATTCGAGAATAATGATATGATTTGTAGATGACGAATTGCACTACAGATGCAATTCTTGGTATGATATTCTAAAATGTCATGCATGAATTAACCGTCACCGAAAGCATCCTGGAAATCGCCCTGCGCCATGCCAATGAGGCCAAAGCGACCAGGATAACCAACCTTTACCTGGTGATCGGCCAGTTTGCCAGTATTGTGGATGATTCGGTGCAGTTCTATTGGGATATCATCTCCAAGGAGACCATCGCTGAAGGAGCCACGCTTCACTTCAAACGGTTACCTGCAACGCTGCATTGTCGCGATTGCAACCAGGATTATAGCCCGGGAAGCACTGGTTTCTCTTGCCCTAACTGTCACAGCAACCATGTCCAGATTGTGTCTGGTGACGAATTCTACATGGAAGCGATCGATGTTGAATCATAACATTCAAAGATTGAGTAAATACGATGCCTAAAAATCTTGTGATAGTGGAAAAAATATTGAGCGCCAATGATCGTATCGCAGCGGAAAATAGAGCGATATTTGATGGTGCCGGCGTTAAAGCACTCAACCTGATGGCTTCTCCCGGCGCAGGAAAAACTTCGCTCATCGAACAGACGATCAGGCGCTTGCAGCCGAGGATGAACCTGGCGATCATAGATGGCGATATAGCCACCAATCTGGACGCCGATCGCGCCGAGGCGGCTGGTGCATTAGCCATCCAGATCAACACCGGCGGGGAATGCCACCTGGATGCCGTCATGGTCAACGCAGCCCTTAAACAAATGGATCTACAGGGCATCAGATTGGTCATCGTTGAAAATGTTGGTAACCTGGTTTGCCCGGCAGGTTTTAAGCTGGGGACTCACAAAAGCGTGCTGATCGCCTCGATTCCCGAGGGAGATGACAAGCCATACAAGTATCCGGGCATGTACCGTGGTGTCGATGCCCTGGTGATCAACAAAATCGACTTATTACCTTATGTTGAATTCGACATGGATTATTTCCGCCAGGGCGTTGAGATCCTCAACCCTGGGCTGGTATCATTCCCGCTATCCTGTAAAACTGGTGAGGGTTTGGATGCCTGGATTGATTGGATCGTGGAAAACACCTGATCAATTTTCCTCAAGCTCTTTTATTCAAGATGATTGGAACCAAGATACATATCACCGGTATTGTTCAAGGAGTAGGCTTCCGTCCCTTTGTTTTTACCCAGGCGGTACAGCAAGGCCTCACCGGCTGGGTATGCAACACATCTGCGGGAGTGGATATTGAAGTGAATGGTGAGGCTGCCGCTATCGACTCCTTCATCCAATCCCTAAAAGCCGGTGCCCCCCCATTAGCCCGCATAGACAGCCTGGATTTCCAGGAGATCCCCATTCACCCTTACGAAAAGTTTGAGATCATCCATTCCAGGGCAGTCTCCGATGCATTCCAGCCCATCTCACCCGATATCAGCATCTGCCCCGATTGCTTGCGAGAGCTCTTCGATCCTGCTGACCGGCGCTATCGTTACCCATTCATCAACTGCACCAATTGTGGTCCCCGGTTAACCATCATCGATGATATCCCCTATGATCGCCCCAACACCACCATGCGTGCTTTCGAGATGTGTCCCGAATGCCTGGCCGAATATACCGACCCTTACAACCGGCGTTTTCACGCCCAACCCACTGCTTGCCCTGCTTGTGGCCCGCAGGTCTGGTTGGAGTTTGCAGAAACAAAAGCAAAGGGCCAACAGGTGATAGCGCGCGGCGATGAGGCCATCCTGGCAGTACAACAACTGCTGCTCGAAGGCAAAATCGTAGCAATCAAGGGCTTGGGCGGTTTTCACCTTGCCTGCGATGCCAGCAATCCCAAGACTGTGACCGAGCTGCGCCAGCGCAAGCTGCGCGTAGATAAGCCCTTCGCATTGATGATGCTGGATATGGACATGGTAGAAAAGCATTGCGTGGTTTCTGAAGCTGACCGCCAGCTACTCGTATCCAGGGAACGACCCATTGTGATCGTCGCCCGAAGATCAGCCGCTTCAGTTTCACTGGAGGTGGCTCCCGGGCAGAACACCATCGGGGTGATGCTGCCTTATACCCCACTGCATTATCTATTATTTGCACCTCCAGATGAGAAAACCACTTCAGCTTGGAAAATCAAACCATTTTCCATGCCGCCGCTGGTGATGACCAGCGGGAATATCGTTGAGGAGCCCATCGCCTTCGATAATCAGGAAGCCCGCCATCGCCTCTCCAGCCTGGCAGACGCATTTTTGATGCACGATCGTCCCATTCGCACGCGCTGTGACGATTCGGTGATGCGCACCTATCAGGGTGCTTCATTACCTTTACGCAGGTCACGTGGCTATGCACCTTACCCGGTCAACCTTTCCAGCCCTTCTCCCCAGATTCTCGCTGTAGGTGGCGAGCTAAAAAACACCTTCTGTTTTGGGCGCCAGCACTATGCATTTTTAAGCCACCATATCGGTGACATGGAAAATTATGAGACCTACCAGTCATTCCAGGATAACATATCCCGCTATGAATCACTATTCCGCATCAAGCCTGAGGCCATTGCTTACGACTTGCACCCCAACTATCTTGCCACGCGCTACGCTCTAGAGCGCGCAGATCGTGAGGGATTGCCCGTTTTCGGCGTTCAGCATCATCACGCACACATTGCTTCCTGCATGCTTGAGAACTCCTTGCCTGCTGGTGAACCAGTGCTCGGTGTTGCTTTTGATGGCACCGGCTATGGCGAGGATGGGGCGATTTGGGGAGGCGAGTTCCTGCTGGCTGATTATCGCAGCTATACACGGCTCTGTCATTTACGCTATGTTCCCCTTCCAGGTGGTGACACAGCCATTCGAAAACCAGCCCGTACCGCCCTGGCTTACTTGTGGGCCAGCAACCTGGACTGGGATGAAAGCCTGTACCCTTACACGGCATTATGTGCGGAGGAACTTACCATATTAAAAGCTCAATTGAAGCATAAAATAAACACTCCACTCACGTCGAGCATGGGGCGCTTCTTCGATGCTGCTGCATCACTATGTGGCGTACGCCAGGTGGTGAATTATGAAGCCCAGGCAGCCATAGAATTCGAAGCGCTGGCTAGCCCAGATGATCACCATACGTATCATTTCAATTTAGAAAGGATTAGCGATCAAAATGGAAAGAGCTTACAGATCGATCCCACACCGTTGCTCCAGGAGCTACTGGAGGATGTAAACCGAGGTTTTCCGGTTTCCATGATCTCCGCTCGTTTCCATCACACCATCGCCAGGATGGTTTATGAGGTGTGTATACGGGCACGAGATGACTACGGCGTGACCCAGGTCGTGCTAAGCGGTGGGGTGTGGCAAAATGTGACATTATTGCACATTACTCAGGAATTATTAGCACAACAGCATTTTAATGTGTTCATTCATCACCAGGTTCCCACCAATGATGGCGGTCTGGCCCTGGGGCAGTTGGCAGTTGCCATGCACCGGATCAGGGCGTCGTCGTAGGTTTATTGGAGGTATTATGTGTTTGGCTGTTCCAGGTAAAATCATAGAGATATATGAGGCGAAAGGCCTTTTAATGGGCAAGATTGACTTCTGTGGGGTAATACGGGAGGCCTGCCTCACCTATGTGCCCGAAGCCAAGGTTGGCGACTATACCATCATCCATGTGGGCTTTGCCTTGAATCTGATTGATGAGCAGGAAGCCATGGAAACCCTGGCTCTTCTGGATGAGATTTCCAGGCAGGATACTGAAACATGAAATATATCGCCGAATATCGTGATTCTACCCGCGTCCATACGGTGATGGACGAGATTGCGCGCATAGTTCATCGACCATGGGTGATCATGGAAATCTGTGGCGGGCAGACCCATTCCATCATGAGGTATGGCTTGGATCAATTGTTACCAACCGGCATCGAGCTCGTGCATGGCCCTGGGTGCCCGGTGTGTGTCACCTCACTGGAAATGATCGATAAAGCTCTTGCTATCGCCGCCCAACCGGGGGTGATCTTTACCTCCTATGGTGATATGCTGCGTGTGCCCGGTTCAGACCGTGATCTATTCTCAATGCGGGCTTCTGGTGCCGATGTGCGCGTGGTGTATTCATCATTGGATGCCCTCAAGATTGCCCAGGAAAATCCTGATAAACAGGTGGTATTTTTCGCCATTGGGTTTGAAACCACCGCTCCAGCCAATGCTATGAGCGTATTTCAGGCAAAAAAGCTTGGCTTGAAAAACTACAGCCTGCTGGTATCGCATGTCAGGGTCCCGTCAGCCATGCATGTCATATTAGGTTCAGCCAGCAACCGTGTGAGAGGATTTCTGGCCGCCGGCCATGTGTGCGCAGTGATGGGCTATTGGGAATATGCGCCTATTGCGCAAAAATATAAAGTGCCCATCGTGGTCACAGGATTTGAACCTGTCGATATCGCTCAGGGAATCCTGTATACTGTCAAGCAATTGGAAAAGGGCAGATATGATGTAGAAAATGCCTATGCCAGGGTGGTGAGCTTTGAAGGCAACCAGCCGGCCCAAAAATTGATCAGCCAGGTCTTTGAAGAATGCGATCAGACCTGGCGCGGCATAGGAAATATCCCCGCCAGCGGCTGGAAGCTCAATTCTGACTATAAGGATTTTGATGCTTCCGAACGTTTTCAAGTTCAAGCGATAAAACCGAAGGAATCACCCCTTTGTATCGCCGGGCAGATACTGCAAGGTTTGAAGAAACCCTATAATTGCCCGGCTTTTGGATCCCAGTGCACTCCCGAGCATCCTCTCGGGGCTACGATGGTCTCATCTGAAGGTGCCTGTGCGGCTTACTATCGCTATGGAAGGCCACAATGACAGATCCCATGCCTAATATCGAAGGATTGGTTTGCCCGGTTCCGCTGCTTCACAACCGCCAGGTTGTGCTTGGCCATGGAAGCGGCGGGCGTATGTCGTACGAGCTCATTTCGAAGCTTTTCCTACCTCCCCTCGATAATCCCATCCTGAGGGCAGGAGATGATGCAGGTGTAGTAAGCCTGCCATCGGGTGACGATCCACACGCTTTGCGGCTGGCAGTCAGCACCGACTCACATGTGGTCATGCCGCTGTTCTTCCCCGGTGGTGATATTGGCCGCTTGGCGGTTTGTGGAACGGTAAATGATGTCGCCATGATGGGTGCCGAACCCATGTATCTCACTGCAGGCTTTGTCCTGGAAGAAGGCTTGGATTTTGATTTGTTAGGCAGGGTGATCGCATCCATGCAATCTGCTGCGCATGAAGCGCAAGTTAAAGTCATCGCCGGCGACACAAAAGTTGTCCAAAGGGGCAAGGCTGATGGCTTGTATATTAATACTACCGGTATTGGCATCATCCCCAAAATGGTCAATATCCGCGGAAGCAATGCGCAACCCGGGGATGTCGTTCTTCTATCCGGCACAATCGGCGACCATGGCATCGCCGTATTGGCAGCCCGGGGTGAATTATATTTCGATGCCCAGATATCCAGCGATGTTGCCCCGTTGAATAGCCTGGTTTCAGCCATGTTGCATGTCAGCGATAACATCCATGTCTTGCGGGATCCCACCCGCGGAGGGCTGGCCACTACCCTCAATGAGATCGCCATCCAATCGAACGTGGGAATCCAGATTCACGAGGATTCCATTCCGGTAAAACCTGCGGTGTCAGCGGCCTGCGAGATGTTGGGCTTTGATCCCCTATACGTCGCCAATGAGGGAAAGTTGATTGCCATTGTGGGCAAGGACCATGCCGATGAGCTATTGGCGGTAATGCACAGCCACCCCCTCGGCATCGATGCCTCGATCATTGGAACGGTGACCGATGAGCCAGGCCAGCATGTCACCTTGCGTACAACCTTGGGCACTACACGGCTGGTCGATATGCTCTCCGGTGAGATGCTCCCCAGGATATGCTGATCCCCTGCCAGGCATCTCCCATATAGGTTTGCCAATTCAGCTGATTTGCTTGTCAACCACGATCCACGAGATGGAATTTTCTAATTTAACCTTGACCACTGCATTCGGATAGGTGAATATATCAGCAATTTTCTGCGGATTTAGAAAATGGCTGCGCATAAACGCCAATTTCTCGATGACAGCAATGGCCTTTACCGCACCTGCCCTGATATCCGGCTCTTCTATGACAATCCGCCCTCCCGGTTTGACTACCCGCCACAGCTCACCGGTTGTTAATCGCTGGTTACAAACGTGGTGAAGCACATCCACCATGATCACCCGGTCAAAATATCCATCCTCAAATGGCAGGTGCTCGGTTTGTGAACACACCACCCGCAATCCATCCTTCTTGGTGGCCTGTGATAACATTCCCCAGGAAGCATCGACGATCACGATATCATCCACCATGTTCAGCAATCGATGCGATTTTTGCCCCGTTCCTCCTCCTGCATCCAACAATCTCCCGGCGGTTGGCAAACCTGCAATGGAGCAAAACCTGTCCAGGTCTGCTGGCTTGATAAATCGGTCATAAATGGGTGCTAAGATGTCGAAATGATCAAAGATTGGCACGGTTAGTTTTTATCTAAAGAGCCTCCATTAAACGGAGGCTCTTTCATGTGTGACTGATTGTGAAATGATGTGAGCCTTAAAATTCATCTTCGTCCAGATAGAGATCGTCGTCATCCTCATCAACGTCCATATCTTCCCAATCATCCATTTCGTCTACTTCGTCTTCCTCTTCTTCCCATTCATCTTCCGTCTCCACATCGTTGGCGCGCGAATATGTCATGCATCCCATGTCAGGATCGATCTCTACAGCAGCAGCGCCACAATACCCATCATCAAGGAAAACACAATCAACGTAATGGCATCGTATTCGGGGCATTGATTCCTCCTGAAAGATATTTATTGCTTACCAGTAATTTCTGACCTGTGATCAATAAGAAGATCTCTTTTTCAGACGGCAGAGATTTTACCTCAGATAGTGTAAACAGAAAAGTATCTGTCAAGGGTGAATTTCACCATGTTGCCGCCATCAAAAATATGAGGCGACATTATATCACCCAATCTTAATTTTTCAACCTGTACTTCGCAAGAAAAAGGTTTGAAGACGCTCCCCTAAGTAAAAAACATTACCCGGGCCTCACACGATGGGCTTCCATCACGTTGGGTAGGGCTTCGATGCGGGTCAGCACCCGGGTTAATTGGTCGATATCCTTTACCTCCAATACCAGGTCAAGCACCGCCAGGCTCAGCTTCGAATCATGGTTTACCCCGGCTTGCACCAGGCCCATGTTGATGCCCTCATTGGCTACTAAATTCGAAACATCTCGTGCGAGACCATCGCGGTCATAAGCTTTTACCCGCACTGACACCGGATAGGTGCGTCTAGGCTCCCCCCATGCCACTCGCACCAGGCGTTCCTTCTCCTTTAACCGCAAGATATTAGGACAATCGCTGCGGTGAATGGTAGCGCCGCGCCCACGCGTAACATAACCTATAATATCATCGCCTGGTACCGGGTTGCAGCAGCGTGCCATGGTGGTAAGCAAGCCCTTCAGCCCGACCACGGTGATTGTGTCGTGGCTTTCTCCTGCCGTATCGGGGATCTGTCGTGTGCCAAACTTCAAGCCTTCTTCATCCTGCTCATTTTGCATCAGCTGGTTAGCAATTCGAATGAGAGGGATATCCCCACAACCGATGGCGACAAATAAATCTTCTACAGTTTTAACATCAAACTGGCGTGCCAGCTGTTCGAAATTGATCTCTCCGATTCCTAAGCGGCGTAACTCGCGCTCTAATAAATCCCTTCCCTGGTTGACATTCTGCTCGCGCGCCTGTTTCTTGAACCAATAACGGATCTTCGCCCGTGCTCTTTGTGTTTTTACCAATCCCAGGTTCGGGTTCAACCAATCCCTACTTGGCCCCCCCCGCTTGGCAGTTAATATCTCAACCTGCTCACCGGTACGTAGAACGTAATCCAGGGAAACTAATTTCCCGTTGACTTTCGCGCCCCTGCAACGATTGCCGATATCCGTGTGCACATGATACGCAAAATCGATCGGTGTAGACCCGGCTGGCAGGTCGTAAATATCTCCTTTGGGAGTGAAAACGTACACCCGGTCTTGAAATACATCCGACTTGAGACTATCGACAAATTCGCCGGCATCCTCCACGTCTTGCCGCCACTCCATCAGAGAGCGGAACCACAAGATTTTCTTCTCAAAAGCTTCATCGCGGGGGGCACCTTCCTTATATCTCCAGTGGGCGGCAATACCCAACTCTGCATTTTGGTGCATCTCAGGCGTTCGGATCTGGATTTCAAGGGTTTTCCCGTCATCGTACAGCACGGCCGTGTGCAGTGATTGGTAAAAGTTATCCTTGGGTACCGCGATATAGTCGTCGAATTGCCCTGGAATGGGTCGCCAATGGGTGTGGATGATCCCCAACGCACTGTATGCTGATGGCACATCGGGCACAATGATACGTACTCCCCGGATATCATGTACCTGGTCGAATGGCACCCCTTTACGCACCATCTTACGATAGATCGAGTAAATATGCTTCGGCCTTCCTGATATTTCAGCTTTAACTCCCGATTGTGAGATGATTTCATTGAGGTGATCGATGATGTCGCTCATCTCGCGTTCACGATCCAAACGCCGTTCTGCCAGGTTGGTGGCGATTTCCTTGTATTTTTCCGGGTTCACATAACGGAATGCCAGGTCCTCAAGCTCCCACTTCATCTGCCAGATACCCAGGCGATTCGCCAGTGGGGCAAATATATCCAATGTCTCCTGGGCAATGCGCTGGCGCTTTTGCACCGGCATGTGGCCGAGCGTCCGCATGTTATGTAACCGGTCGGCCAGCTTGATCAGCACCACTCTCACGTCTTCACCCATCGCCAGGAATGTCTTGCGCAGCGTTTCCGAAACCAGGTCATAATGCCTGCTCTTCGTGCGTTGTTCTGCCGTGTGCTCTGGGCTTGGCTCTCCACGCCGGTCCGCAATCTGGCGTTCTTCTGCCTCAATGCTCTTTTCCTCGAGATGCTGGTCACCTCTCGACACCCTGGGTAGCTGGGTCAGCTTGGTAACCCCATCCACCAATTTTGCCACGTCATCACCGAAATCACTTCGGATATCATCGAGAGTGATAGAAGTATCCTCAACCGTATCATGCAGCAAGCCAGCTATTACCACGTCAACCGGCACACGCAAATCAGCTAATATGGAAGCTACAGCCACACAATGGTTCACATATGGCTCGCCTGACGCACGGAACTGACCCTTATGCGCGTTTTCAGCCATGCGATAAGCGCGCATGATCAGCTCACGATCAGCAATCGTATACAGGTCTGGTAGGGATTCCATCAACTTGTCGATGTTCATGCTTTCCACCTTCTTGGTTATAGTATACTCACCCCGATAAACAGCGACAAGGGTAGATCATATTCCTGAAAGCACCCCAGGCAGCCCAATACTTAATTTTTCTTATTATGAGCCAATGACAGTCACCGTGAAGTGCCATCATGGCTATCTGGGCTGGTGAATATTAAAATAATCTAAAATTTTCGTTATGGATGGATTAATGGCATCCTATGTGGTATATTTTATCCATCCCAACAAATGTTGGTTAAAATGAAAAAAGAAAACCTCCCAATCATCGTTGCAATATTCGTTTTGATGTCCATGCTGGTTGGGTGTATTTCGTCTGTAAAAAATCAGCCATCACTCCTAACCATTGAATCACCTCCATCATCTTCCAATAGCTCTGGTGGATCTACGGGTACCGCCACAGAACAGGTAGTATCACCCGCAGCAACCTCAATCGCGGCACCCGCCAGGCACTCGGTCGTGCTGATCTCATTGGATGCCGCCCGAACTGATATCATAAATAGCCTTATCCAAGCAGGTGAGTTGCCCACTTTATATTCCCTGGCATCAGCAGGCATACAGGCAGAATATGCACAAACAATCGATCCATCGTTAACTGCAGCAGCGCATAATAGTATATCTTCAGGTTCATATCCCACTCATACCGGCATCCCCTCTAACAGTTTCCATGTTACCGGTGATGATTTCTACTGGTATCGTACGGGTTTTGAGCAACAGATGGATAATGCAGAACCTGTTTGGGTCACAGCTTCAAGGAATGGCCTGACTACTGCTTCGGTTTTCTTCCCGGGTGGAGCTCCCGCCCTCACCACACAATTAGCAGATTACACCATCGGTTACGGGATCGAAGATGCTTACTCATCCCAATATAAAATCGACCTGGCTCCTGCCGAGGGTTGGAACGACATACCTGTTTCATACAGCAATCCTTTAGGGGGCAGTTTCTCAATCCAAAATGTGGGCCGTATTTATATATTTGTCTACGATTCCACCGACAATCAAATTCACGATTACGATACGGTCATTTTGAATACTTCGCCTTCAGGCAACAAGCCTGCCCTATCCCTGAAAGTCTCCCAATGGGGTTCTCTGGTCTTGCTCGAACGCGCTTATGCTGGGGCAGATTTTCTTATTCAGAAAATTACATCTGAATCGATTACCCTTTACCATACAGGTGTTGAGCACAATACGGCTACACCCTCTGATTTGTTGGACGCCATTAACCTGAATTTCGGTTTCTTTCCCGCCGGCGGAGATTCATATGCGCTGGAGCATGGGTGGATCACGGAAGAAAATTTCTTGTACGAGCTGGAGCGCCAGTCGACATACATGGCTGATGTAGCTGCCTGGGTTTACAGCACCTACCAGCCTGACTTGATGTTCACCTGGCAGGACCCGTTTGATTCGGCGGGTCACCAATTCTTAATCACCGATCCGCGCCAGCTGCACTATTCTCCTGCCCTTTCACAGGAGTACCAGGAATACTATCATCGGGCCGCTCGGGTAGCGGATAATTCCCTTGCCAGTATGCTAAAGGCCTTCGATATGGACCACACAACGGTCCTTGTGGTCGGTGATCATGGTATGGCCCCCATTCACTCTATTGTTTATGTCAACACGTTGCTCGAACAAGCCGGGCTGCTTACCCTGGATACACAAAATAGCGTGGTGCTTGGCAAGACGAAAGCTTTTGCAATCGCATCTGGTGGTTCAGTGCATATTTACATCAATCTGGTTGGTCGTGAGAAAGGAGGAGGAACTGTTTCATTAGAAGAATACCCTGCCATTCAACAACAAATCATCGGCATTTTCAAGGATCTGGTCGATCCAGACACTTCCCAACCCGTCTTTCAACGTGTGCTTGGCAGGGATGAGCTTGCCTCCTTGGGTCTTGACCATCCCAACTCAGGTGATGTTTTTGCTCAAGCTGTCCCCGGATACCATCTTGATGCGTGGCGAGGCAATGACTTTATATTTACGCCTGCAGATTTTTATGGTCAGCATGGTTACGACAGCACTCTACCAGAGATGCATACCATCTTCATCGCCGCCGGTTTCGGAGTAGATCACCCTGGTATGATAATCCCCCCCGTCAAGGTGGTTGATTATGCGCCTACCATCGCCAGCTTGCTTTCCTTTGAGCCTGCCAGTACCGTCGATGGAACGATCATCCCATATTTTCTTCATCCATAAAGGAGAGAATATTCCCGGCCTGTGTGCTGCATATGAGCTGGTGATCGCCTATATTACAAATAACATTGGATGATATTTTCATTTTTTGATAGTCTGGTAAAGTAAATCACAATGGCAA
>CAYLPS010000095.1:0-13138 GCA_964385625.1 uncultured Anaerolineaceae bacterium | reverse complement strand
TGCTCGCATCAAATTGAAGCAACTCTATCCATCCATTTCAGCGTGACTGACTACTTAGGCAATTCGGATTGATTTTATGGATTATGTCTGGCTTTATGCCTCCACGCATCTACTTTGCGATTCTGCCATCACATTCATCGGTTTAATCATCGTAAGTAGGTGACACCTGATGATGATCAATTCCTTATGAATGATCTTCAACAAGCGGGTAAATAATCCCGATTTTGTTGATTGCTGTTCGTACCAGGTTCCCATCTGATAAAAATGAGCATTGTCGAGATTTTGCATTTTCCAAGTTACCCAGATATTATTAAATTGGCTTAGCATTTTTAACCTCCATGCATAACACATTTCATGCGAATATTCATCTTCTTCAAGAGTTTTCTATCACCTCGAATATCTCATCCGCGGTAAGGCCATGAGCTTCTCGGTGTACTCGTTCGGCAGCTTCTTTGTTCGGTGCCTCGACCAGGCAGAAAATTGTTCCGCTGCTCTCTTCAATCCAATACTTTTTATAATTTACCCCATATCTCGATTGGACTTTGAGATCTTTCATGTGAGCGTCTGCAACTGCCTCAGCGGTTGCTCCATCTACTTTCTTGTGAATATCCATATAAAGTGGCATATTATTCTCTCCTTTTTTATGTCAAATTTACCATGCGTAATCTCACCTGACACTACTCTATAGACAATGACATCAATATCAGTCAGATTATCTACACACCACATCCGGGTTCCACTCAAAGAAAATACCCGAAGGATTGTTTTTCCAGATCCAGACATGCAACTCATAAACCCCAAGGGCTGGCTCGAGCCCAAAAACCAGGTCATACAGTTTAGGTGGTTGGGAGTAAGCAGCATCCCATGCCTCAGCTGGAACAATGTATTCCACAGCGGCAAGCTGAAGTTTCTCGTTCGGTAGCGGAGCATAAACTAAAGCCTCAGGTCTCAACGGATCGATAGTTGTGTCGAGCAAGTCAGTATTGATATAGTGGTAGCCCATTCCGCCAACCCCAGGATTATCGAAACAATAATCCAGTCCGGGAACCAAATCGAAATTGTCGGCTTGAGCGATTGCAATCGTATGATACTGAGCAGTGACGGCCCGGACCATACCCAATTCGTCTATGCCGTATATTGCGCTAAAATCACGTCCTGGCAAGGGTGCTGGTCGCGGAACCTCGAGTGGGAGGGTTAATGGCCCGAGTTCAGAGCGTCTGATGATCTTCTGTCCAGCAGCCCAATAGGTAAATAGTGGAGAGCCGTCTTGGATGTTGTTCACAGGATCAACACTACCATAGGCTTCATTTGTGCCATCTTGGGCCAAAGCAGGATATGCAAAAACGAATATCATGATCATGGTCAAAATGGTGGTTAAAACAGTTTTGTTTTTCATTTTAAATCTCCTTTTTAGATAAAATATATTGGCCATATCTTATCCAAATAGGCGCAATCAGGCATCGATTGAATTGACTATTTTGCATATCCATTAAAACAATAGAGTGATTGTGACTCTATCGTTAAAATTAACTACTCTCATTACAGCTGATAGCTTTTGTGGAAAATAAAAAGAGGTGTAAAAAAAAAGCCATCAACCTAAATGAGTTGATGGCTAAATATGTAGAATTCAATCCTGAAATCAGACCAGCCCTAATTCTATGGATCGGCGAACAGCAGCAGTCCGGGTCGTTACACCCAGCTTATTAAAAATCGAGCGCACATGCGCATTGATGGTCAAAGGGCTGACGACAAGATGTTCAGCAATCTGTTTATTTGTTAACCCTTGTGATACAAGCTTTAGCACATCGATCTCGCGTTCAGTCAATCCACCGGGCCCTGGTTTGGCATATTTTCCATACTTACCCAAGGGCGACAATTTTAGTACTTTGCGGACATCTCGTACCAAAGGTGAATCGAGGAAACTCGCCTGGTTCTCTGGATCAAGCTGATCTGCCAGGGAATCGAAGAGTTGCATTGCCTGGTTCCAGGCTGTCCTCGCTTTGGCAGTATCTCCCAGTGACACAAGAGCGTGACCTAGCCCTACAAAAGCACGGGCCTGGTCGTACGGACGCCCGATTGATTCCCATTTATCGGCAGCCTGGCGAAAATTCTCCACTGCCGTGGCTGAATCCGCGGCGGGGCTCAGGTAGCCTTGGGCCTCTGCCAGAGCAGCTGCTGCTTCCCCAGTATCATATCGTTTTGCTAGTAGATGAGCATGTGCAAGGCAGCGCTGCTTTATATTTTCTATGCCTGGTTGGTTCATTTTTGCCACCTGCTGACAGGCAAAGAGAAGCGGCATTATTTGTTCTCCGGAAACGTGATCGATATCTGAAACGAAGTCAAGTATCTGGATGATCGTTTCCAGTGTTTTCGCAGTTTGTCCAGAAGCAGCATATGCCCGCACCAGTTGTCCAAAATGAGAAATGGTTGTCTGCATGTCTGATGCACTCAGGGCACTCGGAAGGCTCTCTTCCAGCCCACGTAGACCATCTTCAACCTTGCCTAGATCCAAGTCGATCATGGCGAAGATCCTTTTTGCCCATGTGGTATACAGACTACTGGTGAATGCTGACGTCAAAGAACGGTTAGAGAGCACTGAACCCCAATTCCCCTGCAACCAATCAATCCAGGTCATGCGATAGATCGCAAGGTTGACATAGTTCTTGGCGTGAACTTTTTTAGCCATTGAGTGCAGGTCCTGCATTGACTCTCTCGCATCGGTATAACGGCATTGCCTCTGGCGCATGACACCAATGGAATAATAAGAATTGCACGCAGACCACGATAAGCCGGAATCGATGGCGCGCTGTAAGCTTTCCTGGATAATCTCGATCCCTTTTTCGAAGTTACCCGCACAAGCGTAGCACGTGCCGATATTTTTTAAGGATTCCACGACAACATCCTCTAATCTGAGACGCTCCGCTAAATTAAGAGCACGTTGTCCCCAGCCAATCCCAAGATCGTCATTTGGTGCTAATGTGTACATATGCGAAATCTGGCTCATTGCCCGCGCCAATTCTGGTGTCTCGTGACCTTGTTCCTGAATAGCAAGCGCCTGGAAATAATGTTTCAAAGCCAGTTCTCGGTTCGCTTGTTCCCAGTGCATCCGTCCGATCATGCGTTCCATTTCTCCCCTTTGAGTATGATTTTGTAGCTTTTCGAACAGGGCAAGAGCGTCTTCAAAACATTTCATAGCACCTGAAATATCAGCGATCAAATATCGAATGTGTCCAAGCTGCGCAAGGATTTCTGCTTTTCCTGGTTGGTCCTCTTCTTCTGGCCAATTCTCCAGTGCAGCCTGGTAATAGTTGGCTGCATCACTCGGAGCAACCGATTGAGATCGTCGACCTGCACGTATATAGTAATCACGGGCAAGTCCATCCTCTCCTGCTTGAGAACATTGATATGCCAGGGCTTCGAAATCGTCAGGATGGGTGACTGCAATAGCTTGGATAGCTCGTTGGTGTAACCGTCGGCGCCGGACATGAATGATACTCTCACGCAAAGTAGATGGGATCAACGGGTGAACAAAGCCAAACCGTAGGGCTTTAGCCTGGCTTGATTGGATCTCAGCAATCAGCTGGGCGTGCACAGCGCTCTCGAGTGCGGTAATAAGGGTTTCATCGTCGAAGCTGCTGGCGCGCTTGAGTGTCTCGAAATCAAACTCGTATCCAAGGATCGCAGCCATGTTCAGTGTTTCTTGAGCGGATTTAGGCAATTTATCCACGCGCGCCTTTATGGCCGTACGTATTGTCCTTGGGATAATTATTTTAGTAATTTCTGGGAAATGCCAATCTCCATCTCGGAAGGAGAGCTGACCTTCTTCAATCAGGGCTTTGCAGATTTCTTCTACAAAAAATGGATTGCCATCTGTATGGCGATAAATGCCATCTAGAAACTCTGGCGTGATCGCCTCACCGAAAATAGCTGCTAGCAAATCGTGCGTTTCTCTTTGACCTAGACGTTCCAACTTTAACTGAAACGCCAGACGTTCGCGGTTTAAATCAAGTAGTACATTCGATAATGAAGTAGCTGCATCCAGTTCTGCGTCATTATATATCATCGCAATCATCAAGGGCAGCTTATGTGCTTGACGTGCCAAATTTAGTAATAGATATAACGTATCACTATCTGCCCAATGAACATCATCAACGAATAACAACAATGGCTTTTCGTTGCTCAAGGCTGAACAAAAGGACGTAAAACTTTCGAAGATTCGCTGCTGTACTGATCGAGGGTCGGGGTTTTGGGTCGGAAGCAATTCAGGGAAGTAGGTGCTTAAAGAGGGAACAATCACCAGCAAATCACTCAGGATTTCATTAGATAAGCCAAGATTGGCATAGGCGTTTGCCTCGAACCCATCATTGATTATGTGCTTGATGGGTAAATAAGGTGCGCTGCCTTGAGCGTAGCATTCGCTTTTAATTACGAGAGCTCCATCATGCTCGGCTACTGATGCCAGATTATGTATGAAGCTGGTTTTTCCCACACCTGGCTCACCGTAGATCATTAAGATGTGACCTTCACCGGATACAGCGCGCTGCCATATTGTGTATGCCTCATTCATCTCATACGTCCGGCCTACCAGTGGGTTGTTTCCAAAATGTGCGAGAAAGCCAGGTAAATTGCCTACTTGCTTATACATTGTAAAAACCCCTTCTTGTGCGATGAATCAGATAGATAAGGTAGCAATCAGACCAACATCAATCAGGAGGCAATAATATATATAGACCACCTTATCCTATACTTATAGTACCCCTAAAAGATAATAATACTACAATTTCTCGTCAATACAAAGACGATAATTTAACGGATATTGTTTATATGTTATAGATTTGATTATTCAATCGCTGTATGTGCAGTCAGTGCCCCAAAACTTCGCCTTATGCGTGTGCATCTTTACTTACGATGGTTTCCTTGCTGTAAATGCCAATAATTGATGTAATTAACCGCGATTTTTCGATCGTCACCTATAGTTTTATCCATTGGACTGATGACAAAGCGGATGCGAGTCCTCCGGAACTGCCTAAAGGCAAGTGACGGTGACCCCACCTGGTACAATAGATCCCCCCAACCAAGGGGGATTCTTATTCAATATGCCTAAATATGGGGGTATGAAGTTGATATTTAGAATAATAACAAAATTCGGGCGCAATCATGCGCTATTGCCGGTTGAGTTACCCTCTATGCAGATCACATACAACCTTTGGTAGGAATAATCGTAAAAAAAGGTAAGCGTGTCCGGATAGGATCAGATGGTAGATTGTCAGACAATGTTGTCTAGTCAAATATTGTTGTGATATGATAAAATCCTCAAGTTGATCACGGCACCCTCACCCCCAGACGAACTGAATACCTATCGCTTTACCATTCGAGCGAAACTGGCAGGTGACCCTCGCTCAGCTGATTTGCTGCATGATGCACATGCCTTGGGGCTGACATCTGTTACCAACCTGGAGTGCAGCGACCTCTATTTTATCGAAGGCCAGGTCAGCAAGCTAGATCTCAAGCGCCTGGCGATGGAACTGTTAAGCGATCCTATATCACAGGTGGCTCAGTGGAGCAAACTAACCTCCGGTAATATTACCCAATCCAGCGGAATGCGAAATTGGATCGTTGAGGTTGCCCTGCGCCCAGGAGTCACTGACCCTGTGGCTGCCCAGATAGTGCGGGCCTGCAAGGTGTTGGGCATCCAGGGGGTGGAACAAGCTTCCACCGGAATGCATTTCGTGATCAGTGGTGAAGGGCTGACAGGAACTGACTTGCACCTGCTCTCGCACCGCCTGCTGGCAAATCCAACCATCCAACGCTATGCATTAGGCGAGCTGGAAGTGGTATTTCCTCATCCGGCCGAGTCTTCTGGGCATGTGGAACTCCTACCGATAAGAGAGCTTGACGACGAAGGGCTGCTTTTTCTCTCTGCCCAACGCCGGGCTGCCCTTGATCTGCCTGAGATGATGGCGATAAGAGAATATTTCCGGGCAGATAAGCGCGATCCGACTGACATCGAATTGGAAACCATTGCCCAGACCTGGAGCGAACATTGCGTACACAAGACGTTCAAAGCGCATATCGAAGTGCTTGAAGGGTATGATGGGGATGAGCGGACGACGGAAATCGATAATATGCTGCGCACTTATATCAGGGATGCCACCGAAGAGATCGCGGCTCCGTGGGTACGTTCAGCTTTTGTGGATAACGCAGGGATCATCGACTTTGATGACCAATTCGAGGTCTCATTCAAGGTGGAAACCCATAACCATCCTTCTGCCATCGAGCCATTCGGCGGAGCGAATACAGGCATCGGCGGTGTGATCCGAGATATCCTGGGTGTATCCGCCAAGCCTATCGCAGCCACGGATGTGTTGTGCTTTGGTCCGCAGGATTACCCCATCCACGAGCTGCCTGAGGGAGTGCTGCACCCCCGCCGGATCCAATCTGGCGTGGTGGCCGGCGTGCAAGATTACGGCAACAAGATAGGGATACCCACTGTGAATGGTGCCATCCTTTATGACCCAGGCTATATTGCCAACCCGCTGGTCTTTTGTGGGTGTGTGGGTATCGCTCCAAAGAACAGCCACCCGCGCCAGCCGGTTCCCGGTGACCGGGTGATTGTCTTGGGGGGAGGTACCGGCAGGGATGGGTTGCGCGGAGCTACCTTTTCTTCGATGACGATGGACGCCCAGACAGGCGTCGTCTCCGGTGCTTCAGTGCAAATTGGTGACCCTATCACCGAGAAAGGCTTGATCGAGGTGATCACGCGGGCGCGCGACCTCAGGCTGTACCATGCCAATACAGATTGTGGAGCAGGTGGGCTTTCATCTGCGGTGGGTGAAATGGCTCGCCACACGGGTGCTGAGGTGGATTTGCGTCTCGTCAGGCTTAAATATGCAGGGCTAGCTCCATGGGAAATCTGGCTTTCAGAAGCGCAGGAACGCCAGGTGCTGGCAGTACCTGTGGATCGGGTGCCTCAGGTTCAAGCCTTGTGTGATACTTTTAATGTCCAATTGACTGATATTGGGGCGTTTAACAATACCGGACGCCTGGTGGTGCATAATGGTGAACACGTGGTGCTGAACCTGGCGAATGATTTTTTACATGAAGGCATTCCTCAGCGAAAGTTAAAGGCAAAATTACCAGGCTCCGTCAAAAAGCAGATGGAACCTTCAGCAGGGCAGAGATTCTCCCATGGTACTGCCAGTGAGATATTACTTGGGCTCTTAAGCCAGCCCAACATCGCCTCAAAGGCGGACGTGATCCGCATTTATGACCACGAGGTGCAGGGTGGTACAGTGGTAAAACCACTGACAGGCTGGTTGAATGATGGTCCTTCGGATGGATGCGTGCTCAAGCCAATCGTTGCAGGGGGTTGGCGGGGAATCGTGCTTGCCAATGGGATCAATCCAGGATATGGCAAACTGGATGCCTATCGCATGGCAATCAGTGTAGTGGATGAAGCCGTACGCAATGCAGTCGCGGTTGGGGCTGACCCCGAGCGGATAGCGTTGCTGGATAACTTCTGCTGGGGGGACCCAAAGCGACCTGAAACGCTGGGGTCATTGGTGGAGGCAGTGCGTGGCTGCCATGATGCAGCCCTGCACTACCGAACGCCATTCATTTCAGGAAAGGACTCACTTAACAACGAGTACAAGGGTTCTGATGGACAACGCCATGCCATTCCACCCACCCTGCTCATTTCTGCCATCGGCATCATCGAGGATGTGAGGCGGGCAGTGACGATGGACTTGAAGGAACCCGGGAATGCGTTATACCTCGTAGGAGATCACAATCCCATCTGTGTAGCTCGCGATGAGATTGTTCCAAGCCTATCGGTAAAGGCTCTGGAATCGTACCGGGCACTTCACCAGGCGATGCAGGAGGGCTTGGTGCGTGCCTGCCATGACCTGAGCGAAGGCGGGTTGGCGGTCGCCGCAGCGGAGATGTGCATTGGAGGGCGATTGGGACTGACGATCACGGTAAATGCAGAAGACATTGAGCGTGCTTTGTTCGGCGAGACGAATGGCTGTTTGTTGGTGGAAGTGCGTCCCAGCTCTTATGCCAGATTTGAAGACATACTCGCTGGTTTACCCTTGCAGCGCATCGGGACCGTCAGTTCCGAGAGACGGATGGAAATCTCTACCCATGGGCATCCGAGTACGATTTCATTACCTGTATCCGACTTGTTGGCAGCCTGGGGAACATGCCCGTGATGAAACCCAAAGCACTCATCCTGCATGCTACAGGGACCAATCGCGACCTGGATGCGGCCCAAGCATTGGAGCTCGCTGGTGCAAAAGCCGAAGTCGTTCACCTGAACCAATTGCGTCATAAGGAGCGCCGCTGGATAGACTACCAGCTGCTCATCCTGCCAGGAGGGTTTTCTTATGCTGACGCACTCAGTGCAGGCCGGTTGCTAGCACTCGACTTGATGGTCTATTTTGCTGAAGAAGTGCGCACTTTTGTGGAAAGTGGCAAACCAGTCATTGGAATTTGCAACGGCTTCCAGGCCTTGGTTAAATCGGGAATCTTGCCCGGCGGGCAATCTGCACTAAATGCCGGCAAGACTTACAAGCTCAGAGATACAATGCAAGCCACACTTACCTTCAACGCTTCCGGTCACTTTGAGTGTCGATGGGTCACAATAAAACCTGTCTCGCGTACCTGTATTTGGACACACGACCTGTCTGAGCTAATATACTGCCCGGTAGCACACGGAGAAGGGCGATTCATCCCATCCGGTGGATCTGATCGCTCGAAATCCATTGTCCTTGGGCTACAGGATAGTGATCAGGTCGCCTTGCTATATACCTACGCGGATGGCACCCCAGCGGGCGGGCATTACCCAGAGAACCCGAATGGATCCTATAGTGATATTGCTGGTGTATGCAACCTGCAAGGGAATGTGCTGGGATTAATGCCGCATCCGGAAAACCATATTTTTGACTTTCAACACCCACGTTGGGGGCGTGGAGAAATGGGTAGATCAGGGCTACCCCTTTTTATGAACGGTGTGCGATATGTCGCATGAATCGCGGAGGTGGAATGCTGGATATTGAGAAGCTCTACGAATTGCTTCCCGTGGCCTTCAGTGGTTCTGAATTACCCCTGCCGAATAAGGTGACGGGCAAAGTGCGCGATAGCTATGACCTGGCTCAGGGGCGCCTGTTGGTGACCACCGACCGCTTATCCGCCTTCGATCGCATCCTGGCGTGCGTTCCATATAAGGGACAGGTGCTTAACCAGCTTGCCGCGTGGTGGTTTGAGCGCACCGCTGATATCATTCCCAACCATGTGCTTGCTTTACCAGACCCGAACGCCACGCTGGCGATAAAGGTTAAGCCATTCCCGGTGGAGGTCATCGTGCGTGGGTACATCAGCGGTGTAACTACCACTGCCCTGTGGTACCGATACTCGTTGGGTGAGCGCGATATCTATGGTCATCACTTTATG
Organism: uncultured Anaerolineaceae bacterium; assembly: GCA_964385625.1. GTDB lineage: Bacteria > Chloroflexota > Anaerolineae > Anaerolineales > UBA4823 > FEB-25. The sequence continues at coordinate 3,688 of CAYLPS010000095.1, read as the reverse complement.
GATGGATTGCGCAAAAACCAAAGGCTGCCTGAACCGATCATCACCCCAACCACGAAAGGTGGCTTAACCGGGCACGATGAACGTCTCACCTGTTCCGAGGTCGTCGAGCGAGGTTATGTGGATGCAGACACCTGGGAACAAGTCCAGGTTGCTTCAATGGAAATCTTTAAGCGTGGCCAGGAAGCTTCGTTAGGAGCCGGGTTAATCCTGGTGGATACAAAGTATGAGCTTGGTCGCGCACCTGACGGTCATATCTTGCTTATCGATGAGGTGCATACCCCTGATTCTTCACGTTTTTGGAATGCGGAGACTTACGATGAGCTCTTTGAAGCAGGTGAGGAACCCGAGAACTTTGATAAGGAATTCGTGCGCCTGGCATACGCCGAGAAAGGTTACCGCGGTGATGGTGATCCACCCATCATGCCAGCTGAATTGTGGGTTGGTGCCAGCCAGCGCTACATCGCGATTTACGAGATGCTGACTGGCCTATCCTTCCAGCCAGGTAGTTATCCGATTGAACCGCGTTTGATTGAAAACCTGCAGAAAGCAGGAATTTTATAGTCAAAGGACAAGGTGGAGTCAATTAAGATGAACACAGCACCTCTGGTCGTTATCCTGATGGGATCAAAGGCTGATGAAACGCACTGCCGAAAAATTCTGGTTGCGTTAAGCAAGTATGGGCTTGAGGTTGAGATGCATGTGGGATCGGCCCATAAGACGCCTGAACATATTTTAAATTTACTCGGCAAGTATGAGGCTGACCAACGCCCGAAGGTGTATATCACGGTGGCAGGACGCAGCAATGCCCTATCAGGTTTCGTCGATGGAGCTGTGAGTGCTCCAGTCGTCGCATGTCCGCCACCCAGTGAGTTATTAAACAGTGTGGATATTTTTTCATCCCTGCGCATGCCTTCGGGGATCGCACCGGCTGTAGTGCTGGAACCCGATAATGCTGCCTTACTGGCGGCCAAGATCCTTGGATGTTGTGATGCAGCTGTGCGGACGCAGGTGATTGCTCTCCAGAAAGAACAGGTTGTGAAGATACTGGGCGATGATCAGGTAATCTATACCGAAAAAGTATGATTCTCTGATACTCAATTTAGACATAATAAATATACCGGACCGGTCTTTATGCCAGATATCCAGGGTGCACAAGTTGATGACCACCCACACGAGGAGTGTGGTGTCGTTGGTGTCTATGCACCAAACGAAGATGTAGCCAGCATGGCTTTCTATGGTCTTTATGCGCTGCAACACCGCGGGCAAGAAGCAGCTGGGATTGCCGTTTCGGATGGCGAGCTGGTTCGTTTACACAAAAATACCGGGTTGATTGCGCAGATTTTTAATGCCCAGAACCTGGCCCCGCTCAAAGGACATTACGCCATCGGCCATACCCGCTATTCTACGACTGGTTCATCTGCCAGCAATAACGCTCAGCCATTCATGATTGAGACCCAACATGGGCCACTGGTAATTGCCCATAATGGCAACCTGATCAATGCAGCCGAGCTGCGCAGGGATTTATTACACAAGGGGGTTGGGTTGTACTCGTCCTCCGACTCTGAGGTTATGATCATGATGCTCGCAGGTGCAGAGGGCGAGGGAATGATTGAGCGCATCCGCAACACCATGCCCAAGTGGTATGGAGCGTATTCTATGGTAGTGCTTACACGGCAGTGTGTGTTTGCCGTGCGCGATCCGTGGGGTTTTCGGCCGCTGAGCATTGGCATGCTACCCAGTGGAGGGCATGTGGTTGCATCCGAGTCAGGCGCATTGCGCACTGTGGGTTGTATAGCCATTCGTGAGGTGAATCCGGGTGAGGTGATCGCATTAAGTAACCACGCCCTGAGGGTCTGGCAGGCGTTGCCGCCCGCTCCAAATTTGGCACGCTGCGTGTTTGAGAACATCTATTTCTCCCGACCGGACAGTTTTTGGGACGGTCTCAGCGTGCATCAGGTGCGCCAGCACCTGGGAGAGCAGCTTGCCGTTGAAGCGCCCGTAGAAGCAGATGTGGTTATCCCGGTTCCTGATTCTTCGATCCCTGCAGCGATCGGTTACGCACGCGCTTCGGGCATTCCATATAATGACGGCTTTATTAAAAATCGTTATATTGGGCGTACATTCATTGAGCCAACCGATTCGCTGCGCCAACAAGGTGTGGCGCTCAAGTTCAATGCCATTGAAGAAAATGTGCGCGACAAAAATCTAGTGGTCATCGATGATAGCATTGTGCGCGGTAACACCGCGGGGCCTCTGTTACGACTTTTGCGCCAGGCTGGAGCATGCCAAATCCACTTGCGCATCACTTGTCCACCTATCGCACATCCCTGCTATATGGGGGTGGATATGGGTACATATGATGAGCTGATTGCGCATCGCATGCCGGTAGAAGAGATTCAACAACATATTGGGTGTGATTCCCTGCATTATCTTTCACTGGATGGCATGATGGCTGCCATCGGTCGCAGTGATGGCTACTGTGACGCCTGTTTTAGCGGAAATTATCCGCTCACGGTGGATGCTCATAGCACCAAAACGGGGTTTGAAAAGGGATGGAGCGTGACATGAAGGCAGTGTCAGGGATTGAGAAGAGCAAGCTGCGTAAAGTGCTTCTGGTTGGATCGGGTGGGCGCGAGCATGCCCTGGCATGGAAACTGGCTCAATCCCCACACCTTTCACATTTGTGGATTGCTCCTGGCAATGCAGGCACATCTGAAGTGGGAGAGAATGTTCCCATTTCAGCTGAAGATAACGCTCAGCTGGTTCAATTTGCCGTTTCGAAAGCGGTTGACCTGGTGCTTGTTGGCCCCGAGGCGCCGCTGGCGAATGGATTGGCGGATACCATGCAGGCTGCAGGCGTGCGAGTTTTCGGCCCATCCCGGGCGGCAGCACAGATTGAAGTATCCAAAGCATTTGCGAAGGCTTTTATGCAGCGCAATGGCATACCCACTGCCCGTTATGCCACTTTTTCGCAATTAGATTTAGCGATTGCATATCTGCGTGATGTGGATTACCCCGTGGTCATCAAAGCTTCGGGGCTGGCAGCCGGGAAGGGTGTCATCTTACCAGAGACGCGGGAGGAGGCAAAAACCAGGTTGGAATCAATCCTGGAGAAGGGGGAATTCGGAGCAGCCGGTAGGCAGGTAATCATTGAAGAACGGCTGTACGGCGAGGAAGTATCACTGCTGGCGTTCACCGATGGTCACACCATACGCCCGATGCCACCTGCACAAGATCACAAGCGCCTGTTGGATGATGATCAGGGTCCGAACACCGGTGGGATGGGCGCCTTTGCTCCAGTTTTGGTTTGCCCTCCTGAAATGGTCACAACCCTGGTGCGCACGATTATGCAACCGGCGGTGGATGGGTTGCGCCTAGATGGTTTTCCTTTTATTGGTGTGCTTTACGCTGGATTAATCTTAACCCCCTGGGGGGCGCGCGTGCTGGAGTTCAACTGTCGCTTCGGTGACCCTGAAACCCAGGTTATCCTGCCCCTACTTGAAAGTGACCTGGTAGAGGTTGTAGACGCCTGTGTGGATGGGCGGTTGGGAGAAGCTGAAATTCGCTGGAGAGACGTAACCGCGGCCTGTGTTGTATTGGCTTCAGAGGGTTATCCGGGCAAATACCCAACCGGGCGGGTAATTCATGGACTAGACCAAAACCTCCCAAATACTTGCATCTTTCATGC
>CAYLPS010000094.1:0-13174 GCA_964385625.1 uncultured Anaerolineaceae bacterium | reverse complement strand
GGGTTGGTTCGATTTTGGATATCCGCTACTTCAAGCCAGCCTGATAAGCATAAATATTAATCATCTCATCGGGCGGGGTACCATTCCCCGCCCGCAGCATTTCTTTTGATGATAAAATTCAGCATACGTCCTGCGTTTTAGGAAAATCACTCGATCTGCAATTCATAATTTTTTGGGATATTTCGGTCTATGCCTGCGTCCTCCAATAAAACCGTCACTGCCATCTTATCAACCTTAGTCATTATCACCTTTTTGACCGGCTGTAATTTCCCAGAATTACAATCTCCCGCCTTGAACAGCCTGCACGCAACACCCTCCAGCCCATACCAGCAAACGCTGATCACCTTTACGGCAAGCCTTACCCAACCCCTGCCTGCTGGTGATTCCATTTACCTGGTGCTGCTTGATGAAGTGACCGGTCTGGCCTTCAATGCCCAGCAATACATCATGCACGCAGATAATTCCCAAAGCTATTCGGTCACCTTGCCCTTCACCATCGGCAAGGTTATCAAATATCGCTACACCCGCCAGGGCTCCGCCAGCGTGAATGAGCATCTGTACGACGACCGCCCCATCCGTTACCGCATTTTCCGCGTCGAAGGGCCTGCCACTGTCCAGGACATCGTCACCCAATGGACCGATACCCATTACCAGGGTGAGCGTGGGCGCATTATGGGTACCGTGCTGGATAAGGACTCCGGGCAGCCTATCCCCAACCTGCTGGTCACTGCCGGCGGCGAGCAGGCTTACACCCAGGCGGATGGCACCTTCCTGCTGGAAGGGTTGCCGCCCGGCAATCATAACCTGGTGTTCTATACCCTGGATGGTTCATATAGCATTTACCAGCAAGGTGCAATCGTCGCCGCCAATTCGACCACCCCGGTCATCGTGCACTTAACCCCCGCCAGTCTGGTAACCGTCATCTTCACCGTCAAGGTTCCTGCCGACACCCCTACCGATGCCCCAATCCGCCTGGCAGGCAACCTCTACCAGCTGGGCAATACCTTTGCCGATCTATTGGGAGGGGTGAGCACACTGGCTTCCCGCATGCCTGCCCTGGGTAAGGTGAGTGACGGGCGATACATGCTCACCCTCACCCTGCCTGCGGGAACTTACCTGGAGTACAAATACACCCTCGGCGATGGCTTGTGGTCATCAGAGCTGGATTCCCAGGGCGAATTTCGCCTGCGCCAGCTGATCATCCCCGCTGATGGCCTGGTAGAAAATGACGTGGTTGATACCTGGCTATTACCAGGCACCCAGCCCATTCGCTTCGAAGTCAGTGTACCGGCCAATACACCTGAGCAAGAGCATATCTCCATCCAGTTTAATCCCGGCTTTGGTTGGCTGGAACCGCTGCCCATGTGGCCGGCCATCAATTCAGTCAATGCTAAGGTTTGGCGCTTCGACCTGACGGGGCCTTTCAACAGCCTGGCCTCCCTTCATTACAGGTATTGCCGGCAGGAGCAATGTGGCACTGCAGATGATGCTGAAACGATTGGCATCGATCCCACCGGTCGTTTGATTGATCCCACCAGTCACCCCCGTATTGTACAGGACATGATCGCCGAATGGGCCTGGTATAATGGGCCTTCCCAACCCCCAGGGATCCAGGATGTCCAGATCACTCCACGCCAGGCTGGATTTATTGCCGGCCTGGCCTTCCAACCGTCATACCACCCCTCCTGGGGCTCTCTGCTTCCGGCAGCAGTCGATGAAGCCCGCAGCCTGGGAGTTAACCGCCTGATCCTTAGCCCAACATGGACCTTCACTGATAGTTCGCTGCCCGTCCTCGAGCCCTTGCCCTCTCAAGATATGCCCTGGCCAGAGCTGGTCGACCTGGTCAAGAACACGCCCCGCACCCAGCTTACCATCGGGCTCTATCCCATCCCCAATTTCCCCGTCCCTGCCGACCAATGGTGGCAATCTGCCCGGCGCGATTTTCCCTGGTGGGTTTCCTTCTTCGAGCGCTATTCCAATTTCGTCCTCCACCATGCCACGCTCGCCTCCTACAATGCCGAACCGCTTATCCTGGGGGGACACTGGCTGGATCCTGCCCTTCCTAATGGCGTCCTGGCCGATGGCTCTCCCAGCAACGTGCCCCAAGATGCCGAAGCACGTTGGCGTGATCTGATCAGCCAGGTTCGGGCGCGTTATTCAGGTGAGTTGTCATGGGTGTTATCCTATCCTTATGGCCTGGCGCAGCCTCCTGCTTTCCTGGATGCCTTCGATAAAGTGTACATCCTGTGGTCAGCCCCTCTCTCCAGCCAGCCAGGTGCCAGCCTCGAGGAGATGCAGGTCCAGGCAGGCTCTATCCTCGACCAGCAAATCCTGCCTTTCCAGCAGCAAATCGGTAAGCCCATTGTGCTGCTCATTAACTACCCCTCTATCGATTGGGGCGCCACCGGCTGCATCGCCATCCAGGGTGGCGGCTGCCTCGACTATAGTTTGCTTTCCCCCTCCCATGCCGATATCCACGAGCTAACCCTCAGCCTGGGTGAGCAGGCTAACGCCTATGATGCGGTGCTCTTTGCCATCAACGAGCGCTCCTGGATTTCGGGTTATATATCTATGGGTTATTATCCCCCCGCCGTCCTCCAGGACAAGTCCACTTCCATCCATGGCAAACCTGCCGCCGGCATCTTCTGGTACTGGACCCAAAACTTCCTGGGTCGATAACAAATTAACTTTCATTATCACCGGTCACAGGTGAATATTAATTTATACCTGCTCCTCGCGTTTTTATTCCTTGTGCGTGAAAGTCCTGCGGGCAACATCAAAATAATTTGCGCAAGTGCCCATAATGCTTCGTTTGCCAGGCAAAGAACTCGCCCCCACCGACAATTCTCCTGGGCAGGGAGGCTCGTAAATCTGCCATCCTGCCAATGGATGGTTCATTTGGCCATCCAGGCAGGTCGCATCTGTCGGATCACAGTGATATAGCGCAACTATCCCGCTTTGCCTGGTGCCGTTGTGTTGTTTCAATCCTTCCGTTAACATGATCCAGCTGTTGTCGAAGGATAAACAATTCCTGATTTCCCCGTATTTTTGGCTGATTTCTGCGCTGATTGAGAAATTTGGATTGGCTAATAATACACTTGCTCAAATTAGTGTCCCAAAAGCTCGGTTTTTTCTCCATTAATATATCAATAATGGCAAAATTGAGCAAGTCAGGTACTGGGTACATGAAAGACCTCACAAGGTTTCGAACCTTGTGAGGTCTGCACGATTGAAATCCTGGTTACCGATCGACCAATTGCCTGGTTACTTTTGCCTCAAAACATCATCGCGTTCAGCTTGTCCATCGTCTCACGTGGCGGGCGCAATCGCTCCTCGGTCAACCGGTTCAAAGGTTCAGCGGGTAAATCATAATGGTCGAACAGGGTTGGCTGGCTCTCGTCGATGTAGATCAACCCGGTGATCAGGCAGCACTCCCGGTTGGATTCCTCCAGCACCCTCATCGCCTCTGTCCGGTTGGTCGGGTCATAATCCCGCTCCAGCTTCTTCAGCAGCACCATAGAGCCATCGTGCATGGTCACTTCTTTAATCTGCCCGTCTTCATAATCCACCATGATCTCTTCCGCGCGCGGCACGAACGACAGGTCGTGCAGCGCTACCTCGTGCTCCTTGCCCCATGAATACGAGTGCACGGTATTATCCTGGTTATTGAAGGTCACGCACGGGCTGATGATGTCCAGCATGGCAATCCCATTGTGGCTGATGGCGGCTTTCAGCAATTCACGCACCTGTTTCGGATCGCCGGCGAACGAGCGCGCCACGAAGGTAGCATGCCCCACCAGCGCCTCCCAGGCGATATCCACCGGCAAGTAGGGGTTGGTACCCTGCTTCTTCAGCTCCAATCCCTCATCCGCGGTGGCCGAGAACTGCCCTTTTGTTAGTCCATACACACCGTTATTCTCCACGATGTACACCATGGGCACGTTGCGTCGGATGATATGCTTGAACTGGCCCATCCCGATGCTCGCCGTATCACCATCACCGCTCACCCCGATGCCCTTGAGGGTAATATCACCGAACAGTGCACCGGTCGCCAGGGATGGCATGCGCCCGTGCAAGCCATTGAAGCCGAACGAGCGGTTCAGGAAGTAATACGGGCTCTTGCTGCTGCAGCCAATCCCGCTGAACTTGACCACTTTCTCAGGAACGATGTTGAGCTCGTAGCAGGCCGATATGATCTGGCTGGAGATCGAGTTGTGCCCACAGCCCTGGCATAATGAGCTGGGATTACCTCGGTAATCATTTTTAGTCAGCCCCACCAGGTTCACCTGTGCGCGGCTGGTTTGTGTTGTCTGGTCAGTCATGTTGTTGTTCCTCTTTCGCCAACAGCTGTTCCACTACCCACCTGGCGGTCAGTGGTAGCCCATCCTGGTGAGAAAGCGAGATTAATCGCAAGTTGCTGTCGGGGATTTCAAGCTGCAGGATTTGGTGGAGCTGGCCATCCCGGTTGAGCTCCACCACGTAATTGCGCTTATGCCCCCGCACGAATTGCTTCACATTATCGGATACCGGTAATGAGCGCATTCGCAGGTGGTTGACCTTGTAGCCTTTGTTCGACAGGACATATAAGGCCTCATCTACGGCATCTTGCGTGGAGCCAAAGGAGATGAGGCTGATGTCTGCGCCCTGCTCCTGCTTGATGACAGGTTCGGGTAGCAGAGCCAAATTGCTTTCTAGCTTACGCTTAATTCTGAGCAGGTTGGCCTCCCACACTTCAGGTTCCTCACTGTATGCGCCATAATCATCGTGCCCGGTGCCTCTCGCAAAATAAGCTGCGTTGGGCAGCCTGTTCCCCGGAAGCGTGCGGTATGGAATGCCATCGCCATCCACGTCATGGTAGCGCCCCCACCGGTCCCCCATCTTCTGCAGGTCGTCTTCCCATAAGATCTTTCCCCGGTCCATTGGCCTGTCAGGATACTCGAAGGGTTTGGTCATCCACTGGTTCATCCCAAAATCCAGGTCCGATAGCACGATCACCGGGGTTTGCAGCCGCTCAGCGATATCAAAAGCCTTCCAGCCCATCTCGAAGCACTCGGTCACTGACCCAGGGAACAGGATCACATGCTTCACGTCCCCATGTCCCATGTGGTACGCCAGCGTAAGGTCACCCTGCGAGGTCCGCGTGGGCAGTCCTGTGGATGGCCCGATACGCTGCACATCCCATAAAACTACCGGCACCTCGGCCAAATATGCCAGTCCCATGTATTCCACCATCAGGCTCAATCCCGGCCCCGATGTAGAGGTCATCGCCCTCAGCCCCGACCAGCCTGCCCCCACCACCATCCCAATGGCTGCCAGCTCATCTTCCGCCTGGAGCACGGCGCAAGTATTCTTTCCGGTCTGCGGGTCTTTCCGGAAAACCGGGATGTATTCGTTCAGGGTCTCCGCCAGCGAGGTTGCCGGGGTGATTGGGTACCAGGCTGCAAATTGCAATCCGCCATATAGTGCACCCATCGCAGCAGCAGTATTGCCATCTGTCATGATGTATCCGTCGGTCTGGCCCGAAGGTTTCACCAGGTATGCGTCACTTTTCTTCAGGTTGGCTGCTGCCCAATCATATGCATTTTTCACCATGCTCCAGTTCAGCTCTATCGGTTTTGCCTTCCCTTTGAAATGAAAATCCAGCGCCTTGTGAATATGCTCCATGTCGATGCCGATGATGTTCGCCAGCACGCCCACATACACCATATTGGCAATGTAATCGCGAATGCTGGTTGGCGCAGCCGAATCACGTACCAATTGTTTCACCGGCATCGGGTACATGTGGATATCCTGGCGGTTAATGGGTATCTTGATGCTGTCATCGTATAGCAGCGCGCCTCCAGGCACCAATCCAGCCACATCCCTGGCAAAAGTCGCCGGGTTCATCGTCACCATCACCTCGGTTTCTTCGCGGCGAGCCAGGTGCCCCTTGTCACTCACCCTGATGGTATACCAGGTAGGCTGCCCCTGGATGTTCGAGGGGAATATATTCTTCCCCGAAACAGGTATACCCATCTTGAACAGCGCTCGCATCAGCGTCAGGTTGGAGGTCTGGCTTCCTGAGCCGTTCACCGTTGCCACGGTGATGCTAAAATCATTAATTACCGGCCGCACCGAACCTGTGGTGTTTTCATCAGGTTGCTCTTTTTCAGAAATCATCGCCACTCCCTGTTTTTTGTGGATTATGAATTCAATAGTTCCATCGCTGAGGCTGCCATCAATCCCGCCGCCTTTGGCAAGATTGACTCATCAATGTCAAACTTGCTGCTGTGATGCGGCGCATCCAGGTGCTTTTCAGCATTGGCTGACCCAATGAAAACATAGCATCCCGGTATTTTCTGCATGACGAAAGCCATATCTTCCGAGCCCATGGTGGTGGTGCGAAAGTCGAGCTCGTCATTGGGCAGCAATTTGGCTGCCACCTGCTGCACCTTGGCTGTGACTTCCGGGTCATTGATCAATGCCGGTGTGATCGATTTTACTTCGACCTCTGCTTCGCACTGCATGGCATGAGCCACATTCTCGATAATCTCTTTGAAGCGCCTGATCACCAGCTCCCTCACTTCCGGCTCGAAGCTGCGTAGGGTGCCCTTCAGCAACACTTCAGCTGGGATCACATTGAAGGCATCGCCGGCATGGATAGCAGCCACAGTGACCACTGCCGTCTTTAACGGCGGGACATTCCTGGCTACGATCCCTTGCAGAGCGCTTACCATCTGTGATGCTGCCAGTATTGGATCATGGGTCAGGTTCGGAGAAGCACCATGCCCGCCTTCGCCTGTTATGCGCACGGAAAATGTATCGGCTGCTGCCATCACCGGCCCCGGCACAATTCCCACCCAACCCACCGGGTTATCATTCCATACGTGCATGGCTAGGGCTATATCGGGAACCGGGTCTTGCAGCACGCCATCGGCGATCATCAGCTCAGCCCCTCCCATTCCCTCTTCACCTGGCTGGAACATCAATTTAACCGTGCCCTTGAACTCCGAGCGGTGCTTAAACAGCAGGCGCGCCACTGTAAGTCCGATAGCCATGTGCGCATCGTGACCACAGGCGTGCATCAGCCCGGCATTTTTCGAGGCATATTCAGCCCCGCTTTGCTCCAGCACCGGCAGCGCATCCATATCGAAGCGTAGTAGCACCACAGGTCCAGGCGCCTGCCCCTCGATGAGCGCCACCACCCCAGTCTGGCCTACTCCGCTTCTAACCTTCAGGCCCAGGCTGGATAATTCACTGGCAATGATCCCGGCACTCCGCACTTCCTTGAGACCAAGCTCAGGATACATGTGAAAGTCGCGTCTGAATCGGCGCGTATAATCGAATAAAGCCTGTGCTTCATTAAGAATATCTGTCATGACGCCTCATTCTTATTATTATGATAGTGGTTTTCTCCATTTGGTTGCATTTATCCTAATATCAAACGCCGGAATTTCTCTTCATAACGTGGCTGCTCAGCAGAACTATCCGAGGTCCGGCGGTTGCGCATGCGTTCAGCCAGTTTTTCTGGTTCGCCAATCTGGCTCTTATGCTCGAATAATGCCCGAATTTTCGTTTCCCACATGTCGGTAACATCCAAGGTGATATCTGGAGAAAGCGTGCCACACACCCACACTTCCCTCACATTGTGTGGCTCCAGGTGCTCCTCCTTCCATAATTCGGGAAAGGTCAGGTGATCGCGGGCAGAGGGGAACACGGCATCTAATGTTGCCTGTCCTGCAGCCCGGTGATCCGGGTGGTTTAAACCCCCGTATTGGGTGAAGAGCGTCTGAGGGTCGCAGGTTACCAGCACATCTGGTTTAATTCTGCGGATTACGCGGGTGATGTCTCTCCGTAGGTTGATGTCTGCCACCAGGTAACCATCGGGATAATATAAGAACATTACTTCTTCCACGCCCAATACTCTGGCAGCCGCCCGTTGCTCCGCTTGCCTGATGGAACACAATTCGTCTGGCCCTAGCGACAAATCTTTGGTTCCTTTGTCACCACAAGTGATCACACAATAGCAAACATGGTGTCCTGCCTTCACCCAACGGGCGGTGGTCGCCCCGCAATAAAATTCGGGATCATCGGGGTGGGCAAGAATGACTAATATATTCTGCGGAGACTCCCATCTATCCGGTGATTTAGTTGAATCTGCCACGTGGCTTTCTTCTTCCTTTTTTCATGGCCATTCGCCGCTCTAGTGGTCGCGTATCCTCCGGACAGCCTTCACAGGTTTCGTTAGCTTTAGTTCTTAATGCTTCCAATTCTTCAAAAGGCTGTAATTCTTGCTGCATGAATTCATGTTGTCCACCTTGTTCCAATTCAACCAGTACCGCTCCTTTCAATGGAAACACATCCAAAACCTTCCCATTACCGCGTGGTGTCACCACCAGTTTCCCTCGTTTTGGTAACTGTTTTCTGGCCTCTACATATAGCTCATATTCATACACCAGGCAGCAGCGTAACCTTCCACACATCCCGGTGATTTCGGTGGGCGTCAGCGAAATACCCTGTTCCTTGGCCATCTTGATCGAAATAGGGCTGAATTCAGTCAAAAATAATGCGCAGCATCGGCGTTCCATGCCGCACGCACCCATCCCCCCCAACGTTTTTGCAACATCTCTAGGTCCAACCATGTGCAATTCCACATGGGTATTAGGAAACATACGCTGCAATGCTCGCTTCAACGATTTCAGGTCGGCTTTTTCTCCCTCTTCGCTGCTGTATATGAATAACAGGCGCTTCCCATCCAGGCTGTATTCTACCGAAATGATTTTCACATCGCGTAGGTGCATCTCGGCTACTTTGGCCCGGCATGTGGCTAGTGCTGTGATTTCCTGGCGCTCCCATTCCTGCTTGACCAACAAATCACTTGGTGTGGCTATGCGCAATATCGACTTTAATCCTGCCCCCAGGCTGCGCTCCGGATTGGTGATAAATTGCACCACCTGTCCCAGCTGCGTACCCCGGCTTGTTTCCACCACCACATAATCACCCTTTTGAACGCTTTTATAATCGGTGGCGTCAAAATGGTAAATTTTACCAATCGATTGAAATCGTAAACCAACCACACATCTTTCGGTAGTCGTGTTCTGATCAATGTCTTCCACGAATTTTTCCTCTTCCCAACATGATGTCATTCACTCAATAATGCTGATTGGCACCGGCTTGATTTTTTCCAATGCAGCCACGCTCACCCTGGCGGCGATCTGCTGCGCAATTTTTACCAATGCGCCTGCAGCAGGTGAATCGGGAGATTCGACGATCACCGGCTTCCCTATATCGCCTCCAATTCTAACCGATGCATCCATAGGCACCAAGCCTAAAAATGGGACTCCTCCCTGCTTAGCCAGTTTTTCTCCTCCCCCGCTACCAAAGATGTCCATCCGGGTACCATCGGGCAATTCCAAGTAACTCATGTTCTCCACAACTCCCAGGATGGGCACGTTCAGTTGGCGGAACATTTCCAGGCCACGGCGGGCATCATCCAGCGAGACTTGCTGCGGCAATGTTACGATCACCCCACCACTTAGCGGCAGCGATTGGGTCAAGCTCAGTGCCGCGTCTCCCGTGCCTGGGGGTAAATCCACGATCAGGTAGTCCAGCTCACCCCATTCCACATCGCTCAAAAACTGGCGGATGGCCGAATGCAGCATCGGTCCCCGCCATATCAATGGTTGGTCGGGCCCCACCAGGAAGCCAATCGACATGATCTTGACACCGTAGGCTTCAGCAGGCTTCCACTTCTCTTTGGTCGGCGGAGGTAGCTTGGCTACCCCCATCATGGTGGGAATATTCGGGCCGTAAATATCGGCATCCAGCAACCCAACACATGCCCCAGCCTGTGCCAGGGATACTGCCACATTGGCTGCCACGGTGCTCTTCCCGACCCCTCCCTTGCCAGAGGCAATGGCGATCGCATTACGGATAGGTAGCTGTAATAATCCTCTCGTCCTTCCATCGTTGGGAACACTTGCATCCATTTTTATATCCACTTTGGTAACCCCAGGCAATGCCATAACGGCTTTCCTGGCCTCGCTTTCGATGGTGGATTTCAACGGACAGGCTGGGGTGGTCAGAATAATGGTGAAGCTCACCACGCCACCTTCAACCGCCACATCACGGATCATATTCAAGGATATCAGGTCCCTCCGTAATTCTGGCTCGATCACATTTTTAAGTGATTCCAGGATCGCATCCTTCGTAGGTAAATCAACCGCCATTTCAACCAACCTCTTCTAAATATTTACCCATCTCTATTTTTGCGTCATTAAATAAATCCATTAAACTTTGATCATTTCCTTTATACCGCTTAATCGTATTGCTCGAGCAAATCACGCAGCCACGCATGGCACGAAACGAATCGGATTGGCAGCTGGTGCAGCCACATAACCTGACCATGAACAGTACAAATGCAATCCGCTCCAGGCTTAAGCAATCCTGCTGAAGCAAGCTGTTGATCAGGTGCTCCCATTGTTCACCCCGTAATTTTCGCAGTGGTTCTATAGCATAGGAGGGAAAAAGTAGATCAATGCTTCCAGGCAACGAAATCTCCATTCATTATGAAACGGCCTAACATTAATAATTATATTATGCTTACACCTTCCTGGCCGCCCGAATGGCTTCTGCTTCAAGGCGTGCCTCTTCTTCCCGCTGATAATTGATCGGGCGGATGGAGGCATAATACGAAACCGGTCTGCCCAATTTTGCCTTATCGTATACATTAAATTGGCGGTCATAATTTGCGATTTCATAGTTGTGGTCCATCTTAATGGCATCAAATGGGCAGTACTCCGCGCATAGGCCGCAATTCATACAAACATCAATATCAATATAAAACTCTGCCGGGTCGGGTATTGGGCGCCCGGTATTGGGATTGGTGGAACGAACGATCCATATACACTGAGGAGGGCATACCTTTGCACAAATCCCACAGGATGTACAGCGGTATTCAATCTGCCCATCCTTCTCTTCATAAATAAGGAAAGGCAAATAACGGAATTCTTCGGGTACTGGTATTTTCTCATCAGGATATTGGACCGTGAATACGCCTTTCACGTCTTTGCTGCTGCGATATGCAATCCCCTCGGGAGTGCGGTAGCGCTTCCCCCAAAACCTGACGTCGTCAATATAAGTTTCGATAAAATGCCTGAAGGCTAGTCCTAAAGTCTTCAAGACACCTATGCCATACATGTAAGCATTCTTCTGTTCAGACATTCTTCACTCACCTATCGGTCTCACCCAATACAATATCAATGGACCCAAGGATCACTACCACATCAGCTACTTTGGAACCGATGCATAGGGTTTCCAGCGGGGTCAGGTTTATAAATGATGGTGCACGCACATGATAGCGCCATGGGTTGGGTTTGCCATTTGAAACAACATAGAAGCCAAGCTCTCCCTTTGGTCCTTCCACGCACCCGTATGCTTCGCCGGCCGGCACCTTCGCGATATATTGCGGCTTGCCTTCCTGGATTGGTCCTTCGGGGATGCCTTTCAATACCTGTTGTAAGATTTTTAGGCTCTGGTGCATCTCATCCAAGCGGATGAGGTACCGGTCATACACATCCCCGTGATAGCGTACGGCGACATCGAAGTCGAAGCGGTTATAAATGCTGTACGGTTGAGCTCGCCGCAGATCATACGGCACCCCTGAAGCCCTTAATACTGGGCCGACGCAGGAATAAGCGATGGCTTGCTCAGGTGTGAGCACGCCAATCCCTTCCGCACGATGCCGTACTACTTCATTATTGGTAATGTAGAGGTTGAGGTCATCGATCTTGCGGGGTAGCCGATCAAACACCAGGCCTTTAACTTTTTCCAAGACTCCATCGGGTATATCCCTTGCCACGCCTCCAAAGCGGAAGTAGTTGCACATCATCCTCGAGCCAGATACAGCTTCGAATATATCCAGGATCAGCTCCCTTTCTTCAAAAGCATACAGGAAAGGCGTGAAGTATGCGCCGAAGTCATTCATCAAAAAACCAAATAATGCCAGGTGATTCACGATACGGGTTAGCTCAGCCATCATCACTCGGATGTACTCCGCCCGTTCGGGAGGTTTAATGCCCATTAATTTTTCCACCGCCAGCGCGTAGCCGAAATTATTGCTCATCGAGTTGAAATAATCCAACCGGTCGGTATAGGGCATATTGCCAAGGAAAGTATTGCGTTCGCCAATTTTCTCGTGATTGCGGTGCAGGTAGCCCATCACGGGTTTTAATCCGACGATGGTTTCTCCATCCAGCTTCACAGCCATGCGGAATACCCCGTGTGTGGAGGGATGTTGGGGTCCCAGGTTAACAATGACCTGTTCAGTCCCGATACCTGTTTCTTCATCATCACGTTCGATCTTTTGAAGTCCGGCGTATAAAGCAGTTTCGGGTTCAGGCACCCAGCTTTCAGGATCGAACCCTGCGGGAAAATCTACATTCATGCCTAGAGGATTTTTTTCCTCTGCACTCACATAATGTCCGACTGGCCAGCGGCTTTTAAAAGGCTTGGCATCTTCCTCGTAATAACCTTCTTTCCAGTCTTTCCTCAAGGGATGCCCTGAAAATCCCTCCCACATTAAGATGCGGCGCAAATCTGGATGACCTTCGAATTTAATGCCTAACAGGTCCCAGGCTTCGCGCTCTTGAAATTCTGCCCCGGGGTAAAGGGGCACGATCGATTCAACCACCGGGTTTTGCCGGTCCAGCTGTGCCTTAATCACCAGGGGTGCGCCACCTGTTGATTTGCGGATGTGGTATACAACCTCCATTTTCCCTTCGGGCAAATAATCAACCCCGGTCACGGATGACAGGTAATCATAACCCAGGTTGTCGCGTAATTCTTTTAATGTTGGAATCAGGTGTTCTGGTTTTATCAGGTAACCTTCATAGCTTGGGCGCTCATCCCTGGAAATAACATCCGGAAATAATTGGGTCAGTTCTGATGAAAGTGCAATATTTTGGGTTTCCATGAATTTTCTCCGCGGCTTACAATCTCGTGTTGTTTTCACTTTCATCGGGAAGAACAGGCTGCTGAGCGGTAAGCTTGCTCTGAGAATATTGCTTGATCTGCTCAAATTTACGTGGATCCATTAAATCTGGTCCCAGAACGGGTACGACCAAAGGCTCCACGACGCCTTTTTTATACCAGCGCACGGTCTTAATGGATTGTTTAACGATCAACTTCTGCAAGG
>CAYLPS010000093.1:0-13419 GCA_964385625.1 uncultured Anaerolineaceae bacterium | reverse complement strand
ACCCTCCCCGGAAGGGAGGAGAGGACTTCCAGGGAGGGTAAACCAACCAAACCGTTCTCGCTTGCCTCTTTCGCCTTTGTTATTTAGCCCCCTGCGAAAGCAATTTCACACCTTTCAATAATTGCATATCCTGGCTGCTTTGCAGCTGGGCGGCGGTCATACCTTTTCCCGCCTCAGGAACAAACGGCATTACATCACCTGCCAAACTCACCACCACGTCGGGGGTGATGCCCTTGTGCCAGATCACCCGCCCAGAGGGGGTCAGCCATTCTTCGGTGGCCAGCAAAACTTCTGAGCCATCTGATAACGGGAAGGCATTCAGCACTGTGCCAGTACCGAAGGTGGTTTCTCCCACCAGGGTTGCCCTCTTGGCGTCCTGCAGCGCCCCGGCCACAATTTCAGAAGCACTGGCTGTACCCTGGTTGATCAGCACCACCATGGGTGTCGTCAACGCCAGTCCACCTGTTTGCACCGCGATTGCCTGCTCATTGCCCTGGGCGTCCTTCACCAGCAAGACGTTGCCGCTACCCAGGAACTGGCTGGCTACTCCGATGGCCTCGCTGAGCAAGCCGCCCGGGTTATTGCGCAGGTCCAGGATGATGCCCGTGGCTCCCTGGGCCTGGATTTGCTGCAGGGCGTTGCGCAAATCGTCGGTGACCCCCTGGCTGAAACCGGCAATACGGATATCGGCGATGGTCGTTCCGGGCAGCATGATCCAGGTCACATTTTGTACGGTGATCTCAGCCCGGGTGATGGTCAGATTTTTCGTTGCCCCGCTGGTGGGATCCTGAATGGTGAGGGTCACCTGTGTTCCCGCCGGGCCTAACACCATACCCACCACATCGCTCAGACTCATTCCGGTCACATTGGTGCCGTTCACTTTCAAGATGATGTCACCGGGTTTTAACCCCGCTTTTTGAGCCGGTGAACCGTCTATGGGGGCTACAATGACCACCTGACCGGCGCTATTGGTGCTCACCTCTGCCCCGATGCCCTGGAACGAGCCCGTGGTGAAATTATTCTCTTGTTGAACCTCTTGCGGGGTCAGGAAGCGGCTGTGCCCGGTATCCCCCAGAGCATTCACCATCCCGCTGATCGCCCCATACTCGAGCTGAGTCTGGTTAATCGTGCTGATGGCAACATAATTCTTTTCAACGGTCTGGTAGGCCTGGTTGAACAGGTCCAGGTTACTGGCCTGGTTTTGACTGCTCGCCGAGGCTACCGTGGGAGTGATCAAAAAATGATCCACCAGTACGCCACCCCCAAATCCCACGGCCAGAAAAATGGGCAGGATGAGCAGGTAAACCAGGATGCTTACATTTCTACGCTTGAACATTTTGTTCTCTCCTCTACCCTTCCCGCCCCCCAGGCTTCGAGCTGGGGGAGGAGGAAGGGAGAACATTCATCGAATTACTGCGCTGGGCGTGTACCCAGGGTTAACTGCACACTCATGGTCTGCCCGTTACGGATGATAGACAGGGTTACCGTCTGGCCGGCCTGGGTGTTGAGCTCAAGGTAAGCGATAAGATCGGCCATGCTGCTGATGTTGTGACTGTTGACGGCGGTGATGACGTCACCACCTACGATGGTCTGCAGACCATTAATAGTTACGGTGGTGTTGCTACCCTGCAAGCCTGCCTTGGCTGCCGGACCGCCTGACACAACCGACACTACCAGGGATCCGTGGGTTTCAGGCGGCAGGTTCATCGCCTTGGCAATATCAAGGGTCATGTCCGTCCCGCTGATCCCAAGGTATGGGTGATTATAGCTGCCCGATGAAATAAGGGATGGGACGACCTGTGAAACGATTTGTTGTGGGATTGCAAAACCGATGCCCGAGCTCGAGCCACTGGATGACTCGAGAGAGTAGGTTACGCCCACAACCTGACCCTGGTCATTCAACAGCACACCACCTGAGTTACCGGGGTTGATGGAGGCATCCGTCTGGATGACATCGGGGATCGAGTAGGTGGCGCCTGTGGCTGATTGCGAGACCTGGCTGTTGGAAATATCACGGTTTACGCCCGAGATGATGCCAGTGGTCATGGTTTCCGATAAGCCGAATGGATTGCCAATGGCGATGGCAACATCGCCAACTTTCATCTGGCTGGATTCACCCATGGTTACCGGTTTGAGCTCGCTGGCTGTGGCACCGCTCACCTGGATGACGGCCAGGTCGCTGTATGGATCTTCGCCGACGATGCTGGCTGTGTATGTATTGCCATCCGCAAAGGTCACCTCAATAGAGGTGGCACCGCTCACCACGTGGTCATTGGTGACGATGTGGCCACTGGCATCCCACACAAAACCTGAGCCTAAGGCCTGGGATAATTGCGATGGGTTAGTGGTACCAAAGCCTGGGATGGCTGAACCACTGGATGGGACGAGCACCGTGATGAGAACTACTGATGGACTGACCTGGTTGTATATGGATGATAGCGTATCCTGGTATGAGCTGATAGTGCTTGACCCGCCGGGAACGACGATAGGCACTGCGGTTGGACTACTGCTGGTTGATGGCATCGCGGTTGGTTGCTGAGATGTTTGAGCGATCTGGGTTCCGGTGTTGGCTAATGCTCCGGTTATCCCACTGCAAGCAGAGAGAACCAACATGGCGATGACGATAATGCTTGTGATACTAAATGCTTTCTTGTTCATGGAATTCTCCTTTAACTTTCTTTATTCTTATTCCTCGTAATGCTGCTATCATAGCCTCCACGGGCTCGAATCGTCCTTATAACACCCCTATGCTTAGCTTAAGTAAAGTTTATGGCTGTACAAAAACCAGTCGACAAAAACAAAGCGCGCCTCTATCAATATGACGAGGCGCTCGAAATGCGACTAAATGAGCTGGGTCGATTGGGGATGCTTATATTTCCGGCGGCAGCTGCCCTGCTTTTTCCACCGGGAGGTGGATGGTGAAGGTGCTGCCCTTGTCAGGCTCGCTTTCCAAGGAGATCCTGCCCCCATGGGCCTGAACCAGGTCACGGGCGATACTCAGGCCTAACCCCATGCCCTGCTTGAAACGCTTGCCGGGGTTGCCGCGGTAAAACGGCTCGAAAATGCGCTGCTGCTCGTTTTGAGAAATCCCCAGGCCATTATCCTTCACCTGGATCCAGATTTCATGGTCTTCAGCCCCAGCCAGGATGGATATCATGCCCCCTGACCGGGTGTATTTAATGGCATTGCTCACCAGGTTTTCCACCACCGATGCCAGCCGGTGGGGATCAGCAGAGATTAGCGGCAGGTTTTGCGGGATATCCGCCTGCCATTCCAGGTGCTTGTCGTGGGCAACTTCCTGCCAGGTGCGCAATGTTTTTGGCAGCCATTCGTTCAGGTTTATCTGCTGGTAATCCAGCTCCAAATTGCCCAGCACTTGCTCGTGCAGCTGGGCAAGCTCCTCCAGCAATTTCTGCAAATGGGCAGCCTGGTCATCCATGCCGGCGGTCAGGTCTGCCAGCAGCTGGGGATCACGCGCAGCTCCGCCAGCCAATGCCTGGATGGCTGAACGTAATGCTCCCAGCGGGCGCCCAATCTCGTGCACCAGGTTGGCTAGCAGCTGCTTGCGAGCCTTTTCCAAGCTGCTCAACCGTTCATTCAAAAAATTAAACGACTGCGCTAAAAGCTGGATTTCTTCTGGTCCGCGCTCGGCCACCTGCACCTGCTGGTTGCCATGTGCCAGGTCATTGATCGCCCGTGTCACTTCACGGATGGGCTTGCTGATATTCCACGCCAGGTTCAAGCCCAAGAGGATGCCCACCAGCAACCCACCTGCCAGGATGGCAATGATCACGTAGCGTGAGTAGGTGAATTCAGTGTATATGACGTTCGATGTATACGACATGCGCAGGATGCCAATCAGCTGTTGGTGCTGGTTAATCACCGGCACGAATACATCGATGACCTCAGAGGGAGCGGTGATACGGTAGTAAATAAAATCTGCCGGCTGCCCGGCACGCGCAGTGGCCACACCCTCGATATCAAGGTTCAAACCGAGCTGGTTAGCTTCAGTTGGATCCGACGAAGCAAACAGCAGGCCTCCCGGGGTGATGAATTGCACGCGTGCGCTAATATCGTGGCGCAGGTGGGTGAGGTAATATTCTGCATATACCGGATTCGACCATAGCTCAGGCTCATCGCCGGCCACATTGGCCAACAGCACCGCATTGGTCATCAATGCCTTCGACAGGCTGGGCAATAATATCCGCGTTTCGATGAGGTTGGTCAGGATGACCCCGATGATGGGAATGATAACGATCAATGGCACAACGTGGCTCAGCACCAGACGCGTGCGCAAGCTGCGCAACATCAAAACGCCTCCGGCACCAATTTGTACCCAACGCCACGCACGGTGATGATGCGCTTAGGTCGGTTGGCCATGTGCTCGATCTTTTCCCGCAGCCAGCGGATATGAACATACACCACCTGGGGCTGGCCTACGAACTCAGCGCCCCACACGGTGCCCAGCAGCTCATCAACCGTGAAAACCCGTCCGGGCTGCAATGCCAGGGCGTGCAAGAGATCAAATTCTCTCCGTGGCAGCTCAAGCGGCTTACCTCCAATCGTAACAGCATGGCGCTGCAGGTCAACCACCATCGAGCCAATGACCAGGGGTTCCCGTGCACCGCCATCCGATGAAACCGCCGGACGCTCAAAGCGGCGCAGCACCGCTTTAATATGCGCCACCAGCACATTGAAATCAAAGGGCTTGGTGATGTAATCATCGCCCCCCAGCTCGAGGCCCAGGGCTTCATCCAGCTCGCGCCTACGGGCGGTTACAAAGATAACCGGCAAGTCGAACTGGTCTTTAAACTAGTGCATGGCGTCCAGGCCATCCATTGCCGGCAGATTGATATCGAGCAGCACCAGGTCTGGTTTTTCCAGCCGCACCTGAGCAAGTGCGGATTCGGCGCTATCAGCAGTGCTGGTATGAAAACCAGCCTGCTCCAGGTTAAATGCCAGGCTGCGCCTCATCAAGGTATCATCATCTACGATCAATATATGTTTCGCCATCGGTGACCCTCACATCACAACTCTTATCGTTGGTATTTTTAGTATAACGAACAATTACGCTTTTGCGTATATAATATCCAGAAATGGCTCCCAAAATTAAGCTTCTTCTCATCCCCATCGTTATTTTAATCCTATTAAGACCAGAAATCAGGGCAGCGTCCAACGAACAGGGGTCTTCAAACGAGACCTATCTACCCATCATTACAGCAAGCCTCACAGGCTGGATCGGCCCACACTCCGGCACGGTGGTGTCCATCGCCTATGACCCAGCCAATCCCCAAATTGTGTATGCCGGTTCGTATGGCTCGGGGGTTTTCAAAAGCCTGGATGGTGGGCGCAGCTGGAGCCCGGCCAGCCAGGGTCTATCCAACCCCTTTATTTATTCACTGGCAGTCGACCCTCAGCACCCATCCACCCTGTACGCGGGTACCTATCGCGGGCAGGTCTATAAATCGACTAACGGCGGCAGCTCGTGGAAATGGTCTGGCAATGGCATGCAGGCAGATGCGATCGTCTATTCCCTGGCAGTGGACCCATTCGATACCAATAATTTGTACGCCACCACACGGGGAGATTCAAACGGCGGCAATCCGCCCTGGAACGGTGTGGTGTATCGCTCCTGGGATGCCGGTTATAGCTGGGTCCCCTCATTATTTAATGTGGGTGGAGTCGACCAGGAGGATTGGGCTTACAGTGTAGCCGTCAACAGCAATGCTCACAACCAGGTTTACGCTGCCACCCACGAGCATGGCCCATACCGAAGTGATAATTTTGGCAGCACCTGGCAAGCCGTCGATGATGGCATTAGCGACCTTTCAGCCAGGGCTATAATCATCAACCCGCAACCTGAATATGCTGCAATGCTTTACCTAGGGGTTTGGCATTCGGATAGCGTATATAAATCGGTTAATAATGGAGGGGCTTGGTTTCTGGCAAACGGTGGCAAACCAAATGTTAAGGTTTACAGCATGGCAATGGACCGCTTTTCAACCGAAACCATATATCTGGCCAGCTTTTCAAATGGGATTTTAAAAACCACGGATGGGGCAGAATACTGGCAATATGCCGGATTACTTTCAAACGATATTTATTCCATCGTGATTGACCCAATCCACACCAACAACCTGCTGGCAGGAACCTCGAGCGATGGAATTTACCGCAGCGCGGATAGCGCCAGTAACTGGCAGCATAGCAACACCGGTCTAGATAATGCCCGGGTGACCGCCGATGTGCATATTCCAAACCACCCAAACACAATATTCGCCAGCGTGTATGGCTCTGGGGTATATGAGACGAATGATGGCGGTCGAAGCTGGCAGGATTTTAACACCGGCCTGATCGATAAATGGGTGGAAGATCTGGTTTTGGATCCCGGCAGCACAGACCGGCTATACGCATTAACCGACACCGCAGGTTTGTTCAGCCGCGACCTTGACAGCAACACCGGGTGGGTGAAAGCCGGCAGCGGTTTGCCCCTCACCACGCAACACCCCCCTGCTTTCCCGCCCAACCATCCGTTTGCCACTGCAGAGATGCAGGAATATGACGTCACCCGTCCCCAAACCACCACCCAAACCCTGGAAACCACCGTTGGCTTGCTCACCATGATCTATGCGCCGACCAACCCGCGGATTGCTTATATGGGTACCAACGGGCATGGGGTGCAAAGAAGCAGCGATGGAGGCGCCAGCTGGCAGGCCGCGGGATTAGCAGGCGACGCGGTTTACAGTATCGCCGTTGACTCGAATGACCCCAACCTGTTATTTGCCGCCACCGGTTCTCCGGGCAGCATGAAGCTCAGCACGGATGGCGGGAAAACCTGGAATTCCGCAAACCTGCCCCAATATTTCTATGCGCTGGCAGCTTCGCCATCCGAACCAAAGACGGTGTATGCAGGTACAGGTGGCGGGATCTATCTTTACGAAAAAAACGCTTTCAGACTTCTCGGATTATCCAACCTGACGGTCACTGCCGTTGCAATCGATCCGTACAGGCCGAACGTGGTTTACGCGGGTACCACGTCAGGAGCCTACTACTCCACGGATAATGGGCACCACTGGATACCCGTCAGCAGCCAGCTTAACGGCATCACCATCCAATCGATGAACTTTGACCAGGGCATTTCCACCATGGTCTTCTTCGACACCACCACCCATGGAATATTCCTGGCTTCGATGGAACTCGAAAATATGAACCATTAACACCTTGTTACGTGTTTGCTACATATGGCGATGTAAAATGTCACCTGTAAGATTTGTCGGCACAACGATGAGATAACCAGATACTGATCCTGATTCACACCCGTGCCTGACACACATCTGGTATGATTCATGCATACTCCTATGAAACAGCATATGTGCATATAAAATGGTAAAAACATGTGAGAAAGGTTTTCTCTGAAATGCTATTCGCACTCATTGCCAAAGGTATCATATGGAAAATATGAATAATACTCCTCAAACCGAGGCTAACAGCTTGAACAGGATGGCTGAAACCAGCCCTGCACCAACCAGCGACCCGCTGTGGACCGTGGAGGATGTGGCTGCCTTCCTCAAGCTTCAGCCAGAAACCATCCGCGCCATGGCCCGGCGGGGTGAGCTGCCGGCATTGAAAATCGGAAAAGTGTGGCGCTTTCAGAAGCATGCCATCCATGATATGCTGGTTAACCTGTATTAATCCCGCCCAGGATATTCGGACCACCCACCTGTGTATATGACCAGTAAGTGCCATAGGATAAACAGGATGAACGAATTGATCCGGCAGGTTGTTATTTTTAAACAGATTAGGACGGGCACGATATCGACCGCCCACAGGATATCGCATGGAAGGAATATTCCTTCAGCTCTTGCAGCGCCAGGAATGGATGAACGCTGTGATGAATCCACTTCACTAAGGAGATAAGCATGGTGATCTGCCCCAAGTGTAAAGCTGAGAACCGCCCGGAAGCCGCGTTTTGCGTGCGTTGCGGGACCATTTTACTTGCGCGTCCCGCACCCGACAAAGACCTGGAAGCTCCGACGCAGGTGGAACAGAATGCGCCATCAGCGCCAGAAACAGCGGAGGAAAGCATGGTGATTTACCCGGGTTTTGCCAGGCGCCCGGAAGGCTCAGTGTTCGGTGACCACTACCAGTATGATTCTCTGGTCTCGCAGGACGAGCATGACATCTATTACCTGGTGCGCGAGATCGAAATGGCCAATGTCCCGTCTACGCGCATCTGCTCAAACCCTGAGTGCCGAACTATCCACTGCCCGATTGCCTCTGAAATCGAGAAATTTTGCACCCAATGTGGGAAACCGCTCGAAGAGCACTCTCCCTCATTCCTGCTCCAGGAATCAGATGTGGATAAATTCACTGCCATCCAAGCGGTCATCGATGTCCACCTGGTGCATCCCAGCATCCACCCGCCTGTGGCAGTATTCTCGCAGGAAGTGCAGGGAGACACGCGTTACTGCCTGGTGAGCCCATACTCGCAAAGCTTAGCGCCTCAACCCGAGATTGCCGAAGTGTTGGATTGGGGAACACAATTATCGCAAGCCCTGGAATATATGCATTCCAAAGGCATTGCTTTCGGTGAGCAACTCGATCAATCCAGCATCGGCCTGGCGGAAAAAAGGGTGGTGTGGAGAGATTTCACCTCGGCACGCGTCCTGCCGCTGCTCACCGATCGCGACAAAATCAACAACGTGCGCCACCTGGCCCTGGCGATGTATTACTGGATGACCGGCACCACCAACTACAGCCCCGACCCACACCTGCCCATGGTACTCAATGATTTGTTCCAGCAAGCCCTGGTGGGCGATGGTTACACCAGTGCTACCGAGTTTACGAAGCAGATCAAGCTGGCGCAAAGTAACCAGCCCGCACGCCTAAAATTGGACTACCAGGTTGGAAGGCTTACACACCCAGGTAAGGTGCGTAAAAATAACGAAGATAGCGTGCTCTGCATCGAGATGAGCCGTATGAACCAGGATGCCGTCCAACCCATTTGTTTAGAAGCCATCGCAGATGGGATGGGAGGCCACGCTTCAGGTGAGCTGGCCAGCAGCATCGTGATTGATGCCATTGCCCAGGTCGGAGCGTTTGAGCTGGTGGCCATGCTAAACCCCACTTACCAGGGCCATGCAGATTGGGTCAAGCGCGCCATGCAATCCGCCAACCAGGCGGTGTATGAAGCCCGCCAAAACGCCAGCAACGACATGGGGTCCACCCTGGTGTTGGGATTGCTGGTGGGAAGCCAGGCATACCTGGGTCACCTGGGCGACAGCCGCATCTATCTGGTGAACCAGGAGACTATCAAGCAATTAACCACCGACCATTCATTGGTGCAACAGCTGGTGGCGATGGGAAAGATCACCCAAAGCGAAGCCCGCTTTCACCCCCAGCGTAATGTGATATACCGCAGCCTTGGAGAGCAAAAGGATGTGGAAGCCGATTATCTCACCCAGCAGCTCTTCCCCGGAGACCGGCTGTTATTCTGCTCAGACGGGCTCTCCAGCCTGGTGGATGACCAGGAAATCCAGAGGGTTATATTGACAGCCGGCTCGGCCCAGGAAGCCTGCGGCAAGCTGGTGGAGCTGGCAAATTTTGCCGGTGGTGAAGATAACATTTCGGTCATCATCGTCGAGGTGTTGTCCTATTAACCAGGATGGCGAGATTATTTGACCATTACAGGTAATGAAAATGCCCGCCTGGAATAAAGCAAAAATAAGTTTCACCAGCCTGTTGATGATCACCATTCTGGCAGCCTGTACGGCCGCGAACACAACATCTCTACCTACCAATCTTGAAATTGGAGAGGTAACAGCAACTGGTGACGTTCTGCTCCTCTCGCCAACCAGCCTTCCCAGCCACACCGCCCATCCCACTGCGACCATCCTGCCTTCCTACACCCCCAGCCCTGCTGCCACTTCCAGCCCCAGCCCATCTCCATCTATAACCGCTGTCTCAAGCGCCACTCCCACGATGACGCCTTCCTACATTCCCACTTACACCATCCTGCGGGGCACCGTGCTGGAGCAATCAAATTGCCGTTACGGGCCGGGTGCGGCATACCTCTATAAATACGGCTTGTACGAAAACAACCACCTGGAAGTTATCAGTCGTAATGAGACGGGCAGCTGGGTGCTTGTGCAAGCCATCGGGGGTAATAACCCGTGCTGGATCAAGGCTTCCTTGATGGACATCGAGGGTGATGTGAACAGCCTGGCCCCGGGAGATTTACCTCTACCCCAGTCTCCGTATTACGGGCCCCTCACCGGCGTATATGCCGAGCGAAACCAGGATGAAGTGATCATTTCGTGGAATACACTCACGCTTAAGGCAGGGGATGATTCCGAACAATACCCATACCTGGTTGAAGCCTGGCTGTGCCAGGATGGCGAAGTGCAATTCAGTGCGATTGGCTCGTGGGAAACCATCGTACGCGTTCAGGATGAAGCCGGTTGCTCCGAACTCTCCCACGCCAGGGTGTATGGTGTGGAAAAACACGGCTACACTGCCTGGGTGAATGTTCCCTGGCCCACCCGCTGAGGCGCGGGGAGCAATATGCGGATGCGAATATGTATGTGTCAATACAATGGCATGGACTTTATTTTGCTGCATGAATGACGAAAGGAATTTATGATCTGTCCATATTGTGGTAGAGAAAACCCCGACACCAAACAGGAGTGTGATTATTGCGGCGCTCCGCTGGTGACCCTTCCAGCCCAGCAACCACCCGCAGCACACAAAATACTGCCGGTTGCTGAAACATTGCACGATGATACCCTGCCAGAAAGCCTTAGAAAAGCAGTCGAGCAGGCACCACCCCAATCGCCCACCGGGATTTATGGCAATAAAATCTGGTGGATCATTGGTGGTGCTGCTGTGTTGTTGTTTCTCCTGGTGTGTGGGGCGCTCGGTTGGGGAATTTTCCAATTTAGAAACCGCCTGGCATCCGATAATCCACCCGCAAAGACCACCATGATCGTCACTACTTCCAGTGCCACTCCAGATGCCGCCAGCAGCACCGGGCAACCTCCCAGCGTAATCTTCTTCGATGATTTTTCAGACCCCAGCTCGGGTTGGGACCGGGTGAATGAATCGGATTTTTACTCCGATTATTATAACGATGCCTATCGCATCCAGGTTAATGATGATATGTATGACAGCTGGGCAAACCCAGGGAACAGCACCTTCGGGGATGTGTCCATCGAGGTGGATGCCACCAAGAATAGCGGTCCTGATGATAATGACTTCGGTTTGATTTGCCGCTACCAGGGAGCGGATGCATTCTATTATGCCGTCATCAGCAGCGATGGCTTCTTCGGCATCCTCAAGGCAACCAGCGATAGCTCCGAGCTGCTGGGGCATGATGAGCTGCAACCCTCCGATGCCATCAACCTGGGCGATGCGCTCAACCACATCCGCTTCGATTGCAACGGTAGCCAGCTGAGCCTGTATGCCAACGGAATACTGCTCGACCAGCAAAGCGACGATGAATACACGCATGGGAATGTCGGGCTGATTGCCGGCACTTATGATATACCCGGTACCGACATCCTGTTTGACGATTTCACCGTTCGCCAGCCGTAAATGAGGAGCATATTGATCTCTTTTGACGATGGAAATTCTGGGAAGCGAAGACACGAATGCAGGGTGCGCTTGACATTAATGATTATCTTTGTACACTACCGAGAGGAGTAATCTCATGCCTACCATTTGCCCAAACTGCCTGCGCCTGGTGCGAACCGGAGCTAATTATTGCGGGTTTTGCGGTACCAACCTGGTTCCCCCCGCACCTGTTGATCATTCAGGGCCGCTCGCCGTAGAGCTGGAAACCACCGAGCAGGAATTGGCCAACGAAGCACGCATGGCCCAACCGGTTGCCAGGGGTGGCAACGCCAGGCGCACGATCTTGATCCTGATCATCATCCTGTTGTGCCTGGTTCTGGTAGCCGCTTTCGTGGCCCACTTCTGGTCGGCGATCGGCCAGTATGTGCTGCCCCTATTGGATTACGTCAGACGGCGCTGAGTGTGATATTTAATTTTCACAGGCCAGGACTGTGCACATTACTTCCACTTTGTTGGCAATGGCATCGACCTGAACAAGTGATGCTTTCACCTGGAGCTCAAACTCCGGCCTCAGCAGATTCAGGCTGGAGTTTTTATTTTTCTTCCTTCTTGGGCTCTTGGGCATTCTGGCTGGGCTCAATGGTTTTTGGTTTTGGTCGCTCGCGCAACAGTCCAGCCTGGATGACCATTCCCAGGATGAACAGGATGAAAAACATCACCATGCTGAATTCCGAGCCAATCGTGACGTTGGCATTTACGGCCTGAGAGATGAGCGTGGCACCGGCCCATGATGACAGGATGTACAATCCCCAATTGAACAGGCTTGCCACCAATATCAAACCCACAACCCCGCCCACGATGAACGCTGCCAGGTTGGTGGTGTCGTTTGGAGCAGCCAGGTAAGTGCTCGCCAGGTAGTAAGCGCCGTATCCACCTACGAGAAAACCCACGATGGCAATGGCTATTCTCTGCAGGAAGGTTGCCAATATCGCCCCGACCACCCCTGCCCCAAACGCCACCACGTATACCAGCCAGTGTGGTGAGAGCTGGATATAAGTATCGGCAACCACCAGCCCGATCACAAAACCTACTGCGGCTACGAACAGCCAGTATAGCCGTTTCCCTAAAGTTAACAGGATGATTCCAAGGATAAAGTCTATGATCTCCATCTCCAATCCTCCATCAGGCCATGTTTACTCTATTCTACGTAAAAGCTGCAATAATGGTGCCATGTGGTTTCCATGGACGAGAAATTCCCAAATTACCACCAGCAAACATCATTACTGAGCTATCTGGCAGCATGCTCACCGGTTGACGATCGCTGCCCCAACCAGCATTAAACCCATCAAACCCAACCCGGCGAAGGCAGGGCCTGGCAGTCCCCAAAAGACGAAGAGTGAGATGAAATCCACCAGCCAGGTTAAGCCATACACCAGCACAAGCACACCGCCCGGAATGCGCTTGGGAGATAACCCAAATGTAATCACGCCAGATACCAACAGCCAGCCCAGAAAATTCATCCAGGGCACGCCTGAATAGCCGCCCGCCGGGCTCCACTGCTCGAATCCCAGGTGGACCATCATGGGGTCGAAGTATAGACCCCAGGCAGTGAATGCCACCGCACTGAGGCCGATGAAAGCCAGGTGCATTGCGCAACCGGTGAGTTTGCGGGTGATCAGCCGCGCCACTGCCCAGGCGGGTGGCAGCATCATCATCCAGGCCAGCGGGATGAGCAGGGGTACGTCAAGCACCTGGGGCTGTAACCCCCTGGTATAGCTCAAATTCCCGTAAGGTAAACCCCTGCGGATGACGATGGCCTGTATGATCCATGACAGCACCACCACCCCCACC
>CAYLPS010000092.1:0-13579 GCA_964385625.1 uncultured Anaerolineaceae bacterium | reverse complement strand
CTGCGGAGAGGGTGGGATTCGAACCCACGGTGGAGACTAGCCCCACAACGGTTTTCGAGACCGTCCCATTCAACCACTCTGGCACCTCTCCTATCCGCACAGGCCATTATACCAAGGTGTGCCTGCTTCACCCTTTCATAATTTCGTGCCAGGCCTGGCCTGCCTCCTCCATGATCCTCCTTGCTTCCTCTTTGGTTTCAGGTGAAGCGCTGGGAGTCTTCCCAATGAACTGCACCAACTCACGTGCCTGCCGCAGCAAGCCTCTCACCTGGGCCATGTAAGTCAGGTCATACTTCCCACCCCTCTCCGGCACGGGGTACTCACGCGCCGCTTGGATGAGCTTGTGCGCCCGTTTGATGCGCTCTGCTGCCGTGATCAGGCGTGCCATTTCTAATCCTCCTCGTTATATCCGCACAGCGCCAGTGCCCCCAGCCCCATGAAATTCACCATCAGCTTCTTTGGCTGGCGCCCCACCCTGATCCGCTCCGCCAGCCCTTCAAGGTCCTCAAACGTGCTGCCGGTGATCATTGTGACCATACCATTTCCCTCTTCTGCCCTTTTTTATCTCCGGCATCACAGGCCAATTTCCACGCTCTCGCGCCATTGGGGATAAACCGGCTTTTCCATGCCCGCTTCCACTAATTTTTCAGAAAGCGCCCGGGCTGGCTTAGGCTCGCCGTGCACCAGGAATACATGCCTGGCCCTGCCCTTTACCCGCAGGGCATATTCCGTCAGCAGCCTCTGCCCGGCGTGTGAGGATAGCCCGCCGATGGTGGCCACCTCTGCCTTAACCTTGTATTCCTCCCCAAAGATACGCACCCGCTTCTCCCGGTCTGCCAGCCTGCGTCCCAAGGTGTACGGCGCTTGCCACGATACGATCAGGATGGTGTTCTTGGGGTTCTCGATGTTATTTCGCAGGTGGTGCAGGATGCGCCCCGTCTCCGCCATGCCCGAAGCCGACAGAATGATCATGGGGTCTTTGCGGTTGTTGAGCGCCTTTGATTCTTCCACCGAGCGTGTATAGGTCAGCCGGTCAAAACCCAGGGCTGAATGGTGTTTATCCTCCTTGATAAACTCCCTGGTCTCTTCGTCGAAGCACTCGGGGTGCATCTTGAAGATGTCGGAGGCATTCACCGCCAGCGGGCTGTCCACGTATACTGGCACGGCTGGCAGCTGGTGATCGTTGAACATCTGGTGCAGGTCATACACGATCTCCTGCGTGCGCCCCACGGCGAACGATGGGATGATCACCTTCCCGCCCCGCTCGAGCGTTCTCCCCACCACCTGGCGTAGCTCATCGTAAGCCACCTGCGGGTCTTCGTGTGGTTTATCCCCATAGGTGCACTCCATCACCAGGGTATCCGCCCAATCGGGCAGCACTGGATCGCGCAGCAGGGGCAGCTTGCGCCTGCCGATATCACCGCTGAACCACATCCTCCACTTGCGCCCTTTTTCCTCCATATCCAGCACCACTGCCCCCGAGCCCAGGATGTGCCCGGCATCCAGGATGCGTGCCCTCACTCCCGCCACGGGTTCGAAAGGCTGGTCATACTGCACCGGGCTGAAGTGCTGTGCTACAATTGCCGCTTCTTCCTGGGTATACAGCGGCGGGATGGAAGGCTCTCCCTTCCTCTGGCGGTGCTTATTCACGAATTCCGCATCCGATTCCTGGATGTGCCCCGAGTCGATCAGCATGATGTTCGCCAGGTGAGCAGTTGCCGGCGTGGTGTAAATCGACCCGCTGAATCCCTGCTTCACCAGGTTTGGCAGGTTGCCGCTGTGGTCGATGTGGGCGTGTGAAAGGATGATTGCATCCACCTCACCCGGAAGATAGGGGAAATTGCTGTTGCGCTCGTACGATTCCTGCCGTCTCCCCTGGTAAAGCCCGCAATCCAGCAGCAGGTTGCTGCCGTTGATGTTTAACAAATGCTGCGAGCCGGTCACCGTTTGCGTTGCACCGAAAAAATTAATTCGCATAAAACCTCCCGTTAAAAACCTCGTTTTATTATAGCCCACCTTTTACTGCCAATGTCGCCCTCTGTAGCCGGCATCGTTGGTCTCGGGGTATCTCTAATAAACATCTTTCTTTCATTCCCACTGGAAATAATTAAAGAAAGAACCGGCGTTTAGCCGGTTCTGTGAATGGTCCTGCGATGTCCTTCCCTGTGGTTTTGGTCTATCGACCTTTATTTGTCATCGCTCTATATCCACCCTAACCAATGTGAATGATACAACTTTTGAAACCGTTTGTCTGCAAGGAAACTTGGTATCTTTTTGTGAGGATTCCTTGATTCTTTATCGTATTTTCCATCCTGCCCCTAATCCAGCGAGATCAGGCCATGCTTGATGGCAAACTTGATCAGTTCGGGCATATCCGAAAGCCCCAGCTTCTGCATCATCCGGCTACGATATGAATCGACTGTTTTGGGTGAGAGGTGCAGGTTATGGCCGATCTCCGCGCTGGTCTTCCCCTCCACCACCATGCATAAGATTTCATTCTCCCGCACGCTCAAGCTCTCCAGCGGGTTGGCCTGTGATGCCTCCCGGGCGCGCATGTAATCGTCCACCATGGTCCGGGTGATGGGTTGCGAAAAATACATCTCACCCTTCGCAACCACCTGCACCGCATCCATCACATCCCTGCCGGCCGATTCTTTGAGCAAGTAGCCGCGTGCCCCCGCTTCCAGCGCGTGGAACACGTTATCTGCCGTTCCTAACATGGAGAGCATAATTACCTTGACTTGTGGATACGCCTCCAGGATTTTCCGGGTTGCCAGGATGCCGTTGATATCGGGCATGGATATGTCCATGATCACGATATCCGGCCTGAGCTCCGCCACCCTGTCCACCACCTGCTGGCCGGTAGCAGCATCTCCCACCACCCTGATCTCTGGATTGGCTTCCAATAATGCTTTTAAGCCATCCCGTACCACCGCATGGTCATCCGCCAGGACAACATTAATGGTCATGCTGGTTCCTCCTCACTTTTATACTCACCTCCGTACCCTCACCTGGCATCGAATGGATGTGAAGATCCGCCCCAATCGAAGCTACCCTGCGTTGCATAGACAACAAACCCCAATGGGGTTTTTGCTGCCGGCCGTTATTCTCGTTTGGGTCGAAACCCGTGCCGTCATCCTTCACCGTAATCACCAGTGAATCATTATGCGATGCAATCTTGATATCCACTTTGCTCGCCTGGGCGTGCTTCGCCACGTTGTTGAGCGATTCCTGCACCAGCCGGAAAAGGATCTTCTCCACGCTCGGGCTCAAGCGTGGTTCCACCTTCCCGCCATTGACGTTGGTTGCAATCCCGCTGTGATTGGAAAAATCCCCGCAATACCATTTTATTGCCTCCACCAGTCCATATTCATCCAGCACTGGCGGGTTCAGGTCGGCCATCACGTCGCGAATCTGGTGGGTGGTCTCCTCCACCATCAGCAAAGAATCGCTCAGCCGTTTCTGCAATTCAGCATCCGGCCTTTCCTGCAGTTGGTTCTGCAAGATTTTCAGGTTCAGGTTCAGCCCGGTGAGATATTGGCCCACCCGGTCGTGCAGCACGCTGGCAAGCTCCTGCCGTTCCATCTCCTGCGCCTCTTGCAATCGCAGTGCCAGGTCGCGCATCTCCTCATTCGACCTGCTGATCTGCTCCACCAGTTGCCTCTGTTCCAGCTCTGCGGCGATCCGTTCCGTGATATCACGGGCGATGTTTTGGACGAATATTGGCGTCCCTTCAGCATCTCTCACCATCACAGAATTGTTCTCAGTGGGAACAATGTTGCCCCATTTGGTGAGATAATGCCGGGTATAGGGTACCAGCCGCTCTCCCTGTGATAATTTAGCGATATTCTCTTTCACTTCTCGTATTTCTTCCGGAACGGTTATATCCAACACTGATTTTTCACTCAGCTCTTGCTGGCTGAAACCTAACAGCTCAACCGCTCGGTGATTGACCTGCTTAATATTTCCATTCAACTCCACCAGGAATATCGCATCTCCCGCATTTTCAAACAAGGCTCGGTAAGTCTGTTCGCTTTCCTGCAAGGCGGATTCAATGCGCTTGCGTTCGCTGATATCTCGCATGTTGATGGCAACCCAAAAACCATTACTGGCATCCAGTCGGCTCAGCTCCACTTCCAGGGGGAATTCGCTGCCATCTTTGCGCAGCCCATACAGGTCTATGCCATAACTTGATTCGCTAATGGCCGGTTTCTCTAGGACCTCGTTGAAATATCGCGATTGCTGCTCGCGAAATCGCTCGGGGATCAGGGTCATGGCAATATTGGTGCCCACCAGCTCATTGCGTTGGTAACCAAACAGGCGCTCGGCCATCCCATTCACCAGCAGGATCTTACCGCTTTGGTCCAGCAAAAACATTGCATCCGGGGCTGATTCGATCACATCCTTGAAGCGTTTTTCGGCCAGGGTCCGTTGCGCCAGCTCCTCCTGCAATCGCTCGATCGCCCGCCTTAATTCTTCCGTCCGCCTGGCTACCACCACCTCCAGCCGGTCGCGTGTCTGCTCCAGCTCGGCCTGGCCGCGCTTGAGGTGCGTGATCTGGTGCAACACAATGATCCTTCCGATGGGGTTGGCGTACGCGTCGGCCAGTAGAGAAATGTGCAGGTCATAGGTGTGTGTGTCCCCGCCTGTATTCTGGTTAATCTCAGCCTGATACTCCTTCGCCAATCCGGCCAGATGAATGTGCTGGGACAGCTCAGGCATTACCTGGGAAATTTTTTTCCCCAGTGACTCTTTAGCCGAGCAACTTAGCGTATCTTCTGCAGCCGGGTTCATATCCTGGATGCAATCCTCCAGGTCCAGCACGAATACACAATCGTTCAGCTCGCTGAATACCGTTTGCTGGGCGATGGGCAGGATATTGGCCAGTTTATAACGGAATAAGCTCACCGAGAATAGCACCCCTGAGATCAGGAATAAAAACGCCGTAAGGTCCATGAAGTGCGCCGGGCTCCATCCTGCCAGGTAGGTGAGGTTCCCCGCCCACGGGATCAGTATGGCCAGCAGAGCCAGTGACACCTGCCAGCGTTGCAGGCGCACGATGCCGAACAGGCGGGTCACCAGCTGCGCCGAAGCCAGTACCAGCAGGCTGTAGCTGAAGGCCACCATCACCCAAAACCAGGGGCCCCGCACGAAGTCCAGCATCTCCAATGGACCCAGGGCTCGCAGGGTCACTTCCCTCCACATGAGCTGGTGCAATGGGTTCGTCCACACCAGCACCAGCGTGATCACCGGGATGGCCCCCAATAAGACCCTGTGTTGCAGGATACCTTTCATCCATCCTGGGTATCCAAGGTACTGAGCCACGAATGTGAACCATGCCAGTGGTGTGACGATAATCCCCACATATTCCACTTTTTCCCAGAAAAGCTTCGTGGGCAGGCTGGTAGCCATGATTTCAAAGGCATAACCCATCGACCAGATTGAAGCAGCCAGTACCAGGATGCTCAAGGCTTCCGAGCCCGGGCCGTTGCGTCTCTTGGCAATGAACACCGCCAGGTAAAAACCAAACAAGGCACTGACAATCAATACCGTGATATCAACAAACCGCAAGTTTATGACTCCCATCTAAAGTCATTGGCACTTACCCCAATAACATCACTGTCGACCATTCGATGTGCAGCATCATAACACTCGGGTGTTCCGCTAACCTGATAAAATCATTAAATAAAGCTAAAAATACACTGAATAAGGCCGATTATCGCTATTATAACCAAATCCACCGGCACCCTTACCCAATCAGCCTGCCCTCACGAGCAAGAGATATTTGTGTAAACCCATGACCCATTCTGGAACTGGTTTTGCTCCTCTCCCTCTCTTATCTTCACGATCTAAGGTTTTTCTAACTCACCATTCTCTCCAACAAATGATTAATGGTTATAATATTACCAGGTGGCTTGGAAGGTTATCGAGTAATGGAGCCGGTAAACAAATCTGCTGGTGGGGATATTTCTGGTTTAGCGCAGCATCTGGCGGAGGCTGATGCGGCCTTGAACAGATTGCGCCAACAATGCCGGCAGGACGGCAATGGTCAACTGGAAGCGGCAATTGACCAGGCGCTCGCAGCAGTACACCAGGCCAGGCAGGGTTTGG
The DNA here is from genome assembly GCA_964385625.1 of uncultured Anaerolineaceae bacterium. Classification (GTDB taxonomy): domain Bacteria; phylum Chloroflexota; class Anaerolineae; order Anaerolineales; family UBA4823; genus FEB-25. The sequence goes on along the minus strand of CAYLPS010000092.1, from coordinate 7,468 downwards.
CAGATCGCGAGACTGGCCGTGAACCTTCCGGTTACACGCCCGATGAAATCGAGCAACTTTTCACCGCCATCTTTGAATCCTCTCCTTATGCCCTCTCGCTGGCCAGCATGCCCGAAGGCACCTTGGTGATGGTGAATGAAGCCTACCTTGATCTATTCGGCTTTACCCGCCAAGAGGTGATCGGCAAGACCAGCGTGGAGGTTGAAATTACCAATGCCGATTCACACGCTCTGATGGCTGAAGAATTCCAAAAATCAGGCTCGCTGCACAACTTTGAAGTCTCCCGCAGCACGAAAACCGGCAAGCTACTTAACCTGTCCATCAGCCTGGATTGGGTCAATGTGGGCAGCGATAATTACCTGCTCACCACCATCCATGACCAGACAAGCCACAAGCAAACCGAGCGAGCACTGGAAGCATCTCATCTGGAAGCGCTAAGCGACCGTCAGCGCCTGTTGAGAGTCATGGATACCATTCCAATCGGTGTGGGTATCCTGGATGCCAGGGGTGTGAATATGCAGGTCAATCGCCACTTCGAGGTAATCTGGGGCGGCCCGCGCCCCCAAATTAGTGGCGTCTTCGATTACAGTGCCATGCATGCCTGGTGGGCTGATAGCAACCTGCCCGTCCAGCCCGAGGAATGGGCTTCCGCTCAGGCCATCCACAAGGGGATCACCGTCACCGGGCAGGTGCTGAAAATCCAGAGACTTGATGGTGCAATTGCCTACATTCATAACAATGCCGCCCCCATCTTCGATGCTCATGGAGAGATATCTGGCTGTGTGGTCGCCATCCAGGAGATCACCGAGCTCAAGCAGCACGAAGATGAGATCCGCCGGCTGAACCGCACCCTGCGTGCCCTCAGCAACAGTAACCAGGCCATGCTGCACGCCGTCGATGAGCAGGAGCTGCTCAACAAAACCTGCTAGATCATCGTCCAAGATTGCGGCTATGCCTTGGTGTGGATCGGTTTCGCCGAAGATGACGAGCAGAAGAGCGTGCGCCCGGTGGCCTCGGCAGGCTTCGATCAGGGATACCTGGCCGACCTACACATCACCTGGTCGGATACAGAGCGCGGCCAGGAACCCACCGGCACTGCCATCCGCACCCGCAAGCCTGCGCGTTGCACCAACATGCTCACCGACCTCCAGTTTGCCCCCTGGTGCGAGGCTGCCCGCCAGCGTGGCTACGCTTCGTCACTCGTGCTACCATTGATCTCTGGCGACAAGGCTTTCGGTGCGCTCAATATCTATTCTAAAGAACCCGATGGCTTTCCCCCCGAAGAAGAAAAGCTGCTGGTCGAGCTGGCCGGCGACCTGGCATATGGGATCACCACCCTGCGCCTGACGCATGACCATTCCGTCCAGCAAGAAGCCCTCCAGGAGAGCGAGAGACGTTCACAACACGCCCAGGAAATGGCCCATCTCGGCACCTGGGATCTTGACCTGATCAATAACCGGCTGTTCTGGTCCGACGAGACCTATCGTATTTTCGGCTACGAACCACAGGAATTCGGCGCCACCTACGAGGCCTTCATCGAAGCCGTCCATCCCGACGATCGCCTCACCGTCGACCAAGTGTACACCAGCTCCATCCAGGATGGGCGCAACTCGTACGAGATCGAGCATCGCATCATCAATAAAGCTACCGGCGAGGAGCGCATCGTCCAGGAAAGGTGCCGCCACATACGTGATGCCACCAACCGAGTCATCCGCTCGGAGGGCATGGTGCTCGATATTACCGAGCTTAAGCGCACTGAGCGGGCCTTGCGCCAGGCGCGTGATGACCTCGAGCTAAAGGTACGCGAGCGCACCCAAGAGCTGAGCAATGCAAACAACCAGCTGCGCCTTGAAGTGGAGCAGCGCCAGAAAGCACAATACAACCTTGAGACCAGCTTGCAGGAGCTGCAGGTCGTCGAGGAGGAACTGCGCAACAACAACGAGATGCTGATCGATGCCCAAAAGGTGCTAGATGATGAGCGGCAGCGATACCAGGACCTGTTCGACTTTGCCCCCGATGGTTACCTGGTGACCGACTGCGACGGCCTTATCATCGAAGCTAACCAGGTGGCCGACCAGATGCTGGAAATCCCCCACCAGAGCCTGATCGGCAAACCGTTATTGGTCTTCATCGCCGCCCGCGACCATGCCGCCTTTATGCACCTGATGGCCTCGCTGAAGCGTAACAAGCTGGCCAAATCTCATGAACTGAACCTGGCACCTCGTAAAATGCCTGAGTTCACCGCAGCGGTACAGGTCACCGCAGCCGTCGATCGCGATGGCAAGGATATCCTGCGCTGGACATTGCGCGATATCACCGTCCGCAAACGCAATGAAGAGCTTATTCGGCAGAACGCCATGCGGAATGAAATTCTATCGGAAGTATCGCAAGCTCTTAGCGAAGCCAGCCTGGACGAGAAAGTAATCACTGACATTGGAGTGAAAGGCATCGCCCGCCTGGTTGGCGACGGTTGCGTGATCGCCGAGGTGTCGGAGGATGGGCAGTGGATGGAACCCGTTGCCTGGCACCACCAAAAACCCGTCGCCCTCGAGCTGATGACCGCACTATACCGCTCCACCCGCGAAAGCACCACTGAGGGTTTTGCCGGCAAAGCCTACACCACCTCACAGCCAGTGTTCATCCCGTCATTCAGCACTGCAGAAAATGGCGCCGCCATCCCTGAAGCCTACCGCCCATACTTCGAACAGGTGGGCATCATCAGCATGATCATCATCCCGCTAAAGATCGGCCCGCGGGTGATCGGCACCCTGGGGGTGACCCGCGACCGCCACAGCCGTGCATATAGCTCCGAGGACCTGTCACTGGTGGAGGTGCTGGCAGCCCGCACCGCCCAGGCCATCCATAATGCCCGCCTGTACCAGGAGCTGCAGGACGCCTTGCGCAGCGAGCTGGAGATGCGCGAGCAGCTGGTGCAGGCTGAAAAATTTGCTGCCGTGGGGCGCCTACTGGCCTCCATCACTCACGAGATCAACAACCCCCTGCAGACCATTAAGAACTGCCTGTACCTCAGCCAGGTGGATACGACCCCTGGCACGGCAGTGGCTGATGCCCTCAGCATGGCGCAATCCGAAACCAACCGCCTCTCCAACCTAGTGGCCCAGCTGCGCGAGGTCTACCGTCCACCCACCATGGGCCTGTACCACCCGGTTGACCTGCCTGCATTGCTGGATGAAACCCATACCTTGCTCACCGGCTTCCTGCAGGAAAAACACACTACATGGGTGCTTGAGCCCACCCATCCAGACCTGCTCGGCGATGCTAAGGTTAAAGGCATCCCCGACCAGCTCAAGCAGGTATTCCTCAATATCGCCCTGAACGCCATCGATGCCATGGAGCCGGATGGCGGCACCATCACCATCTCCTTGCACCGTGCGGAGGATGGCAGCGATGTGGGGGTGCGCTTCAAAGATACCGGTCCGGGACTGCCCGACGAAGTGAAAACAAAACTGTTCGAGCCGTTCACCACCACCAAGGAAAAGGGCCTCGGCCTGGGCCTCACCATCTGCTACGACATTATTCGCAAACACGAAGGCCACATCGATGTGGAAAGCGAGCCGGGCCAAGGTACCGCATTCACAGTTTGGCTGCCGGCTAAAGGAACCCAGGCATGACCCCCAAAAAAACAAGTGCCCCTCCAGTCAATATCTCCGCCTTCGATGTGGTGGCCATCGCCGCCTCTGCCGGTGGGTTGAACGCCATCAACGCTGTGCTCTCCAGCTTGCCATCCGGCTTCCCCGCCACCATTGTGGTGGTGCAGCACCTGGACCCGCGCCACCGCAGCCTGATGGCCGAAATTCTGGCCCGCAACACCACCCTACGTGTCAAGCAGGCAGAGGAAGGCGATCTGATCGAGCCCGCCACGGTATACATTGCCCCACCCGACCATCACCTGCTGGTCAACTCGGATAGCACGCTCACCCTGTCCAGGTCTGAACTGGTGCATTTCGTGCGCCCCTCTGCCGACCTGCTCTTCGAATCGGTGGCTGCCAGCCACAAGGAGCGTGCCATCGCCGTGGTGCTCACCGGCACCGGCAGCGATGGCTCGATGGGGGTGCAGGCCATCAAGAAAATGGGCGGTACGGTCATCTGCCAGGATAGTGAAACGGCAGAATTCAGCGGCATGCCCCTGGCTGCCCTGCAAACCAAGTGCGTCGATTTCTCGCTGCCCCTCGATGAGATCGCCGCCGCATTAGTGACCCTGGTCATGAAAGGTGAAACCACATGAGCCCCCAAGAACCCCCCGACCCTCAATTTGAAAGCCTGCTCGATTTTTTACGCCTCAGCCGTGGCTTCGATTTCACCGGTTACAAGCGCTCCAGCCTGATACGCTGGGTGAACAAGCGCCGCTACGCCCTTTCCATAGATAACTTCGGCGATTACCTCGACTACCTGCAGGTGCATCCCGACGAATTCGAGCTGCTGTTCAATACCATCCTCATCAACGTCACCTCCTTCTTCCGTGATAAGCCCGCCTGGGATTACCTCTCCTCCGAGATCCTGCCGCGCATCATGCTGAACAAGAATTTCACAGAACCCATCCGCGTGTGGAGCGCCGGGTGCGCCTCGGGTGAAGAAGCCTACACCCTGGCCATGGCCATCGCCGAATACCTGGGCACCGAAACCTTCCACCAGCGGGTGAAAATTTATGCCACCGACATCGATGGCGAGGCCCTGGTGCAGGCCCGCCAGGCTACTTACTCGCTGGATGATGTTAAGAATGTGCCCGAAGAGCTGCGCAGTAAGTATTTCACCCAGTCGAACCATGGCGATTATGTGTTCAACAGCGACCTGCGCCGGGCGGTCATTTTTGGCCTGCACGACCTGGTTCAGGATGCCCCCATCTCGCGCCTCGACCTGCTGGTATGCCGCAATACCATCATGTATTTCAATGCCGAAACCCAGGGGCGCATCCTGGCGCGCTTCCACTTCGCCCTGAATGATGACGGGGTCTTATTCCTGGGCAAAGCCGAGATGCTGCTCACCCACGCCAACATTTTCTCGTCCCTCGACATGAAGTACCGCTTTTTCACCAAGGTATCGCGGCCTGATATCCGCGAGCACCTGCTGGCGGTGGGTCAGGGCGGCGATGAGCAGGTTGCCACCCGCCTGGGCAAGCTGATGCGCATGCGCGACCTGGCCTTCGACACCTCCCCTGAAGCCCAGCTGATCGTAGATATCACCGGCGTGCTGCTGGCAGCCAACGAGCGGGCCAAGAAGCTGTTCGGCATCACCCCCAGGGATGTGGGCAACATGATCCACGAGCTGGAGATCTGCTACCAGCCGCTCAACCTGCGCCCCTTATTCGACCGGGTGATTGCCGAAAACCGCCCCTTGATGGTACCTGCGGTTGAGTTCCACACCTCCAGCGGCGATTGTATCTTCATGGATGTGCACATCGACCCGCTGAACGATAATGGCAGCCACATCACCGGCATCAACGTGATCTTCATTGATATCAGCCGCAGCAAGAACCTGGAAGAGCAGCTTAAGAACTCCACCGCCGAGCTGGAGACCACCAACGAAGAGCTGCAGTCTACCAACGAAGAGCTGGAGACCACCAACGAGGAGCTGCAATCCACCGTGGAGGAGCTGGAAACCACCAATGAGGAGCTGCAATCCACCAATGAAGAATTGGAGACAATGAACGAGGAGCTGCAATCCACCAACGAGGAGCTCGAGACGATCAACGACGAGCTCAACCAGCGCACCGGCGAGCTAAACACCTCCAAGAGTTTCCTGGAGACTATCCTGGGAAACCTGAAGGTGGGTATCGTGGTGGTTGACCGTGACTTCCGCATCCTCACCTGGAATAGCATGGCGGAGGACCTGTGGGGCCTGCGCTCGGATGAGATCATGGGCACTTCGTTGTTGGGCCTCGACATCGGCTTGCCGGTGGAGAACTTGAAGCACCCCATCCGCAACGTGCTGGATAAAAAGATGGACATCCAGGCAGTGATGCTCAAAGCCATTAACCGGCGGGGTAAGTCGATACAGTGTCGTGTCACCTGCACCCCATTCGATGGGGGCAGCCAGGAACGCCAGGGAGTGGTATTGATGATGGAAGAAGCACAGGATAACCCGTAACGATGGCAGATAAAGCTGCGATCCTCGTCGTGGATGATGAAGGGAACCTGCGCCGCACCCTGGCGATGATCCTTAATCGTGAGGGTTATGCAGTCACTACGGCGGCCAATGCTGGCGAGGCCCGCCAGTGCCTGCAAGCCGGCAGCTTCAACCTGTTGTTGCTGGACCTGAAAATGCCGGATGCCAACGGCCTCACCTTGCTGCCCGAGCTGCAGCAAAATTACCCCCACATGCCGGTGCTGGTGCTCACCGCCCACGACAAGCTGGATGCCGCCATCGAGGCGGTAAAGGGCGGGGCGCGCGATTATTTGTTGAAACCGGTCGAACCCATGATCATCCTCCAGCGAGTGAGGGAAGTGCTGGAAAAAGAATAACCCAGCAGCGATTACCAGGGGGAATCACAAGATCAACAAGGGGGCTAAACCTGCTGATCACGATTATTTATTCACGTAGATTCAACTCACAAGTGCAACTTGGATGGCAGAAAGAGGTAAGCTGCGGCAGGATAAGCCTCTAAAGACCTGCCAGTCAAAGGAGTGCTTATGAGCTACACACAGCTTACCCAGGAACGACGATACCAGATTTATGCCTTGTTGAAAATGGAACACAGCCAAAAAGAGATTGCCAGAGTGATCGGTAGCCACAAACCCAGCATCAGCCGGGAGCTGCATCGTAATTGCGGCCAGCGAGGTTATAGGCCCAAACAAGCGCAATATTTGGCCATCAGTCGACGATACCACGGGGGGGGTGCAGATCAAGCCTGAAACTTGGGAGATCATTGAAGACAAGTTGAAGCTGGATTGGAGCCCAGAGCAAATCTCGGGTTAGTTGAGCAGGACTCAACCATTCTCTGTCAGCCATGAATGGAGCTATCAATATATCCTGATGGACAAACGCTTGGGCGGTCATTTGTACGAGCATTTGCGCTGTAAAAAGAAATGTCACAAACGTTATGGTGGAGATGATCGGCGCAGCCAATTGCCCAATCGGGTGAGCATCGAGAAACGACCTGAAAAGGTATCTCAGCTTATGGATGAATGGGTGGATTGGCTAAGGATGTCAGGCCAAGAGTTTCACCCCATAGAACTAGCAGCAATAAGTCATTATAAATTTGAAGCGATACATCCTTTTATAGATGGGAACGGTCGAACAGGTCGCTTGGTGATGAACTTCATGCTCCAAAAGCATAGGTACCCACCAGCTATTATCTTGAATGTAAAAAAAAAGACCAATATTTTCAAGCGCTCAAAGAAGCTGAATGTGGTAAAATACAGCCCCTTGTTGAGTTAATCGGCAAAGCTGTTGAGCGAAGCTTAATTTCATTCATAAAAGCTCGAAATCAAATACAAAAAGCTACAGGATA
>CAYLPS010000091.1:0-13867 GCA_964385625.1 uncultured Anaerolineaceae bacterium | reverse complement strand
GAAAATAACTAGGTTTTCATTATCTCACGTTCCTTACGTCGGAAATGGATCCCGGGAGGCTTGCTGGAAAGCAGCCTCGACCTCCTCGCTCACCTCCGCCTCCACTTTAGCCCTTTCATCAGCCTTCAGTCGCACCCCGTGGATCAGGATGGGATCCCACTTCTGGCGTAGCTCACCGACCAGAGCCGGGTCACGCGTGTCATCACCCTTTGAATGTGGGCCAAAGCGCTGCGTATGGATGATTAACGCCCGAGGTGCAATGTCCTGTCTCACCTGGCTGAGCATTTCTACGGCAACTGCTGAGATCTCATTCACATCCGACGTCTCCAGCTGCCTGGCTTGGATGCCGAATGCCTTGAAACGGTCGGGGATATTCCCTGCCAGGGCTAGCTCAGATGGCGTGGTTTGGGCGATGTGGTTGTTTTCCAGCACGTACAGGATGGGTGCCTTCCATAAGGAAGCCATGTTAAACGCCTCGTAGATCACCCCCTCCCCCAATGTACCATCCCCCAGGAAGGCTATGGTGACTGCTCCGCTTTGTTTAAATTTCTCCGCCAACGCCATCCCTGTGGCGATCGGGATTGTGCCTCCCTGGATGCCGTTCGAATAGAAATTTCGCCAATACAGGTGTTGCGAGCCCCCCCTTCCACCGCATACTCCTGTTGCTCGCCCCATTAGCTCGGCGAATAATTTCCGTGGGTCACCACCATATGCCAGGAAATGCCCGTGGCCGCGGTGGTTGCTGAAGACAATATCATTTTCCCGGATATTTGCTAGCACGCCCACCGCGTTTGCTTCCTGCCCCAGGTAGGTGTGTGTGGTGCCATAGAAAATCCCGCGTGAGAAATTATCTAGCACGGTTTCTTCGAACCTGCGGATCAGGCACATCGAACGGTAAAGGCTGATATCAGTCTGCATACACGGCCAATTATATGCCTATAACCAGAATAATAAGCCCACCCCAACCACCGCCAGCAGCGTTCCGGCAATCGCCTGCCATGAAATGTGCTCCTTGAAAATGAAATATCCAACCGGCAGTAAGAAAACCGGCGGCAGGGCGATGATCGTACTGGCTATGCCAATATCGGTGTTTTGGATTGCGAACAATGACAATGATACCCCGATCAAGGGGCCAAATATCGCCCCGGCTAAAATATACCACATGCCAGATCGTTCACGGTTGGCTTGCCTGATCGTGGACAGCGCTTGCCCCTGGAAAATTGCCACCAGCCACAAGGCTGTAAAAGCGGCTGTCATGCGGATCACATTACCGGATAAAGCGGGGAAATCGCCCTTCAAGCCATTTTTCGCCAGGACCACTCCCAATGCCTGGCCAGTGGCGGCAATTGTCCCCGAGAGAATTCCTTTCCAGTTCATGAGCCGCGCTCTCAAGCCAGGCTTCTCTTTGGCTGAATGATTGTGATTGCTGCTTTCCATCACCACCCAGGCAATCCCTGTCAGGGTAAGCATAATTCCCACGATTGTGCCAGTGCTTAGTGTTTCTCCCAAAATCAGCCAGGCTAACAGGGTGGCAAGCGCTGGAGAAAGGCTTAAGAATAATAAGCCCAGCCTTGGCCCAAGGGTGATGTAGGTCTGGAAGAGGAATAGGTCCCCGATGGCCAGACCCACAATCCCAGAGATCCCCAGCCAAAACCAGCGTTCGATGCTGGCGTTCAGCGGGAGGGGCGTGTGGTAGATTATCCAATGGGTGATACCCAGTAATAAGATGGCGACCACCAGCCTGAGTCGGTTGCCCGCCAGCGGGCCAAATTTCCTGCCTGCATAGGTAAAGAAGATGGATGAGACAGAATAGCACATGGCTGTCACCAGGGCAGCCATCTCACCGATGTTAGGTGTCATCGTTGCCCATGAACTCTTCGGCGGTAGCCTGGCCTGGTTGGTTGATCCCTTCACGCCTGATGACTTTTATGATCGAGAGTAGTAAGATCTTGACGTCCAGCCAGAAGGACCAGTGATCCACGTACCAGACGTCCAGGGAAAATTTTTCGGGCCAGGTGAGGGCATTGCGGCCCTTGATTTGCGCCCACCCGGTGATCCCTGGCAGCACCTCGTGCCGGCGCGCCTGTTCAGGTGAATATCGATCCAGGTATTGGATCAGTAGAGGGCGCGGGCCCACTAGGCTCATCTCACCGCGCAACACGTTCCACAGCTCAGGTAATTCATCCAGGCTGGTTGAGCGCAGGAAAGCACCCAGGCGGGTGATGCGCTGTCCATCAGGCAGCAGGTTCTTTTGCGCATCCCGCGCCTCAGACATCGTGCGGAATTTATATACCCAGAAAGGTTTGCTTCTATACCCTGGTCGGAGCTGCTTGAAAATGACCGGTGTGCCATGGAATATTCTAACTAGCACGCTCACCAGCACGAATAACGGCGATAAAATCATCATTCCAATGGTGGTGAGTGCCAGGTCGAGCAGACGTTTTTCTAGCGGTATGGAGGAAGGTTTTGCTGCCTGAACCATGAACAGAATTCTACCAGATGTTATCCCCTCCCAGATGCCTGTGATGAAGCTGATATTCTACAGTATTCTTAGATAGCTTGGATATAAAAAAAAGCCGAAACCCAGCCGGGTCTCAGCTTTGTGTAATAAACAGCGCTGTTTATATTATTGACATCTCGCAGGGGCGGATGATCATTACGATCTTCCCCTGTATATCCACCGTTGCAGGGTCGTCGATGATAATTGGCTTCATGGTGGGGTTGGCGGGTTGCAGGCGAACTTTGCCATCTTCGAGATAAAAATACTTTAATGTGGTTTCATCCCTGTCATTCAGCCAGATGGCAACCAGGTCTCCATTGTGAACATCTTTCGCTGGTTTCATGATCACGATATCGCCATCATTAACCATGGCGTCAATCATCGAGTCACCGTTTACTTCCAGAGCGAATAGCTCGTCCACTTTTTCACGCGCCGGCAGCATGCTGCGCGCCACACTGACCACTGATTCCGCGTCCAGGTATGCAAAGTCCGAAGGGGGGACAGGCACCGGCTCGCTGGCGAAGATGCGCCCCATCACTGGGATGCGCAGTACCTGCTGTATAGATTCGCGCACATTCTCCACCGTGCGCGAAGCTGCCTGGGTCATATCTGAAAATGGGCGTACCAGGCGTATGCCGCGGGAAACACGCCCCGAACGCTTGATGTGACCTTTTGATTCCAGTTGCTCCAGGTAGTAATTGACCACTGATGTCGATGAAAAATTCCCCATTTCCTGGATGTCGCGGATCGATGGGGGAAAGCCATTGCTATTTTGATAGTCCTCAATCACCTTCAACACTTTGATCTGTGGTTCAGTCAGGGTAGCGCTGCGTCGCCTGGGTGTCATGTTTCACCTCCGATATTTCTAAATCAGTACAGTTGTTCTATATTTATATATTACCAGAACATTCGTTCGATGTCAAGTATTTGTAGAAGGAAATCAGTCTGAAAGTTATTTATTGATGCTGGTTGGCATAGGCAAAAATTTTGTGGGATAATTACCTACCTCACCAAGCAAATATTTACTGGTTTCCGGATGTTGAATTCTGCAATCCGGACACGGGAGTAGGTATGCATTTCAACAAAATATGCGTCATTGGCTTGGGTTATATTGGCTTGCCCACTGCCAGCACTTTCGCCACTCATGGTCTTAATGTGGTGGGCGTGGATAACAATTCCCAGGTCATCTCAATCCTCCGTAATGGAGGTATTCACATCAGCGAGCCAGGCTTGCGCGGCCTTGTTCAGGATGCCATCCAGTCTAAAAAACTGTCAGTCAGTGAAACACCTCGGGAGGCTGATACTTTCATCATCGCCGTTCCAACTCCTTTTTACGCGCATGATACGCGCAGCTATAATAATCGCGACTACCGCCTGGCGGACATGCGCGCAGTGGCCGCAGCCACTGAATCAATAGTACCCCATCTACGCAAGGGAAATCTGGTGGTCCTGGAATCCACCTCACCTCCACGTACCACTGTTGACTTGGTTAAGCCCATCCTAGAGAGGTCAGGCTTAGTGGCAGGCAGCGATTTTCTGCTTGCCTACTCTCCAGAAAGGGTCCTTCCAGGGAGGATTCTCCAGGAGCTCACCGAGAATGCCCGCGTGATTGGGGGCATTGACCAAACCTCAGCCGAGGCGGGCAGGGATTTATATGCTCATTTTGTCAAAGGTGACATCTTGCTGACCGATGCCACTACCGCTGAGATGGTCAAGCTGATGGAAAACACCTATCGTGATGTGAACATCGCCATCGCCAATGAATTCTCCCGCCTGGCAGAACATTTCGGAGTGAATATCTGGGAGGCCATCTCCATCGCCAACCGCCATCCCAGGGTGAAGATCCTCTCCCCCGGTCCTGGGGTGGGCGGTCATTGTATCAGTGTCGATCCGTGGTTTCTGGTCGAGGCTGCCCCTGATCTATCGGAGCTCATTACTGCCGCCCGGCATGTGAATGACACGCAACCCCAATTCGTAATGGATCTCATCAGGCGCATGGTGGGTGGTGATCTGAGCGGTAAGCGTATCGCAGCATTGGGGCTGGCCTTCAAAGCGGATGTCGATGACCTGCGTGAAAGCCCGGCTGTAGAAATTACTACCACATTAGCGCACGCCGGGGCGTTAGTCAGCTGTTATGAGCCATACAAGCCGGATGTCGCAATCGCTGGCGTCACTTGTGCCAATTCCCTCGAAGGTGTGCTGCAGAATGCGGATGGGTTGGTCTTGCTGGTTGGCCATCGTGAGTTCAAAACCCTCGATCCGCAAAAGGCTCGCGAAATGACCCCTGCCCGTTGGGCCGTTGACACCGTGGGCGCGTGGGACAGGGCAGCCTGGACCACGGCCGGTTTTCAGCTGGCCCGCCTGGGAGACGGTAAATCAAACCCATGAGATTGGCTGGCGTTTTATTCAAAATCAGGGTGCAGTAAGCTCGGCATAATCGTAATGAAGCGCGACCTTTATTCCCGGCTGGTTTATGCCCGCAACCTTCCCCTGCTGGGGAGGCTTTCTTATATTGTCTTAAAGCTGTTAGGGATCGAAATTCCACTTGCGGTTAAGGTAGGCGAGTGGCTGGAGCTGGCGCACGGCGGTTTTGGGGTGGTCATCCATCCTCACACCACTATTGGAAAGGGGGTAAAGATATATCCGGGTGTGACCCTTGGCCGGGCGGATATCTACCGGCCAGCCGATCGATCCGCTTTCGAGGGCATCATCGTTGAAGATGGTGCCATCCTCTGCCCGGGGGCAAAAATTCTGTGCAAGCAGGGCGTGCTGAAGGTTGGGCGGGGTAGTGTGATTGGTGCCAATGCCGTGCTGCTTGAATCCACCGGCGAAGACGAAATCTGGGCGGGAGCACCCGCAAGGTGTGTGGGAAAGCGTGCCACAGTCGCATAATCCTCTCGAGCGGGTTTGCCTGATCCCCAAAGTCAATGGCGTTGGGGGAATGGTCACTTTTCGCAATAGGCTGGCAAAAGGCTTGGTTGATCGTGGCCTTGGGGTGTCCTACGATTTGCTGGATAAACCCTACCAGGCGGTCTTGGTGATTGGCGGCACACGTGACCTGTCAGGCATCTGGAAGGCTAAACGCCAGGGTGTGCGCGTGGTGCAGCGTCTGGATGGGATGAACTGGATCCATCGTCGCAAAAAAACCGGCTGGCGGCATTTCCTGCGTGCAGAATATGGCAATTTCATTCTCGCCATCATCCGTTCGTTTCTGGCTGACCGCATCGTGTATCAGAGCAAGTTCAGCCATCAATGGTGGGAGAAAGTTTATGGAAAAACGCATGTTCCCTGGCAGGTGGTTTATAACGGGGTGGATCTTAATCACTTCACACCCCTGGGTTCCAGCGAGCTGCCCACAGATCATATACGCATTTTGTTGGTGGAGGGTAATATTGGCAGTGGTTATGAGGTGGGCTTGCAGGTGGCGATACAGCTGGCAGCTTACCTGCATTCGATTGCTCAACGGAACACTGAAGTCATGGTGGTGGGGCGCATATCGGCCTCGTTGCAGCAGCAGGTGTTATCGAGCTCCAGGCAGGTCGTGACTTTCCTGGGAGAAGTGCCGCCTGAAAAAATCGCTGGCCTTGATCGCTCTGCTCATCTATTATATGCAGCTGATCTTAACCCCGCCTGCCCCAATTCCGTCATCGAGGCCCTGGCGTGCGGTTTGCCGGTGGCGGGATTCGATACCGGCGCCCTGCCTGAGATCGTCACCGGTGATTCTGGTGTTATTGTGCCTTATGGTGGTGACCCTTGGAAATTGGATCCTCCTGATATAGATGGGCTGGCACATGGCGTGAACTGCATCCTGGATAACCAGCCTGGTTATCGCCTTGCGGCCAGGGTACGGGCTGAACAGGCCTTTGGATTGGAAGCCATGGTTGAAAGCTACCTTCAGGTATTGGGGCCATGATGGCAGGTCGCTATCCCGGGCGGGTTGGTCTTCAGCAGAGGGTTTTACCCTCTTACCGGGCGACTTTCCTGGATATGTTGGCTGCCGCATGTGATGGCGGGTTGAGTGTATTTGCCGGCAAACCGCTTCCCAGCGAGGGAATACAGCCGGTTGAAAAGCTTAATGTGGCCACATATGTGCAGGCACGCAATCGCAATATCAACGATCCAGCCTCGCCCTTTTATATCTGCTGGCAATCCGGTCTTCTCCGCTGGCTTGAGACCTGGCAGCCAGACATGCTTATCGTGGAAGCCAATCCACGTTATTTCAGCCTGCCGCGTGCCATCCATTGGATGCATTCTCAAGGGGGTAAAGTGATCGGTTGGGGGCTGGGCGAGCCTCACATTACGGGTCCATTAGCCAGTTACCGCCAGTGGGAGCGCCTGCGCCTGTTACGCTCCCTCGATGCCATCATTGCATACAGCAACTTGGGCGCTCAGCAATATCAGCAGCTGGGGTTTCCTTCCGAGCGCATATTTGTCGCTTTCAATGCAGTCGAATTGGCACCAACCTGTGCCCCACCCGCCAGACCGCCCTATTTTTCCGACCACCCTGTGCTCCTGTTTGTGGGACGCTTGCAATCACGCAAGCGCCTCGATTTATTGCTCAAGGCATGCGCTGCGCTGCCGGCGAACTCGCAGCCTCATCTCGTAATCGTCGGTGATGGGCCGGCTAGGGCAGAACTCGAGCGGCTTGCCAGCCAAATTTACCCCCTGGCAGAATTTGCCGGCACAAGGCAAGGAGCTGAGCTTGAGCCTTATTTTGCCGCGGCAGATCTGTTTGTGCTACCTGGAAGCGGTGGCTTGGCTGTGCAGCAAGCCATGGCGCATGGGTTGCCGGTGATGGTCGCCCGAGGGGATGGCACCCAGGATGACCTGGTGAGGCAGGCCAATGGATGGCAGGTGCCCCCCGATGACCTGCCCGCCCTCACCAACCTGCTTGGCCAGGTATTATCAGATCCAGCTCGCTTACGAGAGATGGGCGAAGCCTCCTACCGCATCGCGGCTGAAGAAATCAATGTAGAATCGATGGTCAGTGTATTTATTCGTGTTTTAAACAGTTTCAACTCGTGATTTATAGGCTGAAGTTAATTCAGGGTTTACTTCTTACTGGTTGTTGATATCCTACTCAGGAAGCCTTAACTCCACACGGGTATATTTCTCAAGCACACTCTCCACCGCCAGTGAGCCGCCAATCACTGCCATTAATGTGCTGTGCAGCGCCAAGCCTTGCCCTCCAGTGGCTCCATCCTTTGCGACCGCATTGATCCCGATCCCGTCATCCTGGACCTGTATCACCAACCCATGGTCCCATTCGATCTTGATGGATAAATTAAGTGGTCGGTTAGCTGAGGAATGCCTCCCATGCTGTGCAGCATTGCGCACGGCTTCCCTGCAGGCGTGATACAACACTTCCTTGGCATATGCTTGGACGGAGTCAACTTTCACTTTCAGCTGCTCATCCACCTGCCAGGTGATTGAATCGAAACTCGTGCCGTATTCGCTATCTACACTGTTGCGCAGCGCACGGACCAATCCCAGGCGGGTCAGTTCAGGCTCCTGGATGGTAGGGAGCTCATGCAGCACCTCGGTGAGCTCCCGGTGGATCTCGCCCATCTCCTGGGTTACTTCATCGGGTAGCCCGGCCTTAGACGACAGCATGATCATGGCAGATTGCAGGCGCGGCAGGATTTCATCGTGGATCCTACGCCGGGTTCGCTGGTCAATTACCCTGGTCTCGGTCAGGTGCTGGCGTTCCAACGATACCAGCCGTTTCGCCAGTTCCTGGCTGGCCTGGTTATCGATCAACCGTTCTCCCATCGTCCTGGCAATTTCAATCTCTTCCTGCGAGAACAGGCTGCCATTTTTCTTCTCACCCAACACAAGCCCACCAATTTGCCCGCGTTCGCTCCACAGTGATAATGCCACGCAATTCTGCCCAAAAGCATTCATATCAGGCAGCAGCATTGGGCTGAAGCCCGCTTCTGCTGAAAGCTTGCGTTGTATTTCCACCAGCTGCCCATCCATCCCTTCGATCATCGCTCGATTCGGGTATGCGAGCGGTTCTCCTGCCAGTGGCCCAAACCACCCGAAAGGGATCAGCACAGCCTGCCTAACTCCCAGGATATCTTCACACAAGGTCTGAAAAGCCCTCGAAATCTCAAAATCCGCCCTTTGTGCCTTCTGCAGCAGCAACTGCTCGTATAGGTGCGGGCTGGTAATGAATGGCTGCAGGGTTTTCAAGTAGCGCTCTTGATCTGCAAAGGAACGCCAACCCATGAGTGCATATACACCGGTGACCAGCACGATGCTCAGTAATAAGATATAGATAGGTTGCAGCCCAAGTAGCACTGCCCCGGAGATAATTACCGCAAAGCTGAGTGAGAGTAGCATTGCCAGCTGCCAATAGCGCTGTAAGCCCCGGCGGGGTAGGGTTTTTCCAGTGAAAACTTCATACGCCACCACCGCCTGCCCGACTGACAGGATGGTGATGGCGATGAACATGTCGATCACTAGGTCAAAGATCGACAGGGTCATGGCGAGTTCGCTCATGATGATCAACCGATTCGCATTGTAAAGGGCCCAGAGAATACTCACCCCTACAATTGTACTGACCATTAACAGCGTTGCTGTAGCGGTAATCAGCCATGGCCTGGCTCGTCGCCTGGCTAATTGCCCCATCAGGCGGATTGACTGGCCGGGTTGCAACAGCGCGTCCAATGAAAAGCCGATACATATCACCAGATAAATGGGGTAGATGAACATCAACACCGGCACCCCACCAAGCGATAATACCCCGCCAAGGTCGAGCCGGATCGCCTGGTTATAACTTGGCACCGTATTGAAAAGGAACACCAGGCCCACCGCGCTGGTTGCGAGTAATGTCGCCAGCACCAGTGGCACCTGGTGACGCTGCTGTAAGGCATTGTTTGGCTGCTCCCAATAGCCTGAATACCACAGCATTACCACATACCAGGCGAAAGGCATGCTCACCACTGGAATCCAGCCTGCCCGCCACCAGGTATCCATCCCCGCTCCGGGTTGTAGCGGGCCTGATCCCAGGATGGCTGTATGGCTGAGGAAGAACAGGCTGCTCATCAGCAGGCCTCCCCCCGCAACCCATACCCCGGTAGAGCGGCGTTCTGCATTCAAGAGCACGGTTAATCCCAGCCACAAAAGCAATATGGTGTTAAAAATGGATATTGCCAGCGTGGCCCAATCGAGGGAGAGGTTACCGGTCATATTGGTGGCTGTTTAATAGAGCAATAGTATTACCATGGATGGTGTGGGGGTGACTCATGGCATCACTTGCCCCCGATTATCTCACCGTTCTCATCCCATGAAATCAGTTTTCCCGCTCGCATGATGATCGCGGCTCTTGTACGCGCAATTTTCTCATCGGTGGTAGATTGGTCTAATCCCCACACTGCATAAATCTGCCCGTTGATTCGGCTGATGGTGCGCTTATCTCGAAATCCCATCCGGGTAGCGATTTGCTCATTGGTCAAACCGTCCGCTAGCAGCCTGGCTACCTCCTGCTCATTGGGCTCTAGCAACGCCAGTGGGTTATTTTCGTCTTTTTCCTGCACCTCGCGCACCCGGGCGTCAATCTCTGGGTCGATGAATCGCTTCCCGGCAACAGCATTCTTTAATAGTGGCATCAACATCGCTGGCAGTAGGTAATTTGATTTACGCACGTAGGCGTAATGGCTGAGGATGCCCGAGTTCCTGAAATCCCTATAATAACGGTCCTCATCTTGGATGGAATAAAACACCACCGGAAAACGAGGAAACTCGCGCCGGATGGCTACCGCAACCTGGATGCCGTTCATTGCCCCCGCCAACTGCACATCCATCAGTAGTACCGTCCTGGCTTGCTGCTGAGGATTTTCCAGGCAAAAATCCAGTACCTCCTCGCCGCTCGCGCAGTCGAAGGGTACTGATACCTCTCCAGTAGCCTGAAGCCCCGCCTTGAGGGCGGGGCGTAAGTGGGGATTATCTTCTACGATCAGGACATAAAACATGCTATCTAAATATCCAGGGTAATGCCAGGATCGAGAATACCGACCATGCCAGGTATGCACCTGTGGCTTTGCTGAACACTCTCTGCAGCCGCTCGTGCCAGGGTGAAGAATCCTTCTTGAATTGAGTATAAATCATCACACCCAGGATGGCAATATTGATTACATTCCAGCCGATGATCGTCAGGCGGTTGAGGGTCAGCCTGTCGATTGCCGTACGATAAGATACGGCAGATAACGCGTACAGGCTGATTAACAGCGCCAGTATCGACACTGCCACGATGCCCCACCGCAGCCATTTTTGTAGATTAGTTGATAGATCATCGATCTTGAGCGGTGTGGCGCCGATTAATAACCCAATGATGGCGAATTGCATCACGTTATAGATGATCAGTAGGTCCCGGTTTTCAAACGGGGCGAAGAAGTTGAAGGGGATCACGAAAATGTAGATCACCAGCACTAGCAAAGTCAGCGGCAGCAGCAGCCGCATCATGGTGAACACAAATTTGCTCAACCCCTGGCTGAAGTCTTGCCCCTCGGGCGCCACGCTGGGGTCATACATGGTGGCTACTGCCAGGATGGGGATCAACCCGAACCCCCCTGCAATAGCCAGGCGCATGATGATATCTGGAGGTGTCACGCTCAAGGCCGCAAACATGCCCAGTGTGATCAGGCCGAATGCCACCCCAAAGATCAGGTACACCCCGGCAGTGATCATCACTTCGATGGATTTGGTCAGGAAGGCAAAACGGTTGCTGTCGGTGGAGTGAAATTTCATCACTGCCACCCCCAGGGCGATCCAACACAAGAGGGGTAGCTGGATTGCCATCAGGGTCATGAAATGCTCCCCTGTGGTTCGCGACATGTTGGGGGTGACCAGCCAGATGTATAAACCGGCGATTGCTAGGCTCACCACGGCAATGGCAGCGAACAGGTAGTTTCTCTTCGAGATCAACGCTAGGAAGACGATCACCAGCATGGTGACAATGGGTGACCAGAAGATCAGCACGTAAGGCAGTAAGTTGATGAATCTCAGGTTGGGGTCTGAGATTGCAAACAGGCATAAGCCGGTGACCACCCCCAGCATCACTGCCAGCGCCCAATTGGTCACTCGCCTGGCTTTAACCAGGGGTGAATGCTCAAACCGTGCCTGCCAGGCAGCCAGCAGGATATTATCGGGGGCATTTTCGCTAGCCGCCTGGATATCGTGGCGGAACTCCGCTTCGTCATTGGCTTGTCTGGCGGCCTGGTAAAGCTTTTCCAGCTGCCCAGGCGAGTTTATGGAAGCCTGGATTTCAGGGCTGTATTTCATTTGCATTCCTCCTTCAAATAGATTATTGTGATTAGATATAATAAATTAAGCTCATTGCATAGGATAAGGATATTTTTTCGCCTGTCAAGCACTCAGGTGCCTGGCTGAACCTTACCATTCCGATTTTTTTACGATATCTCACGCTCGCCAGCCCTTGTGTTGAATTTCTGATGTTCTTCACTCTTCCCCTGTGCTCTTAAGACTACCTTCACAGCACTCCGCTCATTTCGTCCCCAAAGAAACTGATGGATTGTCATTGCGAGCAGAGAAGCGAAAAAGCGACTACTTTTTTTGTCTCCATTAGTCTTCTGGAAGGGTGAACTACGCTGCCCTGGCTCTTAAGCAAAAGCAACCTGTCTTTATTCACCTATCCGCTCGGTCATTAACCGCATTGGGATTTGCTATTATGATCCATATCTACAAATCTTCCTTTGCGATCTTCCCGGATATGTAATTTCCACTGGTATCAAAATCTGTCCAATAGCCTGGTTGATTCCTATTGCTTTTCTGCTCGATTTGTTGTACCCTCACTGTGATGAAACTGTTATACATCGCCGATGGCCGTTCTCCCATTGCCCTGAACTGGATCCGCTATTTCATCAACCACAGGAATGAGGTGCATCTGGTGTCCACCTATGCATGCCCATCGATCGAGGGCCTTGCCTCACAGGTGGTGATTCCGCTGGGAATGAGTGAGCTGGCAGGGAATGGCTTCGGCGGTCAGGCTGCTTGGAGAAATTGGTTGCGCAATTTGCTTCCGGCAAGGCTACGCACACGGTTCAGGCAATGGCTTACCCCAATCTCCATTCCCAGGGCTGCCAGGACCTTACAAGCTGCGATCGATTGCCTTCAGCCCGATCTGATCCATGCCATGCGCATCCCTTATGAAGGGATGCTGGCTGGTGAAGCGCTGAAATTATTCAAGCAGCAGCGACTAGAGACCACGAAAGCTCCTCTGTTGCTCTCGGTTTGGGGTAATGATTTCACCCTGCATGCCTGTTCCACTTCAGCGATGGCATCGTACACCCGGCAGGCCCTCGCTTATGCCGATGGGCTGCATACCGATTGCCAGCGCGACCAGCGGTTGGCTCTCGAGTTTGGCTTTCCTGTCAGTAAGCCAGCCATCGTGATGCCCGGAGCAGGGGGTGTTCAGACCGATATTTTTTACCCGCCCGAGATGCCCATCGATGGGGCTACAGGCAATGCAGAAATAAAATTTCCCGCCAGGGTGATCAACCCCAGGGGTTACCGTGCCTATGTGCGCAACGATACCTTCTTTCAGGCCATTCCACTCGTGCTGGAGGAGGTTCCCCAGGCAGTCTTTATCTGCCCGTCGATGCATGGCGAAGCTGACGCTGAAAAATGGGTCCGCAAGCTTGGTATTAACAGGCAGGTTCAGCTGTTGCCCCTGTTGACTCGCCCGCAGATGGCTGAGCTGTTCAGGGCATCGCACATCAGCCTTTCCATCACCACCCACGATGGCACGCCCAATACCCTGCTGGAAGCCATGGCCTGTGGCTGCTTCCCCATTGCCGGGGATATCGAGAGCCTGCGAGAGTGGATCATCCCTGGTGAGAATGGCCTGCTGGTGGACCCTTCTGACCCTCGAGCCCTTGCCCAGGCGATCATCCACGCCCTCTCCCATCCCGAGCTGCTGCAGCAGGGCATGGAGAAAAATTTACAGCTGGTAAAAGACAGGGCGGATTATGAGAAGGTCATGCCGCAGGCAGAGGGGTTTTATCAACGCTTGATTGACTGTCAATAATGTCTGCCTGGTAGAGGGCAGCATTTTCTCTTCCATGATCCTTCAGCTATTATCTTCTGACCATCTAAATATTAAAATTTCCCGAATTCTCCTTATCCCTCTTGTCGATCAGAACATTGAAAGTGATCTTCTTTCATACCGATCTTATTTTGATCGGTATCTAAAGCACTCTTCTTTCGTACGGTTGGCGGTTCTTCCAACCGGTATGTGCTATTCGATTGGTATTCTTAAAATATTGTAACTTCTTCTTAAACCCCTTGTGGGTAATTACTCACCCCTCCTCAAAATTCGCGAAATCTGATAAGATGCGCGTGTGG
>CAYLPS010000090.1:0-13960 GCA_964385625.1 uncultured Anaerolineaceae bacterium | reverse complement strand
GGAAAGGAGATTGGATTATAGAAGATCGATAAAAAATGACTTTTGATAATGTGATTTATGGCAAGTAAACAAAACCTTGAAAGGAGAAAAATGACCAAAAAGAAAATACTTACCAGACAGGCCCGGGCCGTAGCCTTGGATGAAAGAATTCGTCAATACATGGCTGATAATAACATAAGCGATTATGCAGAGGGGCTTAGGCAATATTCCGAGAAATACCCTGATGCTGTAAGGTCCTGGCAGCAATCCCCAGCCGCGGGCCGTGAAACGTCAATCGAGGTTGACCAATGAAAAAGCAGCAAAAATCAATCAGGGCATTATTAGACGAAATCAAAACCAAGATCAACGAGAATACCCTATACCCTCGCGACTTTGACGCCTTGAAAGCAATTGCTATTGATGAATTACAGGCCGGGCATAGCTTGAGGGTGCGACATTCTTTCACCTGGGGCAATAAGAATTACCAGATAGGCGATGTGTTCGAGGTGCCTAAAGAATACCTGTGGGCGCGTGTATCAACCGAGGTTGGGGCGGGCTCCCTTGTACCTGAAGCCTATTGGAAACCATCTCAGATAAGGGCCAAATTACAGCAAGCCTTGACTGATCTTATTGAATCCAAAGACACGGCGCTTCAATTACTTCGCGGCAAAATAGGGGTATTGAATACCCAAAAGGCTGATTTACTCTCAAAGGTTGCAGCCATCCAAGAAGAAATGAATCCCCTAATAAGCCAGGCCCAAAAGGACGAAAATTATCTCCGAACATTGATGCAAACGGTTTTGGATGATGGTGATCTTACCCCATATTATGAGGAAAGGAAAAAGCAGGAAGAAGCCCGGTCTGAAGAAGAAGCGAAAAAGCGTTATATGGACCATGTAGATAGGCTGAAGGGCAAGCCCGTTGAAACCATAACCCTAACCAAAGATAGCAAGTAAACCCAAATAAACCGAAAGGATAAAAAATGAGCGATAAAAGTGAATTGGTAACAAAGTGCAAGTCCGTACTAACCCAATGCCAGCATCAATTTACCAAAGCAGCCAATGATCTTGAGGCATGGCGCGCAGAGGGTGATCGATGGTTTGAGGCTTTTGAGATTGCCGACCATGCCGTCAAAGAGGCTGAAGAAAAGTTGGCAGCAGCCGAAGCCTTACCAGAAGATTATATCCATTAGGCCAACATTCCCATCAGGTAGGTTGACATTACAGCGTCAACCTACCTGGAAAGGATAACCATGACAAGGCGAAATCTAAGCCAGAACGAAATTAGACAGCGACAAAACGCCAGCCGTAAACATGGGCTTTACGCATTCCGGGATAATGGTGAATCGGCATTAGACAATACCAATCTTAGTCTTTATTCTGAATTAAAAAACCGATTACAAAGCAGGGATAGCACTCTAGAGTTAATGAGGGACCATACCGCTAAATCCGTGATGGTTTTTGAGATTGCACAAGCTTATATTCAAAAAAAAATAGCGGATGGTGTGGATCTTGAAAAAATATGCTTATTCCGGGAATTGCCCAAATTCATGAATGCAGCTTCGCGCACCCTGAAAGATTATATTTCTTTACTACCAAATGAAAAGGGTGTGATAGATGAAATTGACATTCTGAAAAGCCTGAAGGATAAATCCAATGAATCTGATAAATGAATTGATTACCCAATGGCGCGAGATAGGCCCGGTAGCATGGGCCGAAAGTGAACATGGGTGGTTAGACGCAGATAAGCAGCCCATAACCCTGGAACCATGGCAGCGGGCGGTATTAGAAGCATGGTGGTATAACCGGTATATTGTTACCACCCTGGCAATCAGCAATATTAAGAAGACAGGTAAAACCTTCACCAATGCGCTTTTATTGTGTTGGCGATGGTTAGCCTTGCCCGGTGAACACTTTGCCGTAGGTAATGATCTTGACCAAAGCGCCTCCAGGCAATTTCAAGAAATATCAACGATGGTGAGAAATAATGCTTATTTACGGAAAAACACCATTATCACTAATAAGGTTTTGACCTTCAAGCCCACCGATTCAACCATCCAGGCGCTTTCCATCGATGCAGCCGGGAACGCAGGCGCCAATCATTTGACAGCCAGCCATACCGAAAGCTGGGGCATCGTTTACGAGGGCGGTATAAGGGCTTATGAGGAGTTAACCCCTCCCCCAGGTAAGTTTTACGGATTGCCTACTTTACGGATATGCGATAGCTATGCAGGTTTTGAGGGTGAATCTAATACATGGCATAAGCTATTAGATCGAGGCTTGCAGGGAAAGCCAATATCAACCGAATGGCCCATATACCTGAAAAACGGTTTACTGCTTTTCCACATTGACGGGTTAGAAGCCCAGGACCGTTGTTTCCGGGGAACCAAAGATGAAGCCGCGATATATTACACCGACCAAAAGACAACATTAAGACCGGGGACATTCGAGCGCTTGCATTTGAATAAACGGTCAACAGGTGAAGAGGCTTTCATTGAAATGGACCTATGGGATAAGTGTATAGATCTAAATCACCGCCCGGTGTTGTCTATACAAGATAAGAGGCTTTATGTTGGCGTGGACGCGGCGACAAAACACGATAGCGCCAGCGTGGTAGCAGTTTATTATGACTATGCCATAAAAAAAGTAGTATTGGCGCGTCATAAGGTTTGGCAGCCCTCCAGTAAAGCCCCTCTAGATATTGATGGTACGATAGGCGATTTTCTTCGCGAGTTATATCATGGCTATCACATCGCAGAAATGAGATATGACCCCTACCAGCTGCATGATCTTTCTACGCGGCTAAAGGCTGAAGGATTGCCCATGGTTGAATATCCCCAAAGTGTACCCAACCTAACCGCTATGGGCCAAAACTTGTATGAGCTGATAAAAGCTGGAAATTTACTCTTATACCCAGACAATTTCATGCGGACTTGTGCCAGCCATGCGATAGCGATTCAATCTACAAGGGGCTGGAGGATTGCCAAGGAAAAAACCAGTTATAAAATTGATGTAATTGTGGCGCTTGCCATGGCCGCGCTATTGACTAATTTAGGAGTAATTCAACATATTACAGCCGGGCCAAAACAAAAAAGCCGATGGGATTATACCAATGTGCATGATACGGGACCAAAGCGCGAAGATCATACCGGATGGGTACATCGGCATTTTGGAGAAAATGAGTAAGTAAACCTTAACAACCAAATATTTTTCACCTGTTTACTTGCCAGGGCAATCCTCCAATTGCCCTGGCAGGGAGGGCGGACTTCTCCCCGCCCGAGCGCATCACCAACCCCCCCTCCGGAATAGGCCGGAGGGGGGCAACGGTCCGAAATGACTATTGATAATCCTTAGAACCTTTCAAATTCATACAGCCGGGACCCGGAATTTATAGTATAATGTGATTACAAATAAAAACGGATCGGCAGAATGCGGAAACATTCTACCGACCCTACCAATCAACCGGGGATGCGGTCAACTGGATAAGAGCAATTATACCAAGCCCCGGCATACAAGACGGGGTTTTTTATTACCCCTGAAGGAATGCCGAAATGAATAATCAAGCCATAGCAACCACAAAGAATCCAACACCCGTTATCGATCTGGTTTTGGATGGTTTGAACTCTGAGAATTCCAGGAGGGCATATGAAAAGGCTTTAGGTGATTTTCTTTCCTGGTATCAGCGGGAACCAAATTCAGGATTAACTAAAGCAACAATACAACAATATAAAACTGTTTTACAAAATTCAGGTGTGGCACCCTCCACCATAAACCAGAGATTATCAGCCATTCGGAAATTAGCACAAGAGGCAGCCGATAACCAATTTATTGAACAATCCATAGCCTCCAGCATAACCAAGATTAGGGGTGTTAAATCTCATGGTGTAAGGTCCGGGAATTGGCTAACCAAAGATCAAGCCCAAGAGCTGCTAGATATTCCCGATTATAGACAGCTAAAGGGATTGCGTGATCGGGCCATCCTTGCGGTATTTCTTGGGGCTGGATTAAGAAGGTCCGAGGTTGCAAAACTATCATTTGACCATATCCAACAGCGTGAAGGGAGGTGGGCGTTTATTGACCTAATAGGGAAGGGCAATAGAATAAGGACCATCCCGATTCCTTCATGGGTAAAAACATCAATCGATGA
Organism: uncultured Anaerolineaceae bacterium; assembly: GCA_964385625.1. GTDB lineage: Bacteria > Chloroflexota > Anaerolineae > Anaerolineales > UBA4823 > FEB-25. Next base: position 9,835 of record CAYLPS010000090.1, on the reverse strand, counting down.
ATGGACCAAAGCAGCCGGCATAAAAGCGCCCGGATTGATATTCCGTCCGATTCATAAGGGAGGGTTTATCAACGGATATGGAATGACTTCGCAAGCTATACAGGACGTTGTAAAACAATATTCAAAGCACCTGGGTTATGAATTATCAGCCCATGATCTAAGAAGGACATTCGCTAAACTTGCCCACAAGGGAGGGGCTGGATTAGATCAAATTCAATTGTCTTTAGGCCATGCAAGCATAAAAACAACGGAAAGATATTTGGGAATATCGCAGGACCTAACAGACGCCCCATGTGACCATTTGGGATTGAGGCTGAATGGATAATTCACCAATTGGCTAAAGATATAAAAATAATTCAGTAAACTAAACTAATTTGAATAGGAGAATGCCAAAATGGACGAGGTAAACTTATTTGAAACTGAGTTTTACCATACGGTTGAAAAAATATGTGGGTTTATGGAAACAGATTTTTATAAAAAACTAACCCCTCAAATGCGTCCTTTTTTTGATGATATTATCACCCTTACGATTTATCTAATGGAACCAAAGCAATGTGATCATACGATGAAAGAAGTTATAGAGGCAATGAATCGTTGTCAAAAATATATGGCATTTGGAGATAAGATTATTGAACCCATAAAATCGCAATTTATAGGTTATTCATTCGGGATGAATTAATAGAATGAAACGAGCTGCTATTTACTGCCGGGTATCAACCGACAAACAACGCGATAATTATTCCATCCCCTCCCAGCTTGCGGAATGCGTTAAGTATGCCAACAAAATGGGTTATTCCATTGTTGGTAATCGGTTTGTTGACCCGGAAACAGGCCGGGATTGCACACCGGGCAATGGTGCAATCCCGGCATTTGTGGATGATTACTCATCATTGGAGTTATACCGTCCTGGTTTAGATGCTGCTTATGATTACCTTGAAAAACAAGGTTTTGACGTTGTTATCGTTTATTCCATAGATCGATTAGATCGGGACCCCTATAAATTGCGAGTGCATGAATATGGATTTTACAAACATAAGGCCATTGTTGAATATGTGAAAGGTGAATACACCGATTCACCTGAAGGCCAATTCCTGAAAAATGTAATCGCAAGTGCAGCCCAATTAGAGAATGAATGGAGAACGGAAAGATTTAACCGGGGAAAACGCCAAAAGGCCATGAGAAATGAAACCTTTTGGAATTGGCTTCCATTAGGTTATGAAGTGGATAACAACAATTCTAAAGATATAAAAATCAACGAAAATCAGGCTGATATAGTCAAGCGGATATTTAATTATTATGTGGTTGAAAAGTTATCCATTCGGGCCATTGTCAAGCGATTGAATGAGGATAAAAATGCAATTCCAGCCAGAGGCCGAATTTGGGCTAAATCATCGATTGCCAAGATTTTGAAAAATACCGCTTATATCGGTTATATCCACTACAATAAATCCAAAAGGTTGGGGAAGGATTTTCAAAAAAAGCGAATTGTTCGTGATCAACAGGAATGGATAAGGATAAACATTCCACCCATTATTGATGAAAAATTATTCGAGGCTGCAAGGGAACGTCTTTCATATAATAGCAAAGTAACCAGGCGCCCAACCAAGCATGAATATTTATTATCTGGTATGATTTTTTGTGAAGAATGTGGGAAGGCTTTTATTTCACAATGCAGGAAACCCAATCCCAAAAGACGGACCAAAAACGAGCAATTAATTTATAGGCATCGGGCAAAAGAAGGGCATTGTTCTAACCACAGTATATCAGCCCGGATATTAGATAATCAGGTATGGAATAAAATTATTGAATTTTTACTAACACCTGAAATCGTCTTAGAGGGTTATAAACAAGCCATAGAAAAGGGCAAGCTGGAAAATCAGCGGGAATTGGAGCTGCTAGACGAATTGAATAAAACCCATAGTAAATTAGAACAGCGATTAAAGAACCTATTGAGGGCTTATACCGACCCGGATATAGGGATAAGCAAGGAAGATTATTTAGGCCAAAAGACGCAAATAGAACAGGAAAAAAGCACCATTCAAAAAAGGATTTATGATATAAAATCATTCATATCCGATATTCCAACACCTGATGATCTTCAAAATCTTGAGGCTTTTTCCATGGAGATTAAGGAAAGGCTGCAAAGTGAGAATTGGCAGCCAACCATGGAAAATAAACGATGGATACTAAACCGACTAAATATCAAGGTCCTATTAAACCCGGATGGAAACATAAAAATATCCGGCATTATAAGCGATGCACCCATTTTATTGGATACGCCATACTGATGGTCGGCCCGCCCGGCGCCGGCAAGACCCTACTGGCGCGCGCCATGCCGGGCATCCTGCCGCGCCTCACCATCGAAGAAGCGCTGGATGTCACCCGCATCTACTCGGTGGCCGATCAGCTGCCTCCCGATGTGCCTCTCATTCAAAACCGCCCGTTCCGCGCCCCACACCACACTATCAGCCATGCCGGCCTGGTGGGGGGCGGCAACTGGCCTCACCCAGGCGAAATTTCGCTGGCCCATCGCGGGGTGCTCTTCCTTGACGAGCTGCCCGAGTTCGGGCCGCGCGTGCTGGAAGTGATGCGCCAGCCGATTGAGGATAAGGTCGTCACCATCAGCAGGGCGCAGGGCTCGCTCACCTTCCCGGCCAATTTTCAGCTGATTGGGGCGATGAACCCCTGCCCTTGTGGCTATTATGGTGACCCGGTCAAGCCCTGCACCTGCTCACCGGGCACCGTCACCAAATACCAGAAGCGCATCTCCGGCCCTTTGCTCGACCGCATCGACATCCACATCGAGGTGCCCCGCGTGGAATACGACAAGCTGAGCGACCAGCGCCTGGGTGAACCCTCGGCAGTGATCCAGAAACGCGTAGAGGCTGCCCGCCAGGTCCAGCGCGACCGTTTTGGCGTTGATCCTGCAGGGGGGAAGCAACCGGTTGAAAAAGACTCCCAACAGGATAGTGGTGCTTCGCCCTTCTTTTCGCCCATCACCTGCAATGCCGACATGCGCCCGGCGGAAGTGCGCCAGTTCTGCGAGCTGGACGATACCTGCCGCACCCTCATGCGCTCGGCGATGAGCCAGCTGCAGCTCTCGGCACGCGCCTACCACCGCATCCTCAAGCTGGCGCGCACCATTGCCGACCTGGCCGGCAACGAGGCAATCCAGCCGGCTCACCTGGCAGAAGCACTACAGTACCGGCCGAGGATGATGGAGTAGGGGTATATAAAAGATATTAAGGAGGGAGAATGGATATAAATAAATTGTTCGCTTACGTCCTGGCAAGTTTTATACTGATTGGCTGCTCAGCAACCTCCCAATCGCTCTCCACGCAGCCACAAGCCTTACCACCGACAATCCCTCCCTCTGCAACACATACGCCACAGTTACCCACTTCAACACTCCCTCCCACCAGAACTCCCACGTCACCTCCACCAACTCTTACACCAAGCCCCAGCCCATCTCCCCTGCCAACAAATTCACCCACCCCCACACTAACCCCGGTTCCATGGGGAAATGTGCCTCTTAGCCAGGAAAATGCATCATCGATGGTCCAAAAAACCGTATGGGGCCTGGGTTCACCACTGAAATCGGCTTTTTCTATCGTAGCTAATGTATTCATCCAGGAAACAAACTTTGGGATCTACCTGTATCATGCAGACACCCTGAAATTAATCCGCTATCTTCCTGAAGCAGATCAGTTTATCCTATCTCCTGCCGGCGACCTGCTATTCGCCCGCCTTCCAGATGGATCGATTCAGGTAATCGACCTACCTTCTGGGCAGAAACGATACGACCTGGCACCCATCGCTGCTTTAAGTCCTTGGATGAAGGATGCCGTTTACGCTCAGCTGCCTGTAGATCGCCTCAAGTTGGAAGCAGAATTTTTCAAACAGGTTTCGTCGATGTGCGCCTTGGCGATTAGCACAAGTAAAAATTTGGTCGCTATCGGCTTCGGTGACGCCAGTATTGGCTTATGGAATTTAACCACTGGGGAATTCGCAAATCACCTAAGTAATGTAGTTGTACATGACGTCTCACAATTGGTATTCTCACCGAATGGTGAAAAATTACTTTCTTCGGGTATGAGTGGTGATATTGCCGTCTGGCAGGTGGAGGATGGGCAGTTACTCTGGCGGCTGCCCCACATAGGGCATGTGGTTGGGCAGCCTTTTTCAATGGATGGCAGCCTGCTCGTACTGGAAATTACCCAGGAAACATCCTCCTGGGCCACTCTGCGAGATGCACGTTATGGAGATGAATTAGCTCCTCAGATCGTTGCTGCAGTGGACTCGCATGCAATTTCTCCAGATAATATGCTGCTGGTCACCTCCTGGTATGGAACAGTCAAGTTATGGTCTATTCCTAACCTGGTATTTCAGGCCAAAATTGAGACGGGTTTAGCATGGGCACATGCTTCTTTTTCTGAAGATGGTAAATATATATTAGTCAACGGCGGGGAGCAAGCTTATATTGCCAGAGATTTGAGTCGCGATGAGTCTTATCCGGTACCCCCACAACCACCTTCACCTGAACCAGATTACAGCACATTGCAGCAAATCGGTCACCTTTCAGGTACGATTGGTGAACGCTTCCCTCAGCCTGACCAGGCTTTTGCCTGGGGCAGGCTATCAGATCACGAAGCCTGGGTATGGAATCTATCAGATAATGAGCAGGCAATTTATGATTTTGGCAGCCGCTTTATGGCTGATCCTGACCTATCTTTTTCTGCTGACCGTTTAGCAGCCTGTACAGATGCAGGGCTTTTAATAATCACCCTCGCGGATAGCCAAACTAACAATTTCGGTCCATGCCGCGCCTCAGCGGTGGTGCGGTTTTCAGCGGATGGCAATTCAATATTTCGCGGCAACGGAATATTAATTGATGTGCTCGATAGTAAAACAGGCGAGCTGTTGTTCAATTTGCGGGGACATTCTTTCTTGGTGGAAAGCCTGGCGGTTTCATCGGATGGGAAGTATCTCCTTAGTAGCTCCAACTTCCAACGCACCCAAGGACGTGAGCTGATCTGGTGGCAGGTGGATGAGCCCCAGAAGATCTTAAATTGGATGGAAAATGTTTATCCCGGAGACTATCTATATGCAGTCGAATTTGACTCACCTGGTAAAGTATTGTGTGCAGCGCTTGGCGGACTGCGCTGCCGCAGATTAACCGATGGACAGCCCCACATCCTAGACACGAACCGAATCGCCAGCCTTGCAATCTTACCTGACAGCACCCTGGTGGCAACCGGCGACCTGGAGGGAATGATTCATATCTGGTCATTGGCAGACCGACGTGAGATCGCTATTCTATCGGGGCACAAGCAGCAGGTTAACAGCCTGGCCTTCTCTCCTGATGGGAGTAGCTTGCTATCAATGTCAACGGATGGTACGATCCGACTTTGGGGCCTTCCGTAAATAACAAGACAGCTGATGAAAAGCATGATCGAAATCCAGGATCTCAACTCGAAGATTAATGTGGACGATTCTCACCATAACCCTCAGCTCCGCTGAGCACATTCAGCCCGCCCACCTGGCCAAACTGCTATAGGACCGGCCGAGGTTGTTGTAAAATGCTCTATATTCCTTATCCTCGGAGATAACCACCATGGACTATTATGTCACTCCCGAAACCATCCATGCAAAAAGCCTGCAATGGCTGGACAAGATTGCCCCCTTCAACACGCATGCAATGCAGCTCAATCCCAGCCGTTCTGCCCTGCTGGTGATCGACATGCAGCGCTTCTTCCTCAACCCTGCTTCCCCCAGCTTCACCTGTGGCGGGGTGGCCATTCTGCCGAACCTCATTAAACTAATCCAAGCTTACCGCACAAAACACTTGCCAGTGATTTACACCCGCCACGTCCACCACCCGGGCATGCTGGATGCGGGTATCATGGGCTGGTGGTGGCAGGGTATGTGCAAGGAGGGCACTCCCGAAAGTGAGGTCCACCCTGATATCGCCCCTTTGCCTGGCGAGAAGGAAATCCTCAAACACCGCTATTCGTCATTTTACAACACCGACCTGGAAACGATTCTGCGCTGCCTGAAAGTTGAGGACCTGGTGATCTGCGGCATCATGACCAACATGTGTTGCGAATCAACTGCCCGCGACGCATACTACCGTGATTATCGTGTCTTTTTCCTGGCGGATGCAACCGGAAGCATTACAGAAGAAATGCACCTGGCAAGCTTGCTGAACCTGGCCTTTGGTTTTGCGTGGGTTACAAGTGCGGGCGAAATCGTGACACAGCTCGCCGAAAATTATCCTCGCTGATTGATGCACTGGCAAATTTCCAAAGACTTGTCACCGCACGCCCTCGAAAAAACCATCTCCCTTTCCTTGACAAATCCTCTTAATCATCTTATAATGCAACCGGTTGCAAAAAACCGGTGAAAAATATGAGCGAGAGAAAAGTAAAAACAATTGCCGATATTGCAGAAATCTGCCGCGTCTCCAAATCCACCGTTTCGCGCGCCCTCAACGACAGCCCTTTGATCAGCAGCGAGACCAAACAACGCGTCCAAGCGGTCGCCAGGCAGAATAACTTCCAGATCAACATCCCCGCCCGCCGCCTCAGCCTGCAGCGCAGCCGTACAGTGGCCTTCGTGATCCATGCCCATTATGCCAAGTATTTATTCTCGCTGGCTGATCTCTTTACTTTAGAGATTCTTGGGTCCATCACCAGCACCTTATCAGACAACCATTACGATTTGCTGGTGGCCAATATCGACCCCCACGACCCCCATTGGCCCCACCACTACCTGGATACTGGCCGGGTAGATGGGTTCATCTTGCTCACTTCCACCCGCAAGCCTTTTCATATCAAGACCCTGGTGGAGATGCATGCTCCTTTCATTGTGTGGAATAAGGTGCGCCTGCCCGACGATAGCTACTGCTCGGTCAGCAGTGATAACCTGGCGGGCGGCAGGCTGGCAGTTGAGCATCTCCTACAAACCGGCCGGCACAAGGTCAGCTTTATTGGCGGGCCGGTAGACGAATTTGAAGTTCAGCAGCGCTATGATGGCTACGCCGCCGCTCTGCAGCAGAATGGGCAGGCAGTTAACCCCGCCTTGGTCGCCTATGGCGACTGGACGGTCGAATCAGGCACGGCGAAAATGCGCCAGCTGCTCGAAAAAAACCCTGACCTGGACGCCGTGTTTGCCAACAGCGACCTGATGGCAGTCGGGGCGATCAATGCCCTGCGCGAGCTCGGCCGCCGAGTACCTCAGGATGTGGCTGTGGTGGGCTACGACGACCTGTCCATCTCCCGGACGAGCGAGCCACCCCTCACCACCATCAGCCAAAATATCCCCCTGGCTGGAAGACTCCTCGCCCAGAACCTGATCCAGAATATCGAAACAGGCCAGGTAATTAACGTAACCATCCCGGCGAAATTAGTGATCCGGGATTCAAGCTAATTTTTTTTATCGAATAATGCAACCGGTTGCAAGAATAATCACTGCCAGGAAGGAAGCTAAAAATGTCCGAACAAACCATGAGCCAGGATGGATATAGTGTGTGTGACAATCAATACCAACGGCCAGCTCACATCAACTGCTCACAAGGTTCTCAGCCGGAGATTGCAGGCTACAAGTTCCAATTGTTAGCAGAGGACACTTTAGAACTATCGGGGTCTGGTAAGCAGGAGTTGGTAGAAGGAGGTTTGCGTGCCAGGCTACTGGATCTATTCGCCATCCTGCGGGATATCTTGTCCGCTAACCGGTCTGAAGGGTACCAACTCAACCAAAATAGTTCCTCATCTTCACCAATGCTGGTGCACACATCCAACGGCTGCTCGGTACAGCCGGTGTTGTGGAACCCGGGTGCATTTTATAGGGAGAAGGGTAGATGAGTATGGTTTTTTGTGGCCGGCTCAGTAGGTGCAAACCAAGGGTAAAGAAATGAATGAAGCACCCCATGCTTGATGGGCTGGGGTATTATCAGCCTGGAGCACGAAATGGAAAATCCTGGCCTGGTACAGGAGAAGATTTATGAGCATGAAACATTCGATACTCGGGATTGTTATTTACCCCACTTTAGCTCAACAATACAAAAATGGCGATGATGGCCAGCTGCGCCAGGGGATAATAACTGGCATGATCGAACAATTTGGCCGCCAGGCGTCCTTCCTGGTACTGTTTAAACAACTGGTACCCGGGCTTCAATAACAGCATAAAACCCACCGCTGCGCTGGCCAACATGTATGGCCAACCCAGTGGCACCGGCGAGACTACCGGCAGGAACATGCTGGTGACGACGGTGAGGCTCAGCGCCACCACCACAATCAGGCCAGCTTTCCTGAATCCAAACTGGATGGGGATGGTTTTGGCGTTTACCCGGCGGTCCTCCACCGTATCATTCCAATCTGCCGGTATGTTCTGCCCGCCGATCTCCCAGAAGAACACCCAGGCGAATACCAGCAGTAGCAGGTAGAGTGAAGGCTGGTGATCCACGGCGAAGATGGCTGTCACCGGCCCGCTGGACTTGACCAGCCCGCTCACCAGCACGCGCAGGTAAGTCACCTTGAATAGCAGGCAATAGATCACTTCAAGGATTGCAGCCGCAATGAGGATGATCAGGATGGCTACGTTCAGCAGGTAAGCGCCCAGCAGGGCAATGGCGAACCACGCCGCGAACCATAGCACGCCCTCCCTCAGGCTCAAGGCATTGCGCGCCAGCGGGTAGCGCAGCTCAGAGGCCTCCACCGAGTACCCCGCGTTGATGCCTCCAGCAAATTTTTCCCGGTCTCCCGCCATGCCCACCAGGTCGTTAAGCGTGTAGATCGCCGTATAGGCTGCAAATACGGTGAGCAGTGCCAGCAACAACACCGGCCACTCGGGGAACCGCCCCAGCCACAGCAGGGCGCAAAAACCCGGGCAGGCAATATCCAGGACGGCGTGCGTGGTGCGTGAAAGGGCTAAATAGCGCTTCACCTGGGCCTGGCTCTCTACGATGAAAGCTCCTGCTTGACGAAATGCATCATGTAATTTACATCTCCCTTGCCATCCGCCACGTGGAACTTGCCGGTTATGGGGTTATACATCAGGCTGGCGATCCTGGAAAATTCCAACCCGCTACGCTCTCCCCAGGCTTTCAATTCCGGCGGGCGGATTAGTCTGTTGTATTTATGGGTGCCCTTGGGTAGCAGGTGAATCACATACTCACCGATAAGCACGGCAAATAGGTAGGCTTTGAGCGTGCGGTTGATGCTCGAGAAAAAAGCGCACCCGCCAGCCTTCAATGCCCGGGTGGCAGCAGCCACGATATCCTCCGCTTTCGGTACATGTTCAAGCATTTCCATGCAGGCCACTGCATCGAAGCTTTGGGGGTGAGCCTTGGCGAATTCCTCAGCATCCCCGTAATGGTATTCGATCTCCAAGCCCTGCTGCTTGGCATGCTGTCTGGCTGCCTGGATGGCTGATTGCGACACATCCACCCCCGTCACACAGGCGCCAGCCCTGGCCAGCGCCTCGGATAGAATCCCACCCCCACAGCCCATATCCAGGATGCACGGCTTTGAATGGGTGAGATTTTCCATGATGAACTTCGTCCGTAATGGGTTGATGGTATGCAAGGTGCCCATTTCACCCCGCTCATCCCACCAGATTTGAGCCACTCGCTCGAACTTTTCTACCTCACGCTGGTCTACATTTTCAAACGACGCCATTTTTAACCATCACTCGCTCATCCAGCAGCTTTACGGCCAGCTTAATCTCACCTGGCTGCACATCATTTACGAAGGTGCAGGCCCCAATACCTTGCGGCAATGGGATCCTCTGCAAGCCATTGCGGTGGTAAACGCGCTCTTCCAGCGAGAGCCACAGT